>PMIF01000210.1:5630-12338 GCA_003157035.1 Rhodocyclaceae bacterium
GATCTCGGCATGCATTGCATCGACGGCAAGGACTATTCGGTATTTTCCATTCTGCCGCCCTACAACAACCTGCACGCCCAGTTGGTGAACAAATCCACCAACGCCCTGACGACGACTGGCGTGACGCTCACTTATCAGTCGCTGGCCGATCACACGGTGCCGACCACCGACCCGCACTATGGGTCGATCAACACCATCAGTTCGACCAAGACCAACTTCTGGACCTGGGTGCAAGCCTTGTTCGGCGCCCAACCGGCGCTCGATCATGGCCTCAATTTGAATAGTTCGACCATCAGCAACCGCACGCCGGGCACGACGCCGATGCAGATGCAACTGAGTCCGGCGGGTGGCATGTTCATCGCGGAGGGCCTGCCGATCACGCCGATCGACGACGCCGGGGTCAAGAACTACTATCCGATGATTCAGGTGACAGCCCAGGACGCCANNTCCGGCGTTGCTGGCCGCCAAGCCGAAGGCTGGCTGGGTGAACGATGCTGATCCGGAGAAGGACTGGAAGAAGAACATCCTGCGTCTTCACGACGAACGCAAGTTCGCCGATCCGGTGAACAAGCCGCTGTATGTCCAGGCGCTGGCCAAGGTCGGCTACAACGCCGCCGGCCTTGAAACGACAGCGGCGGGCGGCAAGCCGGTGCTTTGTGCCGCTTGCCACTCGTCCAATGCCCTGCAGGCATCGGGCGTGTTCGGCGTGCGGGCGCTGACCCACGCGTTGCATACGCTGCACGCACCAGTGACGGATCCGGCGACCAATCAGACGCTCAATGCCGGCACCAATCGCTCCACGTGCTATACGTGCCACCCGGGCTCGACCACCCAGTGTCTGCGCGGTGCCATGGGCAATGCCGTCGATACCAGCGGCAATCAGGAGATGGGTTGTCAGAGCTGCCACGGCAACATGACCAATGTCGGCAACGTTGCCCGCACCGGTTGGTTGCAGGAGCCCAACTGCCAGGCCTGCCACCACGATGGCGTGCGTGAGACCGTGGCGGTCGACGCCAACGGTCTGCCGCTGGTATGGACTGATACGCGTTTTGCCACCAATCCAAACGTACCGGCGAGCGGCTACAGCCTCTACCGCTTCAGCACCGGCCACGGTGCCCTGCAATGCGAAGCCTGCCATGGCGCGACCCATGCCGAGTATCCGAGTTCGCATAGCCAGGACAATGCACAGTCGCTCGACCTGCAAGGCTATGCCGGTCCGGTGGTCGAGTGCACGGCCTGCCATACTACGGTGCCCAACACCACTACCGGCGGGCCCCACGGTATGCATACCATCGGCCAGGCGTGGGTGTCGGCGCATCATGATGTGGCGAAAGGATCCGGCCAGCAGGCCTGCACCGTTTGCCACGGCGCCGACTATCGTGGCACGCCGTTGTCGAAGACCCGCATTGCCCGGACCTTTAAGGTCGAAAACGGCAGCAAGACCTTTGCCGCCGGCCACGACATGAACTGCTACGACTGCCACAACGGGCCGAGCGGCGGCTGAAATCGGCTTGGCGGCGGCCAATGCTCGCCGCCAGCAACGATGCTTGACTCAGGAAGCCGGGGGCAACCCCGGCTTCCTGTTTCGCTCGCCGGCAAACTGTTGTCCTGGGCGCGTACCCGCTGCCGCAATTGCGAGGATAATCCGCACACTAATTGCGGAGACTTCCATGAACGTTCCCAGTAGCAAGCCGGGCCGGCAGCAGGGCAAGATGAACAAGGACATGTTGCTGTTCGTGATCTTCGTCGTCTTTGTCGTCGCCGCCATTGGCGGCATGATGGCGCTCAACTACTACGGCGAAAAGGTCATGGGCGACGGCAGCAAGATTCACAACGCAGCCGACGACCACTGAGTGCAAACCGCCCCGGCGACCGCTGGCGGTGGCGCCTGATCGGCTTATGGTAATCATAAGAAGTTCTTACTGATCTATCTCCCATTCAAGTCGTATAGTGATAGCACAATAACGCAGCTTCCCCCGAGAGAGTAGCCGACGGTTCGCCGGCGGCAGCAGTACCGAACAAGCCAATACGAGACGGCCAGCCGGATTGCAAGATCCGGACATGGCAGCGCTGGAGGAGACAGTAGGCGGATCGCCGTTCGCAGTTGCGAGCGGCGTGGCGTGTCCTTACGCTGATCCGCCCGGCAGCGGGTCCGGCATCGCCGGGCCGCCTGCCGCCTCTGCCCTCGGTCGCCTCGCATCGTCTTGCCATTGCGGCGCAAGCGTGCGCCGCCGGAAACGGGAGAGGGTCATGACTTCGAAGCGGGCGGCACCTCCGGAAGCAAAGAAGGACGAGGCAGTGGAACTGCCGACGCCGGTCAATCCGCAAACCCGCATGGTCACCGTGTACATCATGGGCAAACGCGCCGTGGTGCCGGAACACGCGACCATCATGCGCGCCATCGAATATACCGGTGTGCAGATCATCCGCGGTGCCGGTTGTCGTGAGGGCTTCTGCGGCGCTTGCGGCACACTCTACCGCCTGCCCGGTGACTATCGCATCCACACCGGTCTTGCCTGCACGACCCTGGTCAAGGACGGCATGTCGCTGACCCAGATTCCGGCTGTGCCGATGGAGAAGGCCATCTACGATCTCGAGCAGATCGAGGCGACCGTCGATACGATCAAGAAGTATTACCCGGCGATCTTCCGCTGCGTCTCGTGCAACACCTGCACCAAGACCTGTCCGCAGGGCCTGCAGGTGATGGACTACGTCAACGCCGCCATGCGCGGCGACATTGCCGAAGTGATGGACCTGTCCTTCGACTGCGTCTCCTGCGGTCTGTGCGCCCTGCGCTGCCCGGCGGAAATCGTCCAGCACAAGGTCGGCATTCTCTGTCGGCGCCTGTATGGACGCTACTTGCGCAAGGAGAGCCGCGAGCTCGATGTGCGTATCGACGAAATTCGCAACGGTGTCTATGACGCCGAGTACGCCGAGATGATGGCGATGGCCAAGGAGGCGTTGAGCGAGCAGTACTACGCCCGCGACATCGAGGCGTAAGCAGCACCCCGACCGGCCAGACGGCTGGCGGCGACAAGACTTTCGGGACGCCCGGCAGAGCACCACCGGCGATCATTCGGAGGAGACAAGATGTATCCAGAGTACATGCATGAGTCGCTCGAGCTGGCCGCCAAAACCAGGCCGGCGAGACTTGAGCTGGCAAAGAGCGGCAAGCCTGTCTACCCACCGATGAATGCGACGGAACGGGAAGATGTCCTCGCCAAGTTTCACCCCGACTTCACCTCTGGCGCGCGCAGCAAGATCCGCATCGGCCCGAACAAGGGCGAAGAGCTGACTACCGAAGTGACCGAGATCCTCGAGGCGCACTCGATGGTCGAGCCGCGGCTGATGGACATCCACCTGCGCAAGCCCGATTACGAGACCGATCTGCTCATCATCGGTGGTGGCGGTGCCGGCTGCTGGGCCTCGATCACCGCCATGCAGAACGGCATCAATTCGATGATCGTCACCAAGTTGCGCATGGGCGATGCCAACACCATGATGTCGGAAGGCGGCATGCAGGCAGCCGTGGCGCCGCAGGATTCGCCGACCCGGCACTACCTGGATGCCCTCGGCGGTGGCCACTTCGAGAATAAGCCTGAGCTGGTGCGCGTGCTGACCGAAGACGCACCGCAGATCGTCCGTGAACTGGAGAACCTGGGCGTCATCTGGGACAAGATGGACGACGGCTCCATGCAGGTACTGCACGGCGGTGGCACCTCGAGAAAGCGCATGGTCAGTTGCCGCGACTACATCGGCGCCATCATCATGCGCACGTTGATGGACGAGGTGAAGAATCATCCGGACAAGATCACTGTCCGCGAATTCGAGCCGGCAGTCGAGTTGTTGCTCGACGAAAAGGGCCAGTGCGCCGGCGCCATCCTCTACAGCCTCGACACCGAACAGTTCCTCACCGTCAAGGCCAAGGCGACGGTGATCGCCACCGGCGGCTTCGGCCGCTTGCATATTCGCGGCTTCGCCACCACCAACCACTACGGCGCCACCGGCGACGGTCTGGTCATGGCCTATCGCGCCGGTGCGCATCTGAAGTTCATGGACTCGGTGCAATACCACCCGACTGGCGCCGTCTTCCCGGAGCAGATCGCCGGCTTCCTGATCACCGAGAAGATCCGCGGTGCCGGCGGCCAGCCGCTGAACAAGTTCGGCGACTTGTTCGTCTTTCCGCGCGAACCGCGCGATATCGAGAGCGCGGCGATCATCCGCGAGTGTACCGAGCGCGGCCTGGGCGTCGACACCTTCGCCGGCCGCTCCGGCGTCTGGCTCGATTCGCCGCTGATCGACATGATCCATGGCGAGGGCTACACCAAGCACCAGTTCCCCGGCATGGTGCGCCAGTTCAACCGCTACGGCATCGACATCACCAAGTTGCCGATGCTGGTCTATCCGTCGCTGCACTACCAGAACGGCGGTATCGAGATCAACGAGCGCTGCGAGACCAACATCCCCGGCCTCTACGTCGCCGGCGAAGCCTCTGGCGGCGTGCATGGCCGCAACCGCTTGATGGGCAACTCGGTGCTCGACTACAACGTCTTCGGCCGCCGCGCCGGCATGTATGCCAGCGAATACGCCAAGTCGGTCAAGCTCGGCAACCTGAGCCTCGAGCATGTCAGCGCCTACGCCCGGGACATGAGCTGTGCCGGTATCCAGACCGATCTCGTCTCGCCGCTGATCCTGCCGTCCTATGCGCCGGAAGACGTCAAGCTGCAGCAGATGGCCCGGCTGGGCAACACTCCAGCGCGCCATTCCATGTTGCGGACCCGCTTTGGTCGCGACGAAGGCAAGACGGCGCACGGCAAGGCGGGCTGAAGGTGACGGCGCACATTACCCGGCACCACCTGCGCACCGCCTTCGTGACGAAGGTGCAGCGGCTCGCCGGACAGAACCTGATGGCCTGCTACCAGTGCGGCAAGTGCTCGGCTGGCTGCCCGATGGCCAGCTACATGGACATCCTGCCCAATCAGATCATCCGCCTGGCGCAGCTCGGCTTCGAAGAAGAGCTGCTCAACTCGAAGGCGATCTGGATGTGCGCCTCCTGCCTGGCCTGCAATACACGCTGCCCGAAGGGCGTGCGCATCGCCGAGGTGATCGAGGCACTGCGGCAAATCGAACTGCGCGCCCGTCACGAACATCTCAAGGTGGAAGACATTCCGCCCGAGGTGCTCAGCAAGATTCCGCCCATCGCGCTCATCAGCTCCTTGCGAAAGTTCACCTCCTGATGAAACTCAGCTACTACCCCGGCTGCACGATGAAGAACCACGCCCGCAACTTCGAGGAGTCGACGCTGTTCTCGTTGCAGGAACTCGGTGTCGAAGTCGAGGAGCTCAAGCGCTGGAACTGCTGCGGTACCGTTTATTCGCTGTCGGCCGATGAAGTGATGCACCAGGTTGCTCCAGTGCGCAACATGATCCGCGCCAAGGAAGCCGGCGCCGACCAGCTGATGACCGCCTGCTCGATGTGCTACAACACCCTGAAGCGCGCCAACGCCCGCGCCCGCGCCAATCCCGAGCAACTGTCGCGCATGAACGCCTTCATGTACGACGAGCCGATCGACTATCAGGGCGACGTCGAAGTGGTGCACGCGCTGGAAGTGGTGCGCGACCAGATCGGCTTCGATGCCGTCAAGAAGAAGGTGGTCAAGCCGCTCAAGGGCCTCAAGGTCGCCTGCTACTACGGCTGCCTGCTGGTGCGGCCACGCGAGATCGCCTTCGACGATAGCGAGAACCCGACGGTACTGGAAAAGCTGGTCGCGGTACTCGGCGGCACGCCGGTCGAGTTCAGCCACAAGATGGAATGTTGCGGCGCCTATCAAACGGTCGACAAGCCCGAGATCGTCGCCGACAAGACCTATCAGATCCTCACCGCCGCGCGTGAGCAGGGCGCCAACATCGTCGCCGTCAGTTGCCCGCTGTGCGCCTTCAATCTCGATCACCGCCAGGAGGTGACGCTGCAGATCCACCCGGACCTGCATACCATGCCGATCGTCTACTTCTCGCAGCTCATGGCCATTGCCCTGGGCGGCGACGAATCGGTCCTGCGCCTCGATCTCCACCATACGCCGCCCGGTCCGCTGCTGACCGAAAGCGGCTTGCTCTGAGGAGATCGCGATGGCCTTCGGCAATGTCAAGAATGTCACCGGCGTCGTCACCATCAACTGGAACTGGTGCAAGGGCTGCGGGTTTTGCGTCGGCTTCTGTCCGACCAAGGCGCTGACGTTGTCCACCGAGTACAACGCCAAGGGCTATCACCCGCCCTACGCCAAGAGCCCGGAAAAGTGCCATTACTGCATGTATTGCCAAATGATCTGTCCGGAGTTTTCGATCTTCGTGACGCGTAACGACGAAACTGAGGACGAAACTAAGAAAGGGGTAACACCAAAGTGAAAACGGAGCAAAAACGTTTTGCCGGAGCGAACTTAGTCGCCGCAGATCCCAAGGGCGTCGATTCCGGCCCGCATTTCATGGATGGCGACCATGCCCTCGCCGAGGGCGCGCTGGCCGCCGGGTGCCGGTTCTTTGCCGGCTACCCGATCACCCCCTCGACCGAAGCCGCCGAGCGCTTCGCCGAGCGGGCGCCCGAAGTCGGCGCGCTGTTCATCCAGATGGAAGACGAACTTGCCTCCATCGCCGCCCTGATCGGCGCGGCCTGGGGCGGACAGAAGTGCATGACCGTGACCTGCGGCCCCGGCTT
>PMIF01000263.1:0-4826 GCA_003157035.1 Rhodocyclaceae bacterium
GTCAGGTCGACCACGGAGACGTCCGACGTCGGCACGCGGAAAGCCATGCCGGTGAGCTTCTTGTTGAGTTCCGGAATCACCTTGCCGACAGCCTTGGCGGCGCCAGTGGAAGAGGGGATGATGTTCTCCAGGATGCCGCGGCCACCGCGCCAGTCCTTGTTCGACGGGCCATCGACGGTCTTCTGGGTCGCCGTGGCGGCATGTACCGTGGTCATCAGGCCGCGNNTTGATGCCCCAGTTGTCGTTGAGCACCTTGGCCACTGGAGCCAGGCAGTTGGTGGTGCAGGAGGCGGCGGAAACGATCTTCTCGCCGGCGTACTTGGCGTGGTTCACGCCATAAACGAACATTGGCGTGTCGTCCTTCGACGGCGCCGATTGCACGACCTTCTTGGCGCCGGCGGCGAGGTGCTTTTCGCAGGTTTCCTTGGTCAGGAAGAAGCCAGTCGATTCGATGACCAGATCGGCGCCGACTTCGTTCCACTTGAGGTTGGCCGGATCCTTCTCGGCCGTCAGGCGGATCGTCTTGCCATTGACGATGAGGTTGCTGCCTTCAACGGCGATGCTGCCCTTGAAGTTGCCGTGCACCGAGTCGTACTTCAGCATGTAGGCGAGGTAGTCCGGCTCAAGCAGGTCGTTGATGCCGACGACTTCGATGTCCGAGAACTCGGCTTCCTTGGCGATGGCCCGGAACACCATACGGCCGATGCGGCCAAATCCGTTGATACCGACTTTGATCGTCATGGTACTGATCTCCTGATAGGGTTAAAGCACAGACTCGACGGTACTCACGATGTTCGCTACCGTGAAACCAAATTCCTTGAACAACACGCCGGCCGGGGCAGATTCGCCGAAACGGTCGAGACCGACCACCTTACCCTCTGTGCCGACATATTTCCACCAGCCATCGGTAACGCCGGCTTCCACCGCCACGCGCGGCACTCCCTTGCCGAGCACGCTAGCCTTGTAGGCGGCGTCCTGGCGGTCGAATGTATTGGTGCAGGGCATGGAAACCACGCGGACATGAATGTTTTTTTCCGCCAGGGCCGCCTGTGCCTTGAGGGCAAGATCGACTTCCGAGCCAGTGGCGATGAGCACCGCCTTTGGCGCGCCTTTGGCCTCGGCAATGACATAGCCACCACGCTTGATGGCTTCGATGGTCGCGGCATCACGGGCGACGAACGGCAGGTTCTGCCGCGATAGGCAGAGCGCGCTCGGGCCGGTGCGCTTCTCGACCGCCGAGGTCCACGCCACCATGGTCTCGACGGTGTCGCAGGGACGCCAGACATCGATATTCGGGATCATACGCAACGTTGCCGTCTGCTCGACCGGTTGGTGCGTCGGGCCGTCTTCACCGAGGCCGATGGAGTCGTGGGTGAACACGTAGATGACACGCTGTTTCATCAATGCCGACATGCGGATGGCATTGCGCGCGTATTCCGAGAACATCAGGAAGGTGCCGCCGAACGGCAGGATGCCGCCATGCAGCGCCATGCCGTTCATGATGTGCGACATGCCGAACTCGCGCACGCCGTAGGAGATGTAGTTGCCTGGCTCCTTGCCGGAGACGTGCTTGCAGCCGGTCCAGTTGGTCAGGTTGGAACCGGTGAGGTCCGCCGAGCCGCCGACGAACTCGGGCAGTGCCGGGGCCAGGGCATTGATGGCGATCTGCGAAGCTTTGCGCGTGGCGACGGTTTCCGCCTTGGCATTGGCGGTCTCGATGACTCGCGCCGCGTGCTCCGCCCATTGGGCCGGCAATTCGTTGGCGGTACGCCGCTTGAACTCGGCGGCCAGCTCGGGGTGTGCCTTGGCATAGTGCTCAAACTTCTGACTCCAGGCGGTTTCGGCCGTCGCACCCTTCTCGCGGCCATCCCACGCCTGATAAATTTCCTCGGGAATCTCGAAGGGAGCGAAATTCCAGCCGATGTGCGGGCGCACCAGCGCGATCTCGACGTCGCCCAGGGGTGCTCCGTGTACGTCGTGCGTGCCCTGCTTGTTGGGGCTNNTCGTCGGTGAACCAGCCATCGACATGGCCGTCGATGGAAATGCCGTTGTCGTCCCAGAAGGCGGTCAGTTTACCCAGGCCCCAGGTGCCTGCCAGCGCGCACGCCTCATGGGAGATTCCCTCCATCAGGCAACCGTCGCCGAGGAAGACCCAGGTGCGGTGATCGACAATCTCGTAGCCGGGCCGGTTGAATTCATTGGCCAGCAACTTCTCGGCCATGGCCATGCCGACAGCGTTGGTGATGCCCTGGCCGAGAGGGCCGGTGGTGGTCTCGACGCCCGGCGTGTAGCCGTATTCCGGATGGCCAGGCGTCTTGCTGTGCAATTGGCGAAAGTTCTTCAGGTCCTCGATGCTGAGGTCATAGCCGGTCAGGTGCAGCAGGGCATAGACCAGCATCGAGCCGTGGCCATTGGAGAGCACGAAACGGTCGCGATCCGCCCACTTCGGGTTGGCTGGATTGTGCTTGAGGTGGTGGTTCCAGAGAACCTCGGCGATTTCCGCCATGCCCATGGGCGCGCCGGGGTGGCCTGAGTTGGCCTTCTGGACGGCATCCATGGCCAGGGCGCGGATGGCACTGGTGAGATTATTGAACACGGGCGGCTCGAAATCACTGAAAGTGGACATTGAAACTCCTCGACGTACCGGATTGGCTGGGCGCAGGAAAGCCCAATATTATCGGGCAAACCCAAGGGCTTGTGTTTATCGGTTGCGGAATGCTGCGCGCATGAGGCTGGCCGCGGCGCCGGCAGCCCTACTTAGCGCTGCGCTTCCACTTCTTTTCCATCAGATCCAGGATGGTCGGCGACAGCACCAACTGCATCGCCAGTTCCATCTTGCCGCCAGGTACGACGATGATGTTCGGCCGCGACATGAAGGAGTCGTGGATCATGGTTAGCAGGTAGGGGAAGTCGACGCCGTGCGGATCGCGGAAGCGGATGACGACGAGCGATTCGTCGAGCGTCGGAATGTCGCGGGCGATGAAGGGGTTGGAGGTGTCGACCACCGGCACGCGCTGGAAATTGATGTGGGTGCGCGAGAACTGCGGGCAGATGTAATTCACGTAGTCGGACATCCGACGCAGGATGGTATGCGTCACTGCCTCGACCGAATAGCCGCGACCGGCGGTATCGCGGTGGATCTTCTGGATCCACTCGAGGTTGACCACGGGTACGACGCCGATGGCGAGATCGACGTGTTGATTGACATCCGCATCGTCGCCGACGTAGGCGCCGTGCAGGCCTTCATAGAACAGCAGGTCGGTGTGCTCGGGCAGGTCTTCCCAGGGCGTAAAGGTTCCCGGCTGTTGGCCGTAGGGCTTGGCTTCAGCTTCATTGTGCAGGTAGAAGCGACGCTTGCCGTGGCCGGTCTCGCTGTAGGTCTTGAACATGTTCTCAAGCTCGGCGAGTTCGTTGCACGCCGAGCCGAAGTGCGTCGGCAGGTTGCAGTCGTTGCGCGCCTCGGCCTCGGCGATCACTTTCTTCATNNGCGATGATCGGATGCTTGATGGACATAGTCTCTCTCCCCTATTGAAATTCTCTTCCGCTAGGCGGCGGTGAGCAACTCGCGGTGATAGCGCTCGATGCGCTCGACCTCATTCTTCGAGCCGAAAATCAGCGGCACTCGCTGGTGTAGCGCCGTCGGCCGGATATCGAGCATTCGCGCCAAGCCGGTCGAACACAGGCCGCCGGCCTGTTCGACGATGAAGCCGACGGGGTTGGCCTCGTAGAGCAGCCGGAGCCGGCCGGGCTTGGCCGCGTCCTTGGTGTCCTTGGGGTACATGAAGACGCCGCCGCGCGTCAGGATGCGATAGGTCTCCGCCACCATGGAGGCGATCCAGCGCATATTGAAGTCCTTGCCCCGCGGGCCGGTTTTGCCGGCCCGGCATTCATCGACATAGCGCTTGACTGGCTGTTCCCAGAAGCGTTCGTTGGAGGCGTTGATGGCGAACTCCTGGGTATCCTCGGGAATGCGCATGCCGGGATGGGTGAGGATGAATTCGCCGACCTCACGGTCGAGGGTGAAGCCGTTGACGCCGTGACCGCTGGTAATGATGAGTAGCGTCGACGGACCGTAGAGGGCGAAGCCGGCGCAGACCTGCTCGGTGCCGGGCTGAAGGAAGTCGTCGAGTTTGGCCTGCGCGCCCGGATTGGGTGAGCGCAGGATGGAGAAGATGGTGCCGACGGTAATGTTGATGTCGATATTGGAGGAGCCGTCAAGCGGGTCGAAGACCAGCAGGTATTTGCCGCGCACGTGCTCGCCGGCAACCGGGTAGATGTCGTCCATTTCCTCGGAAGCCATGCCGGCCAGGTGGCCGGCCCATTCGTTCGAGCGGATCATTACGTCATTAGAAATGACGTCGAGCTTCTTCTGCACCTCGCCCTGGATATTTTCGCCGCCGGCATTGCCGAGAAGGCCGATCAGTGCGCCTTTCGAGACGGCGTTGGCGATGACCTTGCAGGCGGTGGCGATGTCGTTGAGCAGGCCGGAGAAGTCGCCGGTGGCGCCTGCCACATGGCGCTGCTCCTCAATGATGAACTGCGTCAGCGTTGTCCGTCCGTCCTGCATCGCCACTTCCTTCCATTGTCATGATTTGGTCATCCGCTCCACCTGGGCAAGAAACTCCCCACCCCTTGCGGGGCGGGGCCAATCTGGCCTAGGCCAGAGGGAGTGGAGAAATGCGGGCGTAGGTGATGCGGCAGCCCGCAGGGGAAAATGTAACCGCGGCGACCTATAAGCGCTATTCACTTTTTCTTATCATAGGAATAAGAATTCGATGATCGCCGCTGACCACTTACTTTGCCACGCCCAGCTTTTGCCGCCAGCC
>PMIF01000263.1:4846-5113 GCA_003157035.1 Rhodocyclaceae bacterium
AAGCCGGGCAGGCGCAGCGCGTTCATGCCGCCGGAGATGATCGGCGTGGTGGCCTTGACGCCGTCCCACTTCTGGAAGTAGACCGGCCCCTGGCACTCGTCGCGCTCGATCATGTAGGCGATGACCTTGTCGTCGCCTTCGCCTTCCATCTTGCCGTAGCCCATGGTGCCGACGTGGATGCCGGAAGCGCCTTGCAGACGCGACATCTTGGCCAGCACGAAGGCAGTGTAGCCGCGCTTGGAGCTGGGCGAGGTGACCATGCCGTGG
>PMIF01000086.1 GCA_003157035.1 Rhodocyclaceae bacterium
TTGCGACCCTTGGGGCCGAGGGTGACCTTGACCGCATCGGCCAGGACATTGACGCCACGAACCATGCGCTGACGCACGGCATCGCCGAATTGGACTTCTTTGGCTGCCATTGTATTTTTCTCCTTAATTTCTGTTAATTAGGCCTCAACGACGCCCATGATGTCTTCTTCGCGCATGACCAGCAGCTCGACGCCATCGACCTTGACGGTCTGGCCGGAGTATTTGCCGAACAGCACGCGGTCGCCAGCCTTCACGGCCATGGCGCGGACCTTGCCGTCGTCACCCACCTTGCCGGTGCCCACGGCGACGATTTCGCCTTGGTCGGGCTTCTCGGCGGCGGTGTCGGGAATGACGATGCCCGAAGCCGTCTTGCGCTCGTCTTCAATGCGCTTGACGATCACACGATCGTGCAAAGGACGAATTTTCATAGGGTTATCTCCTTGATGGCTGAACAAGAAATCGGATGGACCTCCGCCAGCAATTGCCTGCGCGGACAAAGGTCGTTATTAGCACTCATAAATGAGGAGTGCTAATAATAGGGGCTCTCCCCCAGGATTTCAAGGGCGGGAAATGGAAGTATCAGCCGTATCGGCCGCATCCTAAGGTGACACTATTGCAGCCTAAGCTGACACTCGACCTCGCGTGCTGCAGTCAACAGACCCTCGGACCCACTCGGGGTGCTGCAACGCCGAACCTCTTGCCCGACTTTCCGCCGACCAAAATCGTGATTTGGAACCCGCTTTTCGTACTGGTCAAGACTGGACTTTTCTGGCAGGACGAGTAGTCTGAGGATGCGCCTGAGGAATGGATTCTCGGGCCACCCGGAAACAACGCGACTGGAGGCACGATGGTTGGATATACGCCGCAGTACGTGGTGATTGAGTAGCACCCAAACGGCGAATGCCGAATATCTCGGTCAATTGATACGAGGTCAAAGATCTACGAAGCCCATGCCCGACCGGCATGGGCTTCATGCATTGTGGGATCCGCCGGATTGAAGGCAGCAAGTCAACACACCACCGGAACAGCCGGTCGCTCAGGGCGACAGGCGCTGCGATCAGCCATCCATTTGTAGAAGGCGCTGCCCAAGCCGGTGCCGAATAACAACACCATGCTGAGAATGTGCAGCGTCTTGAGCGACAGGTGGGTCACCAGGCAGGCCAGAACCGCTACGCCCGGATTTCGCCGATGAACCCGCTGGCGCCGTTGAGCCGGATCTTCATTTGTCGCCTTCCCAAACGAATGAACCGTCCCGGACACTTGCCAAGGAAGTCATCCGTCCGGATTCTAGTGATTTGCCGGCGCATTGACGCGACAAGGCAAGCAGCTACCTGACGCCGAGCAGCGCTATCATTCGGCCAATCCAATTCGCAACCTGCGGGAGGCCACCATGGGTATCGCCTGGACCCCTGACCTTGATACTGGTATCGACATCATCGACTTCCAGCATCGGCAAATCGTCGACTACCTCAATCACCTCGAAGTGGCCCTTACATCGGGTGACCGCAAGGGAGTCGGCCGCGTTCTCGATGATCTCGCCGACTACACCGAGTCCCATTTCGCCTTCGAAGAGTCGCTCCAGGAAGAGGCCGGCTACAAGCTTGCCGGGCCCCACAAGACGACGCACGAGATGTTCATCAAGCGCCTCGCCCGTTACCGCGAGCGCCACGACGCCGGCGACAATATCGGCGAAAATCTCTACGATATGCTGATGACCTGGCTGCTGCATCACATCAAGCGCGACGATGCCGCCTACGTACCCGATGTCCGCCACAAGCTGGTCGGCCAGATTGAAGATCGGTCCCCTGACGGCTGGTTAGCCCGCCAGATGGCTCGCTTCTTCAAGCAACAAGCGAATTGATCGGCGACGGCCCCGATCTTCCCGGCTACTACGTTACCGAATTCCGGCGACCTTGCCCGGAGAAGCCCAGCCTGACTAGGCCAAACAGCCCCAGTAGCGAAGCCAAACCACCGACCGCCCATTGGTTCAAAGTCGGAACGGCCGAATTGACCGGCTGTAGATTCCAGTTCACGATCTCGCTCATGTCAATCACGCTGAGGCCAGAGAGATAGTCCGTCCCGCGCAGTGAGGCATTCGTGTTGAACAGCGTCGCGTCGGCTTCCGCGCCAGCAACCGTACCAGACATCTGAACAAATGCCATCAAACGCCGGGTCTGGCCAGCCGGCACCGTCACCGTGTAGAACTTGTCTATCTTGTCGCTGCCATTGGCAGGCATCGGACTGAACGTACCGTGTACCGCGGCGCCGTCCTGGCTGAAGGCAAAGGTCAGGATTGGATCGACAGTAGTCAGGGGAACCGCGCCCTGGCTGCTCACCAGCCAGTTATCGGCGGCATCGACCGTCGCGTCGCCGCTGCTGGTCATATGGTGGGTGGTATTAGCGTCCGAGCCCCTGTTAGTCGCATTTTCCACATTCACCGTAATCGGCGAAGCGGTCGGATTCTGCAGGATCAGGATCGAGCGCGCCACCGCCCTGGCCGACGAAAAATACATTTGCCCGCTGACATTGAGGCCTGCCATCACTTGCGTCGTCCCGGTCACCGTCGTGGCCGTCAGGTCGACCACACCGCCGGGGCTTCTGTAGCCGTCCGCGCGGGTCGGTGTGCCGGTGCTGACCAGCCAACTCAGCGCGCCATCGAAAGCATCGCGGCGAATTCCGGAGGCTGTAACGAGGCTGCCCTCGGAAAACCCCCAGTTGCTGCTGGTCGTATTGAACGCGATGTTGGTGTTGACGAACCAGTGCCCGTTGCCGACGGCAATATGCTGGCTTCCGAGCGCCGCGTTAGCCACAAACGGCTGAAACGCCAGCGCACCGGCGATCGCGCCGGTAGTTGCTGCCTTGGAAAACTCGCCAAAACGCAGATGCGAAAAATTCCTACTCACGATGCCTCCCAAAGCCATTTGGTTCGGCTTTGCCTGCTTTAGCCCTTATACTTTCGTAGTATACCGATCATCGCGAATCAGGATCCAGTTTCGCCAGCAACGGGGCCAACATGGGCTCGTAATGTTGCCATCGCGCCACAGAGCGTTTGTAGATCGGCTCGCGCACCTGCGCCACGCTGGCCGTGCGGACGAGTCGCTCGGTCTTGTAGAAGGACAGGCATCTTTCGTCCCATTCCAGACCCAGCCAATCGATCAAGCGACGGCTCTGCCCCTCCTGGTCCGCCACCATGCCTTCGTAGTCGACCTCCAGTAGCGGCACGGGCAGCACTTGCCGCCAGTGCTCCATCAGTCGCTGATGCTGCACCAGACGGTGCGCCAGATGGTCGAGGTCGTTGGCCCACCGTATGGCGGAAAAGTTGGTGATCCAGCAAGACAGCGCGACGTCGCGCGGATCGCGTCGGCAGTAGATGAAACGGGCGCGGGGGAAGAGCACGGCCAACCAGCCGAGCATGTTGTAGTTGTCCGGCATCTTGTCGACAATCCGACGCGCCTGCCCGCCGTCAAGCGCCACCAGTTGCCCAAGATGCCAGTTCGCCGCAGCCTCCATCGCCGGCCGATCCACCGCTGAAAGACAGCTGAGCGGATCGTCCTGGGCACGAGCCATCAGGCGTGGCAGCAAGGTCAGGCTGTGGTGGGCAAACGGCCGTTCGCCGGCGCCGAAGGCCGCCGGATGGCTGGCCATGATCTGCTCGGTCAGCGTGGTTCCGGAGCGCGGCATGCCGACAACAAACACCGGCCGTTCACTTTCGGAACCAAGCCCGTTCAACTGTTCGAATAGTGTTGGGGTGAACGTCTCGACGACCCTGTCGACGAAGCGCTCATACTGCTCTGGCTCGTAGCTTCTGTGGCGGCGTGCGTCGGCCTCTTTCCGCAGCGCATTGGCCTCGATCATATGCTCCGCTGCCGCTGGCCAATCGCCGCGACCATCATGATAAGCAGCCAAACCGAACAGCAGACCCGAGCGCCGCATATCGGTCATCCAGGATGCGTCCAACAAGGCAATGGCGGCATCCCGTTCCTCGTCGCTGACCTTGTGGCGCAAGGTCGTGAGCAGCCCGGCGTAGGCCGGCAGACATCGATGGTTGAGCGCAATCGCCTGGCGCTGGCACGCCACCGCAGCGGCAATATCGCCGGCACTTGATAGTGTGTTGCCCAAGGCGGCGTGGAGGGCCGCAGCTTCCGGGCGCAGCTGGATCGCAGTGCGGTGATCGGCAACCGCGCCCTCGACGTCACCCAGCTCCAATCTGGCTTTGGCCTTGGCAACCCAGGCGTCGACACGCGTTGCGTCGATCGCCAATACGGAGTCGAGGATCTCGATGGCCGTCTGGTGATTGTCCATATCGGACTCCAGACCGGCGATGCGCACGCGCGCCTCAAGCAGGTTCTCGTCAAGTTTGAGCGCGCGCTCAAGCCAGTTGCGTGCCTCGATAACCTCGCCGAGCTCATCCCAGGCAATACCGATGAACAGACTGAGCTGGGCAACATTCGGCGCGCGTCTCAACGCCCGCTCAAGAACCGCCATCGCTTCGTCGAAGCGTCCGTACTCGATCAACACGCGACCCAGGTTCTGCAATGGCAAGACATCGCCGGCAGGCAAATCGGCAGCGCGGCGGCACAGGTCCAGCCCCTCCTCCATCCGCCCGGCCTGGACGAGCATCCAGCCGAGGTTCGCCAGCGCCGCGCCATGATCGGGAACTGCCGCCAGCACCTGGCGATAGGCGTCTTCCGCTTCGCCAATGCGCTGTTGCTCTCGCAATCCATCGGCCACGATCAAGCTTGCGGCAAGAAATGCCGGGCGCAACCTAAGCGCCTCGCGCGCCGCGATCTCCGCCTCAACAAAGCGTCCTTGCTGAAAAAGCGCGGCAGCAAGGTTGACGTGCGCCTCCGGATAATCGGCACGAAGCTCGAGTGCCCGGCGACAGGAAACCTCCGCTTGCCCCGCTTGTCCCAATGCGCGCTGAGCCTCGCCAAGGTTGCACCACATCTGCGCCACCCTGGGTCGCACCTTGACCGCACGGCTAATCAGTTCGACAGCCTGGTCGTGATGGCCGCGCTGATGGAGCAGGACGCCGTGATAGTGCAGCGCATCAACATGCCCCGGCCGATTCGCCAGAACGGTTTCGTAGAGTCTGCCTGCCTCGTCGAGCCGACCGGCCCGGTGATATGCGATGGCTGTTTGAAAATACTCGTTGATTCGCCTGCCCGAGGGTGTATCTCGCTTCTTCTTCAACACGGCTCCCACATCATGTTCGTCACCACACCTCGCAGGCCTTGCCTTTGGGCTTGGTCATCGGCGCACCTGCCTGGCAGGAGAACGCGCGGGCGAACTCGGGCATGTTCACGNNGCGGGCGTGTTCCGGGCGCACGTTTTCGCAGGCCCACTGACCGAAGCCGATGAAGAAGCGCTGCTCGGGCGTGAAGCCGTCGATATCCGGCATCGCCACACCAGCGTCGGCTTGCTGCCAGGCGACATAGGCCAGGATCTGTCCACCCAGGTCAGCAACGTCTTCACCAACGGTCAGCTTGCTGTTCAGCCGAATGTCGTCGATCACGGTGTATTTTCCATACTGATCGACGATGCATTGCGTTTGCGCGGCAAAACGCTTGGCATCCTTCTTGGTCCACCAATTCCTTAGGTTGCCGTGGGCGTCGTACTGCCGGCCCGAATCGTCGAAAGCGTGCGTGAGCTCGTGGCCGATCGTCCCGCCGGTATCGCCGTAGTTCGGCGCATCATCGAGCGCCGGATCGTAGAGCGGCGGCTGGAGGATTCCAGCCGGAAAATTGATGTCGTTCATCTGCGAGTCGAAATAGGCATTGACGGTCGGCGGCGTCATGTTCCATTCATCGCGATCGACCGGTCGACCGATCTTTGCCAGTTGGCGATCGAATTCGAAAGCAGCCGCGCGAGCCACGTTGCCGACAAAATCGCTGGCATCAATGCGCACCATCGAGTAGTCACGCCAATGCTCGGGATAGCCGATCTTGTTGCGGATCGCGCGCAACTTGCCCAGAGCCGCCTGCTTGGTGGCAGCGCTCATCCACGGGCGAGCGCGGATGCGCTCGGCCATGACGATCTCGATTCGTTGCACCATGTCCAGCACCGACTCCTTGGCCGCCTCGGGGAAGGCAGTGCGCACGTAAGCCTGGCCCAGCGCCTCACCCAATTGATGGTCGACCGCTGTCACGCAACGCTTCCAGCGCGCCGGAATGGTCTGCGTACCCGAGAGTATTCGGCCGTGGAAATCGAAGTCCTCGGCGACCAGCGCTGGCGACAAATTCGATGCCTGCGCGTCAAGCAGATGAAAGCGCAAATACGCCTGCCAGACCGGCAACGGCTCGCCCGCCACCCGCCGCGACAGCTCGGCGAGGAACTTCGGCACGCCGACGTTGATCCGACGCAGATCGAGCTTGCCGAAAGTAGCGAAGTAGCGCGCCCAAGGCAGTGATGGCGCCAAGCGGACGACAGCGGCCATGGTCATCTTGTGCGTCACCTGATAAGGATCGCGACGCGCCACCCGATCGAGCGAAGCAGTTGCCAGGGCCGTCTCCAGCCTTAGCACTTCGCCAGCATCGGCAACCGCGGAGTCGGGTGCCTGCCCGGCCAGTTCGAACAGCCGCGCGATATGCATCAGATACTGGGCCCGGATCGCCACCGACTTCTCATCGCTTGTCAGGTAGTAGTCGCGATCGGGTAGCCCAAGCCCACCCTGGTCGAGCGCCGCGATCTGTCGCCGCGAATCGTCGGCATCCTGGGTCGAGCCGAACGCGAACATCACATCGCCGCCCAGCTCGCGCTGCAGACGCGCGATCAGCGGCCAAAGGTCGGCCAACGACGCCGCGCGCGCAATTGCCCGCAAGTCGCCTTGAATCGGCGCAATGCCGCGTGCTTCGACGGCCGGCTCGTCCATGCAGGCGCGATAGTAGGCACCGATCTGCCGACTTGTCGGATCGCCTTGCGACTCGCTCGCGGCTTGTTCCAGAACCCCGCGCAGGGTCACCAGGTTCTGCTCGAACAGCTTGTGATACGTACTCCAGGAGCTCTGGTCGGCAGGTATCGGGTTATCGCGCTGCCAACCGCCGCACACATATTGGGCGAAGTCAGCGCACGGATCGGCGCCGCGATCGAGGGTAGACAAGTCGAGCCCCGCGGCCATCGCGTTACCGACCAGCAACGAACCGACGAGAAAATTCCGGCACCGGCGAGCCCCAAGAGCAACCATCGTACGTGCAGATGTCATGAAGGTGAAGTCCATATCGTTTAGTGCCGCGCTTGACCAAGCCTGGCGTCAGGAATTCTACCTGTCTGTGATAATCTAGATGGCCTCCACCTCGGGAAACCTGAACACCATGGCGCTGGTATCTGGCGATCGCCCCTTACCGACTGCAACAGACTTGTCGTTGCCAGGAATGGAGGCAATCTTCTGGCAAGGGCACGGCCACCAGCTGCGGCCGCCGGCGTGGTTTCCGTTGGCACCGATGATCGAACATCTCGCCTACGTCATCGCCGACAATCCCGACGACCTGACGTCGCATACGCGACGCGTCCTGTTGTCGCTGCAACAACCCGATCAGGACCGTATCGCCGGCAGCCTGGTCGACCTGTTCATCGCGCTTGGTACGCGTGGCCGCCGCTTGCGAGAGAGGCTACTCCACCAGGCGATCCCGATGATCAGCGCTGACCTGGCCAAGCGCTTGCTCGGCTGGCTGATCTTCGATCGCCCCGACGCCCGCCTGCTCAGCGACAACGTCCATGCGGTGTTGTCACCACGCCTTCATGGCCGCCCACTGATTGTTGATTGAGCGCCGCCCCATGTCGCGAACCAACACAGACTTGTATCTCGGCGTCACCGCCGCCGGCGCCTATCACGCCACCGCAGCCAAGACCAACTCCATCGAGCGCCGGCTGCTGCGCAGACTGCTTGACCAGCCGCGGACGCCGAAGGTGGGCACCGTGCCCTGGCAGGAGTGGCTTGGCCTCGCCGACCCGACAGAATTGCTGCTGCGCATGGAATCCCTCGGCTGGCTGTGGGGCCTGGATTTTCCGCAAGAGGCGCCGGCGGGTTCGCTGGAACCGCTGCTGCCGGAGGTGCTGCCTTCCCTGTCCAGTCTCGGCCAGGCCCTGCTTGCCGATCACCAGGGCCTGCAGATCGGCTTCGCCGGCTTCGGCGAGGAGCAAGCACAAGCAATCGCGGCCATCAGTTCGGACGCCATCGCCCTGTCGTTCCGCTATAGCCGCATCCTGGACATCGACGAAGAACGCGGCCCCGGCGCCTGCGGCGTCATCGATGCCGCCGGACACAGCCAGATCGGCATCTGGCCGCTGTTCCAAGGCGACCACTGGTTCGCTTTGGCCATCGCCGGCCGGCCGCGGCTCAATCATCCGGACTTTCAGCGCCTGATCTGGGCACTGAGTCAACACAACAGCCGACCGCCGACGGCGGCATGATCTCAACGACTGACAGAGGGGGAACACCATGCGCGACGACATGCTGAAAACGATTCTCAGCGATCTCAACGGTTCATCGGCCGACATCGAGGCCTCGGCGGTGATTTCCACCGACGGCCTGATGATGGCCTCTCTGCTGCCTGCGGGCCTGGAAGAAGAACGGATCGGCGCCATGGGTGCCGCCATCCTCGGCCTGGGCGCCCGCACGGCCCAGGAGCTGGCGCGCGGCCAGCTCGAGCAGGTGTTGATCAAGGGCAAGAACGGCTATGTGCTGCTCACCCACGCCGGCGGCGA
>PMIF01000193.1:0-2735 GCA_003157035.1 Rhodocyclaceae bacterium
CCAAAGCGGCGCAGGCCGTCGAGATCAAGGATGGTGATGCCGCCGTAGTCCACGCGCAGAAAGCCGGCATCCTCGAGGATCTTCAGCGAGCGATTGACGCGCTGCCGGGAGACACCGGCGAGGTGGCCGATTTCTTCCTGGGAGATTGAGAGCGTGGTGTTTTGTCCCGGATAGAGGACCGGATTGAACATGATCGACAGGCTGTGGGCGACGCGCGTATCGGTGTCGTGCAAACGCTCTGATTCGAGCAGGCCGATGAACTGGCCGAGGCGCTCGTTGATCTGCTCGATGATGGCGTGGTTGAAGGCGATGCTGTGGTCGAGCAGCCAGAGGAAAGTCTCGCGGCGCATGCAGGCGATGCGCGTGTTGCGCAGGGCAATGACATCGTAACGGCGCGGCTCGGTCTTCAGCACCGAGCCTTCGCCGAACCAGCCGCCGGTCGGAATGCCGGCGTAGGATGCCGTCTTGCCGGTCACCCAGTTCGACGACATCTTGGCCAGGCCGTCGATGACGCCGATCCAGCAGGAGGGCGATTCTCCCTGCTGGCAGATGAAGCCGCCGGCAGAGACGAAGCGCTCAGACGTGCCCTGGCGTACCTGGGCGTGCTCCGCGTCGGTCAGGTCCTTGGCCCAGCGCGAGGCGGCGATGGCGTCGTCGAGGGTCGGGGCAGGGGTGGGGCGGCGTAGTTCGGGCACGCGGGGATTATAGGCATCGCCTACGGCGGCGGGTTGTGTCAGTGGCCCTCAGATCGGCCGTGAAACCGATGGGGCGGCTGGGCTTGGCTGGTACGCTGGTGAGTTGCCGGATGGCGTCGATGAGGCCGGCGATGGCTTGGTCGTGAGTGGAAAGTTTGCGCTCCAGGGCATCGAGGCGTTTCGACAATTCCTTGCTGTCGGCAAGCAGGGCGCGCAACTGCACGAAGGCGCGCACGACGAATACGCTCATTTCCACGGCGCGCGGCGAACTGAGTACCGAGGCAGCCATGATGGCGCCGTGTTCGGTGAAGACGTAGGGAAGGTAACGACGCCCGCCGCGGACGGGCTTTGAGGTCACAAAATGTGACCTCAAAGGATCATTGGCGTTTAAGGTCACAATTTGTGACTTTAAAGATTCGTCTTCCTCTTCAGTGAGTTGGAACATAAAATCGGCCGGGAAGCGGTCGCTGTTGCGTTTGGTCGCCTGGTTGAATACCTTGGTGGCGACGCCGTACAAGGCAGCGAGGTCGGTATCGAGCATCACGCGCTGACCGCGTATGAGATGGATGCGTTCGGAAAGGGCGTCGATGGCGATCAATGTGTCGGTCATGTGGTGGAGGCTCCAGCGGCTTCGTTAGCGTGGAGGATACCATCCGATATGACAGATGCAAATACTTGGTCTGCCCGGCCAAACAAATAGGCGGCGCACAGGTCGCCCCGTGCGCTGTCTTGCTTGAAGGTGCTTCGTCTTACGCCATCGCCTCGTACAGCGGCAGCGTCAGGAACTCGGGGTAGTTGTCGGCCAGCGACATTTCCTCGAAGATCTTCGCTGCCTGGTCGTAGCTCTCGGTCTGTTCGCCGCTGGTGCTGACCGTCGCCTTCACCTTCGCCAGTTCCTCGGGGATCAGCGTTCGCACCAGCTCGGCAGTGACCTTGCGGCCGTCGTCCAGTCGCCCCTTCGGACTGACTACCCACTGCCAGACCTGCGAGCGGCTGATCTCGGCGGTGGCGGCGTCTTCCATCAGGTTGTGAATCGGCACGCAGCCGTTGCCGGCCAGCCAACTGCCCAGGTAGTGGATGCCGACATTGATGTTGTTGCGCAGGCCCTGTTCGGTGATCGGTTGCTCGGGCTGGAAGTCGAGCCAGTCCTTGGCGCCGAAGGTGTCCGTACGCTGCTTGTGCCACTGGTTGGGCCGCTCGCCGAGCACCTTGACCATTTCCTCCATGGCGATGGCAACGAGCCCCGGATGCGCCACCCAGCCGCCGTCGAAGCCATCGTTGGCGTCGCGCGTCTTGTCGTGGCGGATGCCGGCCAGTGCCTTCTCATTGGCGGCCGGNNTGACAGGCCTTGACCAAGGCCAGGGCATAGCTGCGCATGAACGGCACTTCCATGGTGATGGCGCTGCGGTTGGCCAGGCAGAAGTCGCGGTTGCGCTTGAACTTCTTGATGCAGGAGAAGATGTAGTCCCAGCGGCCGGCGTTGAGGCCGGCGCTGTGCTGGCGCAACTCGTAGAGAATTTCCTCGAGTTCGAAAGTGGCCAGTATGGTCTCGATCAGCACCGTCGCCTTGATGGTGCCACGCGGTATGCCGAGTTCGTCCTGCGCCAGGCAGAAGATGTCGTTCCATAGGCGCGCTTCCAGGTGCGATTCGAGCTTCGGCAGATAGTAGAAGGGCCCGGCACCGCGGGCGATCTGCTCGCGGGCGTTGTGAAAGAACGAGACGGCGAAGTCGAACAGGCCGCCAGAGACGCGTTGGCCGTCCACAGTGACGTGCTTCTCGTCGAGGTGCCAGCCGCGCGGACGGATCTGCAGCGTGGCGATCTTGTCATTGAGTTGGTAGGTCTTGCCGTTCTGTGCAAAGGTGATGGTGCGGCGAACGGCGTCCTTGACGTTCACCTGGCCCTGGATCTGGTTGGACCATTTCGGGCTGTTGGAATCCTCGAAATCGGCCATGTAGGAATCAGCCCCCGAGTTGAAGGCATTGATGATCATCTTGCGTTCGACCGGCCCGGTGATTTCGACCCGGCGGCATTTCAGTGC
>PMIF01000193.1:2746-3903 GCA_003157035.1 Rhodocyclaceae bacterium
TGACTCGCCTTCGATCCTGATGCCCTGGGGCAGGTCTCGGTTCATGTCCATTTCCTCAAGAAGCCCGCTCCTGGCGGAGCGGGCGATGTCGCTTACTGCTCGTCAGCCATCAGTTCGTTGTCCTCGGCCTCGATCGTGATGCCCAGGCGCGCCTGTGTTTCGGAGTCGGCGAGGGCGTTTAGGTGGGCGCGCGTGGCATCCCACGACCGGTTGTCGCCACTGGCTGCGGTGACGTCGTTGATGTGGTGGACGATGGCATTGGCCTCGTTGCGGTTCTGGGCAGCCGAGTGGGTGGCGTAGTACGTTGTGAAGGTCATGGCGTTTCTCCTGGGGATCGTTGCGGCTGATGGGGTTGGCTGGGGACAGCGATCGACGATGCCTCGTGGGCGCTAGCCGAGCGCGGTTTGGCCGCGTTCGACGAACTGCTCGGCCTCGGTAGAGCCGGTGAGTGCGGTCACCGACGAGCTGCCCCCTTGGATGACCGTGGTGACGTCATCGAAGTAGCCGGTACCGACCTCTTGTTGATGGGAAGCAAAGCTGTAGCCCCGCTCGCGGGCGACGAATTCCGGTTCCTGCACTTTCTCGACGTAGGCCGACATGCCGCGGCGCGCATAGTCGTGCGCCAGGTCGAACATGTTGAACCACATCGAATGGATGCCGGCGAGCGTGATGAACTGGTACTTGTAGCCCATGGCGCCCAGTTCGCGCTGGAATCTGGCGATGGTCGCATCGTCGAGGTTCTTCTTCCAGTTGAACGACGGCGAGCAGTTGTAGGCCAGTATCTTGCCGGGATACTTGTGATGGATGGCCTCGGCGAACTTGCGGGCGAACTCGAGATCCGGCTTGCCGGTTTCGCACCAGACCATGTCGGCATAGGGCGCGTAGGCGAGGCCGCGCGAGATCGCCTGGTCGAGACCAGCATAGGTCTTGTAGAAGCCTTCTGCCGTGCGCGCGCCGGTGATGAACGGCTTGTCGTTGTCGTCGACGTCGGAGGTCAATAGATCCGCGGCCTCGGCATCGGTACGGGCCAGGATGAGCGTCGGCACGCCCATCACGTCGGCGGCCAGGCGGGCGGCGGTCAACTTCTGCACCGCCTCCTGGGTCGGCACCAAAACCTTGCCACCCATGTGGCCGCACTTCTTCACCGAGGCCAGTTG
>PMIF01000084.1 GCA_003157035.1 Rhodocyclaceae bacterium
TCCAGCGGCAGGCCGTCCCAGGTCGGTGTACCGATTTCACCGAACGGAATGTCTGGCTCGCCGCAATCGATGAAGCGCACCTCGCCGGCAAGGCGCATGAAGGTGCGCACCAGCCGGTCGCGCGGTCGCTTCTCGGCCAAGTGTTCGATGAGCGCCAGCAGCGGCTGTTCGCCGTCATCGAGGCAGACGAAATCGAAATAGTCGAAGACACGCGGCTCGGCGAGTTGGCGCAACTCAGTATTCACATAGCCGCCGCCGAGCACAATGCGCGTCTCAGGGGTCATGCGCCGGATCGTTTGGGCGATGCGAAAGGCCCCGTAGACCGCGCCGGGGAAAGGCACGGAAACCAGCACCAGGTCGGGCTGGTGCTGTTCCATGACTGCGAGGGTCAACTCATGCAGTGTGCGGTCGACGAGGTTGGGCGAAGTACCAAGCGCTTTTGCCAGCGGCTCGAAACTGGCCTGGCTGAGCGCCAGTGCTTCGGCGTAGCGGACGAATTCGAAGCGTGGATCGACGGCTTCGCGCAAGACGTCGGCGATGTCGTCAAGGTAGAGCGTTGCCAGATGGCGGGCGCGATCCTGCACGCCGAGGGCGCCGAATGCCCAGGCCAGCGGGTCGCCGCCGTCCGGATCAATATAGACGTCGAGCGCCGCAAAACGCGGTCCCTCGGGCAGGAAGCTGCGGCCAGCGATTCGATGGGCGAGGCTTGGGTCGTGGCCCTGGAGAAAACCGATGGCGCCGCTGACAGTGGCCAGGTAGTCTTGGCAACGTTGCTGAAACGCGCGCGCCAGCGGCCCTCGCTGCTGCTTCGGCAGTGCCGCGATGGCAGCGAAGAGTTGCCGCAGTCCGTCCGGCGAAAACAGCCGCAGCACCAGCGCCAGGGCGAGATCGTCTTGCCGGGCATCGATGTCGCGCGAGCGGAGAAAACCCGTGAGGTAGGCCGTCGATGGGTAGGCAACGTTGAGCTGCGTCATCGGCGGCATGAGTGACAACACGCGCATGGCTATCGCTTGCGTGCCACGGTCAGCCACCACAGCGCGGTGGCGAGCGCGGTCAGCGAAACCGCCGGCAGCGCCCAATAATTGAGCGTCTCCCAGCCGGCACGCGTGATCAGGGCGCCGGAGGAGAGCGATGTGATTCCCTGCACCGCGAAGACCATCAAATCGTTGCTGCCCTGGACCTTCGCCTTCTCTGCCGGCCGGTAGGTCTCGGTCAGCAGTGTCGTGCCGCCGATGTAGAGGAAGTTCCAGCCGACCCCGAGCAGCAGCAGCGCCCACCAGAAATGCATCACCGAGGTGCCGGCGAGCGCCGTGGCGATACAGGCGAACATCAGCAGTGCGCCGGCGGCAAGCACCTTGACGAGGCCAAAGCGCCTGATCAGCGTGCCGGTAAAGAACGACGGTGCGAACATGCCGATGACGTGCCACTCGAGGACGAATGCCGTATCGCCAAACGGGTGCTGGCACATGTCCATGGCGATCGGCGTCGCCGTCATGAGCAAGTTCATGACGCCGTAGCCGCAGGCAGCGGCAAGCACGGCGACGATGAAGGCGGGCTGGCGGGCGATTTCGCGCAACGAGCGGCCAGCTGTGTGTTGCTCGAATTCGCTCAGTGGCGGAATCTGCAAGCGGCTGACCAACAGCATGGAGATGAAGGCGAAGACCGCGAGTGAGGCGTAGGTGGCGACGAAAGTCGGCTGCAGCAGTTCGCGCGTATGCTTCGACAGTTCCGGGCCGATGACGCCGCCAAGAATGCCCCCGGCCAGGGTGAGCGCGATCGCCTTGCCCTTCCAGGACAGGTCGGCGGCGTCGGCTGCGGCGAAACGGTACTGCTGGCCAAAGGCGTTGTAGCTACCTGAAAACATGGTGCCCAGACAGAGCAGCCAGAAGCTGCCCAGCCAGACGGCCAACGCGCCGAGCAGGGCGCCGACGATGCCCAGGCCCGAGCCGGTGACGAAGCCGAAGCGACGGCCGCGATGCTTCATGAGAAAGGCCGCAGGCAGCGTGGTCAGTGCGGCGCCGAGCACATAGGCCGTCAGCGGCAGCGTCGCCAGGTGCGGATCGTCGGCGAGGCGCAGGCCGACCAAGCCGTTGACCGCAACCAGGGTGACGCCATTGGTGAGCAGAAAGCCCTGACAAAGGGCCAGTAAAGCGACATTGCGGTACGGCTGCCGCACACTGGCGGCAGGCATCAGGCCAGGATGTCCGGTTCGATCAGACGCTCGATCTGCGAGACCTTGTCCTTGAGGCTTAGCTTGCGCTTCTTTAGGCGCCGCAACAGCAATTCGTCGTGAGGTGGAGTCGATTCGAGACGCTCGATGGCTTCGTCGAGGTCCCGGTGTTCGACGCGCAGCTCGTGGAGTTGCGCGCGCAAGGTGTCGAGGTTCGATGTCTCCATGGTGGCTATGTTAAACCGAGTTGGCAGGAGTTGAAAGTGGTGTCGACCGTGGTCCATAAGCGGCCAGGGCGCGCGCCAGTTCCTGCTCGACTGCCTGGCGCAATTCGCTGGGCGCAAGCACTTCCACACCGGCGCCATGGCGCAGAATGTCCATCACCAGTTCGGTCGGATTCGAGTATGGCACTTCGAGCCGATAACTGCCATCGGCGGCGAATGACGAACGCTGCCGGGGGTGCCATTGTTCGGCGGCCACCCAACGTGCCGAGGCGGCGGTGAATCTTAGCGTCGCCCAGCGGACATCCTGGCCCGAGAAAATGCCGTAACCGGCGCCGAGGACAGCGTCCAGTTTCTGGGCGGCGACATTCCTGGCTTTGCGGTCGAGCAGGACAGCGTGACCGATGGCATCGACGGCGAAGCTGCGGACGCCGTCGCGCAGATGGCACCAGGCGTCGAGATACCAGTTGTCGCGATAGAAGACCAGCCGCTGCGGCGACACTTCGCGCTCGACGGTTTCGTTGCGGCCGCGGTTCCAGTGGCGGATGGTCAGCCGTTGACGCTTGAGCAGCGCCGAGGCGATTACCGGAAAGGACTTGAGGTCGGCTCGTCGTTTTGCCGCATGGACAACGCGGATGCGACGGCTGATTTCCTCCGGCGCATCGTCGCGACTGCCAAGCAGGCTTCGCAGTCGCGTCTGCAAGGGGGCGATTTGCGGCCCGAGCAAGCCGGGTTCGACATCCGCCAGCAACTGCTGCATGGTCAGCAGGGCGTGTATTTCGGAGGCATTGAACCAGAGGCCGGGCAGGGCAAAGCGGGTCGCTGCGTCGCCGCGTTGATCAAAGCGGTAGCAGTTGCTGTCGCGGTCGTAGACGATTGGCGCGTTGAGGCGATCACGCAGGTATTGCAGGTCGCGCTTGAGCGTCGCCGGCGATACCTCGAGGGCTGTGAGGAGCTGGGCAAAACTGGCAGCGCTGCGGTCGTGCAACAATTGCTCGATGCGGTAGAAGCGTTCGGTGCGGTCCATGGCTAGTCGATTCGGCACACCTCGGCGAAATCGAAACGCGGTCCGCGCGGATAGACTTTGCTCGGATCGCCGCGGCCAAGATTGACCAGCATGAAGGACTTCACTTTCGTGCCAGCGAAGAAAGCGGCGTCGACCTGCGTTGAATCGAAGCCGGACATCGGTCCGCAGTCGAGGCCGAGCGCGCGCGCCGCCAGGATCAGGTAGGCGCCTTGCAGCGAGGCGTTGAGCATTGCCGAGTGTTCGATCAGCGGCTGGTTGCCGGTGAACCAGCTCTTGGCGTCGGCGGCGGGAAACAGGCGCGGCAGGTGCTGGTGAAAGTCGAGGTCGCGGCCGACGATGGCAGTGGCTGGTGCGGCCATCGTCTTGTCGACGTTGCCGGCTATCAGCGCCGGGCGCAATTTTTCCTTGGCGGCAGGGGAACGGACGAAGACAATGCGCGCCGGGCAACTGTTGGCGGCGGTCGGTGCCCATTTCATCAGGTCATAGAGTGCTTGTAGCGTCTGGTCGGACAGCGGTTCGGCGCTGAAACCGTTGTAGGTGCGGGCGGAGCGGAACAGTTGGTCGAGCGCCGGCGGGGCGAGCGGGGTAGTCATCGTGATCTCCTGATTGTCAAGCGAAGTCTGCACGCTCGCCGATTCCGCTGCAAGTCCAATTGGCGGATACACTATGCAACTATGCTACCTCGATTGCGTATCCTCATTGATTTGCTTCACGGCAACGCCAACGCGTCGCTGGCGACGCATTCGCTTGCCGTTGCCGGTTATCCGTTCGCTTCCGCCGTGCCGTTCGCCACTGACGAGCGGCACCGACCGATTCTGTTGCTATCGCGGCTTGCCGAGCATACGCAGAATCTGGCGGCTGACACGCGGGCGAGCTTGCTTATCTATGGCGACGATATCGACGGCGAGGTATCGCGGGTGAGCCTGATTGGCCAGTTACGTCCATTCGAGCCGGAGATGACACTGGTCGAACGCTACTTGCGTTACCAGCCGGCAGCGGAGCGCTTCCTGCAAATTGGCGATTTCCGCTTCCATCGTCTTGAGCCGTCCCAGGTTAGAGTCATCGGTGGCTTTGGTCAGGCCGCGTGGCTGGATGGAGAACGCCTGACCGGTGCCGCGGCGTTGACGCTGGATCAGGAACGCGAGGCGTTGGCGGCGCTCCTGCCTGCTGTCCCGGCAGGCGGAGAATTGCTCGGCGTCGATTGTTTCGGCATCGATCTGCGGCGGGGTGGTCGGCGGTCGCGGGTCGCTTTCGCGGCCGCTTCGACTGCCGAATCAATTATTGCTGTTGGCAAGCGGGCACTCGCCAAAGCCTGAGCTTTCTTCCTCAGGTGGTGGACATCGCCAGTGCCCCCGCGAGCAGCAGGCCATGGCTGACGGCGGCCAAAATGGTCGCCTTGATTGCCGCCGCCAGTTGAGGCGGATTAGCCGCGTGGCGATTCAGAATGGTCATTGCGGCCAGGCTGGCTGGTGCCGCAAATAGCGAGACCGAGGCCAGCCACGGCAATAGGCCGAGTGCGATCATTGTTGCCACCCAGCCATAGCAGAGAGTCGCGATCAGCGCATACCCCCAGCGCGCTGTGACGACACCGAAACGCACCACCAGTGTGCGTTTGCCGGCGAGGTCATCCGCTTTGACGTCGGGGAACTGATTGATATACAGAACGTTGGCAACCAGCAGTGCAAAGCCGACGCCCGCGGCCACCGGCGCGAAGTCAAAGTGTCGGCGCTGCACGAAATCAGTGCCAATAACCACAAGCAGCCAGCCGGCGGTGATACCCAGTTCGCCCAGGCCTCGACTTTGCAGGCGCAGCGGCGGCGCCGAGTAGGCCCAGCCGACCGCCAGCCCGGCAAGGCCGACCAGGATCAGGCCGCCGGCACTGTGGGCTGTCAGCCACAATCCGGCCGGTACGACGGCGGCAAGCAAGGCATAACCGAAACTGCCCGTCGCGCGCAGCGTCAACACGCCGTTCTGAATGAAGCGGCTGCCGCCGGTGAAGGGGAAGACGCGCTCGTTGTTGGCTGCATCGCAACCGCTCTTGCCATCATAGTAGTCATTGATGACATTGGCGCCGGCATGGGCAACCAAGGCAAAGAACATGGTCACGGTTGCCGCCGCGGGATCGATGGCGATGCCTGCACCCGCGGCACTGGCCAGACCGACCAGGACGCCGACGAAAGTCACGGACAGGAAGGCTGGTCGCGTCGCCGCGAAATATCGCAACACGGGATTGGGCAACGCGGCGAGGCTAGGTTCCAGTGGTGGCATCGGAGTTTCCGTCAGTTGAGTGCTGCTTCGAAGGCGGCTGACATTTCCTGCTTCGACAGAGCGCCAAGCTTGCGTGCTCGGACGTGCCGCTCGCGGTCGAGAACGACAGTGTAGGGTAGCCCGCCGCTGGTGTCGCCCATGCCTTGCAGGAGAGCAAATCCTTGATCTTTGGCCAGCAGGACGGGATAGTCGATACCGTACTTGGCGGCGAATTCCTTTACCGCCACAGGATCATCCTCGATGGCGATGCCGACGATTTCCAGGCCTTCGTTCTTCAAGCGTGCATGTTCGGCAATCAGGTCCGGAATTTCCCGTCGACAGGGATCGCACCAGCGTGCCCAGAAATTGATGACCAGCGCCCGTTGGTGGAATTCTTCAAGTGTTTTTGCCCGATTGTCGAGGCCAACAAGCGGAGTCGCCAATAGTGTTGGGTCGATGGATGGGGCGCGCTCCGTGTCTTCGAAAGAGCAGGAAACCAAGGCGGCAACTGCGGCCGCGACCAGGGCAAAGTGCTTGATCATCAGTTGATTATAGGGGCCGGCGGCCACTCGGAGGCGAGACTCGGGCGCATTTCCGCCATGGCATCAAGGCCGCTTTCGCCCCTCGGGTTTACCGCCTTCTGCTGCGAAACCGCATCAGAAGCGCAACGCCGCACGCAAATATTGCCATCGGAAAGTCAAAAACACTTCCCATGCGCAAAATCGGAAGTACAATGACTTTGGCTCTACGCCTGACTTCTCTCTACCGATCAACTACAAGGAGGTACCCGCGTGAACAAGTCCGAACTGATCGAAGTTGCCGCCAAAGAAGCCGCAATCAGCAAAGCCGCCGCCGAGAAGGCTCTCTCCTCGATTATTGGCGCCGTCGTCAAGGCGGTCAGTAAAGGCGATTCCGTTACCCTCGTCGGCTTTGGTACCTTCAAGGCTGCCAAGCGCGCTGCCCGTACCGGTGTCAATCCCAAGACCGGCGAAAAGCTGAAGATCGCCGCAACGACAGTGCCGCGCTTCACCGCCGGCGCCGCCTTCAAGGCCTCCGTGGCCGGCAAGAAGGCCGCCAAGAAGAAGTAATATTCCGGAATTCGTACTCCTGGAGAGGCCCGCCATGAGCGGGCCTTTTCTTTTCGCCGGCCACGGCAGCCCGTGGTTGCCGGACCAGGACGCGGCGGCGATGAGAGACGATTCGCCATGGCGCAGAAGCATTGAACGAGTAGACCATCGATGAGCAAACGGATTCTAGTAACTGGTGGTGCTGGCTTCCTCGGTTGTCACCTTTGTCGGGAGTTGCTCGACGAGGGACACGAGGTGATCTGCGCCGATAACCTGTTCACCGGCAGCAAGGCCAACATTGTGCAGTTGCTGGATAGCCGACGTTTCGAATTTCTGCGCCATGACGTCACCTTCCCACTCTACGTCGAGGTGGATGACATCTACAACCTGGCTTGCCCGGCGTCACCGATCCACTATCAGCACGATCCGGTGCAGACGACCAAGACCAGTGTTCACGGCGCGATCAATGTTCTCGGCCTGGCGAAGCGGGTACGGGCAAGAATATTCCAGGCATCCACCAGTGAAGTCTATGGCGATCCGCACCAGCATCCGCAGCGCGAAGACTATTGGGGCAGGGTCAACCCCATCGGGCCGCGTTCGTGCTATGACGAGGGCAAGCGCTGCGCCGAGACGCTGTTCTTCGACTATCACCGGCAGAATCGGGTGCGCATCAAGGTCGCCCGCATATTCAACACCTATGGTCCGAGGATGCACGTGAACGACGGACGCGTGGTGTCGAACTTCATTGTTCAGGCACTCGGTGGTCAGCCGTTGACCGTCTACGGCAATGGCCAGCAGACGCGTTCGTTTTGTTACGTTACCGACATGATCGATGCGATCCGGCGCCTGATGGCTACGCCAGACGACATTACCGGGCCGATGAATCTCGGTAATCCGGTTGAGGTGACCATCCTGGAAATAGCCGAGAAGATCATCGCGCTGACCAATTCGCGCTCGAAACTGATCTTCCATCCGTCGCCGATCGACGATCCGGTGCAGCGCTGCCCGGACATCACGTTCGCCAAACAGACGCTCGGCTGGCAACCGCAGGTCGGTCTCGAAGATGGCCTGACTCAAACCATCGCCTATTTCGATAAACTGCTGGCGGGAGCAAACGACGGCCTGCGGTGAAGTGCAGTTTCAGCTTGCCAGCGTCGGGACGATGGTGTCTTGGCGCAAAAACATGATTTGTCCGCTCAAGATTTCTGTTTGATCGCCGTTAACCGATGAGGGTGCTTTGTCGGCATCCGCTTTTCCAACAGAGGAGCACAAGATGTCAGTTTCCGCGATTAGCTCCAGTACGGCCGCCTTGGCGCAGCTTGTCCAGCCGCGTGCAGAATCGGCTGAAGCGACGGCGGCGGGACGTGACGTGAAGAACGACGGCGATTCGGACGAGGGCGGTGGCAACACCGTTCAGGCGCCGAAGCCGACCGTCAACTTCCAGGGCCAGCAGATCGGCTCGATCATCAACGTCTCGGCGTAAGTAGCAGTACTCGCGCCCGGCGCCGTCGTCGTCAATGACGTCGGCGCCGGGCGCCCTTTGCCAAATGGCCGCTGACCGATCGAGCAGTGGCCCCAATCAGAGCAGGTTCATCTTCTTTGCCGCATCGCGCAATTCGGCGCGGAAATCCGCATGCGCGATGCCGATCAGCGCCTGCGCGCGCTGCTTGGCCGTCTTGCCGCGCAACTGGGCGACGCCGAATTCGGTGACCACGTAGTTGACGTCATTCTTGCCGGTCGTGATGTGGGTGCCGGCGGTGAGTGTGGGCACAATGCGCGAAATGGCGCCTTCCTTGGCCGTCGCCGGCAGGACGATGAAAGCCTTGCCGCCCTGGGAACGGTTGGCGGCGCGGACAAAATCGGCCTGGCCGCCGGTGCCGGAGTAGGGCGTGAAGCCGAGACTCTCCGAGCCGCATTGACCGATCAGATCCACTTGCATGGTGGCGTTGATGGCGACCAGATTGTCGTTCTGGCCGGCCAGGAAGGGATCGTTGGTGAAGTCAACCGGATGCATTTCGAGTGCCGGATTGCGGTCCATGAAACGGTACAGCTTGTTCGAACCGAGGGCGAAGGTGGCGAGCATTTTGCCGTGATGCATGTTCTTGCGCCGGTTGGTGACGACGCCCGCCTCGACCAGCATCATGATGCCGTCGCCGATCATTTCGGTATGAATGCCGAGATCCTTCTTGTCGGTAAGCTGCATCACTACGGCGTCGGGGATGCCGCCATAGCCGATCTGCAGGGTTGCTCCGTCGTCGATCAGATCGGCCACGTATTTGCCGATGGCTTCCTGCACCGGGCCGATCTTTGGCAGGCCGACTTCCAGCACTGGATCACCGCTCTCGACGATGCCGGCGACTTGCGAGATGTGTACATGGCAGTTGCCGTTGGCGAAGGGCACGTTGGGGTTCACTTCGAGCACCACGGCGCGCGCCTTGGCGACCGCGGCCATGGTGTAGTCGGCAGCCAGGCTGAGCGAAAAATAGCCGTGGCTGTCCATTTCCGAGGCTATTGCCAAGACGACGTCGACCGGTGTCAAGCCGCGCGTGATCAGCGTCGGCAATTCCGAGAAGTAGCTTGGCAGGAAATCGATCCAGCCAGCCTGGCCTCCGGGCCGGGACGGGCCGCCGAAAAAGTAAGCGATGTGACGGACATGTTCCGCCGTCTCCGGATCGAAATAGGCGAATTTGCGCAGCGGCAGGATCTGGTAAACCTGAACGCCCTTGAATTCCCACCGCTGCTCGGATAGGGCCGCCAGCAAGGCGGGCGGCTCGCCAACACCGGTGGGAACGACGACGGCGTCGTTGTCTC
>PMIF01000050.1 GCA_003157035.1 Rhodocyclaceae bacterium
GCGTGGGTGACGTAGATGTTGCTCGGCTTGAGATCGCGGTGCACGATCAACTGGCCGTGAGCGTACTGAATGGCAAGCAGTATCTGTTCGAACAGTGCCAGCCGGGCAGGCAAACCGAGCTGGCGGTCCCGACAATACTCGAGCAGCGGCAAGCCTTCGACAAGCTCGAGGGCAAGGTAGGGGCGGCCCTGCTCGGTCAGTCCGGCATCGTAGAGGCGCGCGATGTTGGGATGCACCAGGGCGGCCAGGATGTCGCGCTCGCGGCCGAAACGCTCGGCGAACTGTCGCTGCTGCAGGCTGGCGTGGGGAAGTTTGAGGGCGACCTGACGCTTGAGAGTGCCGTCGCTGCGTTCGGCAAGCCACACCGAGCCCATGCCGCCGCAGCCGAGCTCGCGCAGCAGCCGGTAGGGGCCGACCTCGAGCCCCTCATGGAGATCCGGGCGATCGTGCGCGGCCAGATCCGCCGCCGAATATTCCGGCAGCGGCGGCAGCGTGCAGGCGCCGCGCAGCTCGGCAGCCATCAGCTGGCGCAGCCTTGCCAGCTGTTCGGGCATCAGGCCGGTCTGCCGTTCGAGCCAGGCCGGCCAGTCGTCCTCCGGAAGCTGCAACATCTCGTCGAGCAACCGGGCGACTACACGCAAGTCGTCGTCCTTCATCCGCCTCGTCTCAGTTCAGTGCGACGTAAAGGAGCATCTTGGCCTTGCGCCAATCGCGGCCGACCGTCCGCTCGGTGACGCCAAGCGCGGCGGCAATCTCCGGGTCGGCCATGCCGGCGAAGTAGCGCATCTCGACCACTTGTGCAGCGCGCGCATCGATCCGTGCCAGATCCTCGATGGCCTCGGCAAGGCGCAGGACATCATCTTCGCCAGCAGCAACAGAGTCGGCAAGCTCGGTATCCAGCGTCACATGCCGGCAATCGCCGCCGCGCCGCTCCGCGCTCTTGCGCCGGATGGTGTCGACAATCACCGAGCGCATCACCCGCGCCGCATAGCCGAGGAAATGGCAGCGATCGGCCAGCGCCACGGAGCCCAGCTTCTCCAGCCGCAGGAAAGACTCATGGACCAGCGCGGTGGTGTCGAGCAGAGTCAACGGCTGCTGACCACGCAGACGCGTATGGGCAATTGCCCGCAATTCGCCATAAAGCAGCTCGCAGACGCGCGCCATGGCATCGGCGTCGCCCTCGCGGGCGACAGCGAGCAGGCGGGTTACGGTTGCGGTCGAGGAATCGGTCACGGCAGGTCGGGGGAATTTGCAGGCGGCATACTTTACTACCAGCCGCCACCACTTTGTCCAGTGACGTCAACTGCCGTCAGCCCGGAAGCGCCGGAAGATGCGAAAATGCGCCCCATGGCTTCCGTCAGTCCCGTTGCGGCCCTCGAGCCGATAGAAACCGCCAGCCGCGACGAGATCGCGGCTCTGCAACTGTCCCGTCTCAAGCAGACCCTGACCTGGGTCTATGAGCGCGTGCCGCACTACCGCGGCAAGTTCGACGCCGCCAGCGTGCATCCGGATGATCTCAAGGACCTTGCCGACCTGGCGAAATTTCCCTTCAGCGGCAAGCAGGATCTGCGCGAGACCTATCCTTTTGGCATGTTCGCGGTGCCCATGGATGACGTCGTGCGCATCCACGCCTCCTCCGGCACCACCGGCAAGCCGACCGTGGTCGGCTACACGGCGAAGGACATCGACACCTGGGCCGGCATCATGGCGCGCTCGCTGCGCGCCGCCGGCGGCAGCCGCCGGGACATCTTCCACATCACCCACGGCTACGGCCTGTTTACCGGCGGGTTGGGCGTGCATTACGGCGCCGAGCGGCTGGGCATGACTGTGGTGCCGATCTCCGGCGGCCAGACCGAGCGCCAGGTACAGTTGATCCGCGACTTCAAGGCGACCATGATCATCGGCACGCCGTCGTACATGCTCAACATCGTCGATGAAATGGAGCGCCTGGGCATCGACCCGGCAAGCACCACGCTCGAACGCGGCATTTTCGGTGCCGAACCCTGGGGCGAGAGCATGCGCAACGAGTTGCAGACGCGCCTGGGCATTGCGGCGATGGACCTCTACGGGCTTTCCGAAGTCATGGGCCCTGGCGTCGCGGTCGAATGCATCGAGTCGCGCGACGGTCCGGTGATCTGGGAGGACCATTTCTACCCGGAAATCATCGACCCACAGACAGGTGAAGTTCTGCCCGAAGGCTCGTCCGGCGAGTTGGTATTCACCTCGCTGACCAAGGAAGCGCTGCCCATCGTGCGCTATCGCACGCGCGATCTCACCCGGCTGCTGCCGCCCAGCGCACGCAGTTTCCGCCGCATGGACAAGATCACCGGCCGCTCCGACGACATGCTGATCATCCGCGGCGTCAATGTCTTCCCGTCGCAGATCGAGGAACAGATCCTCAAGGTGGCGAAGCTGTCGCCGCACTATCTGCTCGAGGTTTCGCGCTACGGCCATATGGACGAATTGGCTGTGCTGGTCGAGGTCAAGCCGGAAGTTGCCTCCGAAGCCGACAAGGAAGCAGCAAGCCGCGAACTGCAGCACCACATCAAGGCGCTGATCGGCATCAGCACCAAGATCCACATCCAGACGCCGGGCAGCATCGAGCGCTCGCAGGGCAAGGCCAGGCGCGTCGTAGACAAGCGGCAAAAGGATTGATGATACGGTTCCGCCTGATGCATTCAGGCGGCGGTCACGCTAAGATAGTCGTCACCTTGAGGGACCGCCATCGCCCATGTCCACTTCGCCGACCGACAAGAATGCCGATATTCGCTGGCAACAGCGCCTGGTCCATTTTGGCCAGGCTCTGGAACAACTCGGCGAGGCGGTCGCCTTGCGGCAACAGCGGCCTCTAAGCCGCCTGGAGCGACAAGGGCTGATCAAGGCATTCGAGTTCACGCACGAGCTGGCCTGGAACACGCTCAAGGATTTCTTTGACTACCAGGGCACCAGCGGGCTGATGGGCTCGCGCGATGCTACCCGCGAAGCATTTCGCGTCGGGCTGATCGAAGACGGCGAGGTCTGGATGGAAATGATCGCCAGCCGCAACCGCACCGCGCACACCTACAACGAGAATGCGGCTGAAGAGATTGCCGGGCGGGTGAGCGATGCCTACTTGCCGCTATTTCTGAAACTGCAATCGCGTTTGCACACCCGTCTCGAGGCAGACCACGATGAATGAGGCCACGGTGGAATTTGGCCTTGCTGCCACGACCGTCGCCAGGCTACGCGAGGTGCTAACGCGACATCCTCATGTGCAACGGGCGGTTCTTTACGGCTCGCGCGCCAAGGGTTGCCAACGCGTCGGCTCCGATATCGATCTCGCCCTCGAAGGCGACGAACTGACCCTGATCGACATCTTGCGCATCGAAGGCGAGCTGGACGACCTGATGCTGCCCTACCGGATAGACCTGGCCGATCTGGCTGCCATCAACAATCCAGCGTTGCGTCAGCACATTCAACGCGTAGGCGTTGTGTTCTACCCGAACAAGGCCTGGCGCCAATGAAGCCTCATCACTGGCCCTTCACGTTCATCGCCTTTACGGCTCTGGGCATCGTTAGCCTGCTGATCGGCATCGTCGCCCTGGCCGGGATCGGTGCCAGCCTGCACCCGTTGCTGGCCGACGAAGGCACCGGCATTGCCATGATCGCCACGGCGATTGCCTTTTTTCTCACCGGAGCGTTCCCGCTCGTACTACGCCGGCTCGCTGAACGCGAAGGCGCCTGATGGCCAAGGATCACTTTTCCGGGCACGCCGTCGATTACGCCAGGTTCCGTCCCGGCTACCCGGAAGCGCTGTTCGACTGGATCGCGGCCCAAGCCGACCAGCACGATCTCGCCTGGGACTGCGGTTGCGGCAATGGCCAGGCGACGGAGCCTCTGACGCAGCGCTTCACACACGTCGTCGGCACGGATTTGTCGGCGCCGCAGATCGCCCAGGCGCAACCCCAGCCGAGCATCGAATACCGCGTTGCGCCGGCCGAGGACAGTGGCCTGGCCGATGCCAGCGTCGATCTGGTGAGCATTGCCCAGGCACTGCACTGGTTCGATTTCGACCGTTTCTATGCCGAGGTTCGGCGCGTGTTGAAACCGGGCGGCATCGTCGTCGCCTGGACGTATCAACTGCTGCGCTCGGCACCGGCAATCGATGCGCTCCTGCTGGATTTCTACCGCCGCGTGCTCGGCCCTTACTGGCCGCCGGAGCGCAAGTGGGTCGACCTCGGCTATCGCGGCATGCCTTTCCCGTTCGCGGCCCTGGAAGCACCGACGTTCGAGATCCGTTTGCAGTGGACGCTCGCCGATCTCCTCGCCTATATCGGCACCTGGTCAGCGACGCAGCGTCTGATCAAGGCGGAAGACAGCGATCCGCTGCCCGCCCTGGGTGAGCGGCTGGCAGCCGTTTGGCGGAGCGACCGGCAGGAAATCGTCTGGCCGATTGCCGTGCTCGCCGGACGCACCTGACATGGCGACCAAGGCACCCTACGCAGGCCTGACGCCGGACGCCGTGCTCGACGCCATCGAGAGCCTCGGCCTGCGCTGCGACGGCCGCCTGTTGGCCCTCAACAGCTACGAGAATCGCGTCTATCAGATCGGCATCGAGGACGCGCTGCCCGTGGTGGCGAAGTTCTATCGGCCGAACCGCTGGTCGGATGCCGCCATTCTCGAAGAACACGATCTGGTCGCCGAACTCGCCGCAGCCGAAGTTCCGGCAGTGCCGGCGCTGAAGTTCGGCGCTTCGACCTTGCACAAGCACGGCAGTTTCCGCTTCGCCGTCTTCCCGCGCCAGGGCGGCCGGTCGCCGGAACTCGACCAGCCGGGCGTGCGCGAATGGCTGGGCCGCTTCATCGGCCGCATCCACGCCATCGGCGGGCGCAGCCCTTTCCGCGACAGGCCGGTGCTTGATATCGAAAGCTTCGGTGATGCATCGCGCGACTATCTGCTGGAGCACGATTTCATTCCCGATGATCTGCTGGCAGCCTGGGAAAGCGTCACCGATCAGGCGCTCGACGCTGTCCACGATTCGTTTCAGCGCGCCGGCGACGTCGCGCTGCTGCGCCTGCATGGCGACTGCCATCTTGGCAATGTGCTGTGGACGGATGACGGCCCGCACTTCGTCGATTTCGACGATGCCCGCATGGGACCCGCCATGCAGGATCTGTGGATGCTGATCTCCGGCGAGCGCGCGCAGATGGCGCAGCAGTTGGGCGAACTGCTCGACGGCTACGAGCAGTTCATGGACTTCGATCGCCGCCAGCTGCATCTCCTCGAAGCCCTGCGGACGTTGCGCCTGATCCACTATTGCGCCTGGATCGCCCGCCGCTGGCAAGACCCCGCCTTTCCGGCGGCCTTCACCTGGTTCAACACCCAGCGCTACTGGCAGGATCGGATTCTCGAATTGCGTGAGCAGCTTGCCTTGATGGACGAACCGCCGCTGGTGGTATAGGCTGACAGACATGGAAATCGCAACCCTCGGCGGTGGCTGCTTCTGGTGCCTGGAAGCCGCGCTGCGCCAACTTGCCGGCGT
>PMIF01000091.1 GCA_003157035.1 Rhodocyclaceae bacterium
TCGGCTATCCGGTGATGATCAAGGCCTCGGCCGGCGGTGGCGGCAAGGGCATGCGCGCGGTCGAGGCTGCCGCCGACTTTCTGCCGGCGCTGGCCTCGTGCCGGCGCGAAGCGGCGGCGGCTTTCGGCGATCAACGCATGCTGATCGAAAAGTACCTGCAAGGACCGCGGCATATCGAGATCCAGGTGTTCGGCGACAGCTGCGGCAACTACGTTCATCTCTTCGAGCGCGATTGCTCGGTACAACGTCGCCATCAGAAAGTGCTGGAGGAGGCGCCAGCGCCCGGCATGAGCGCCGAATGGCGCGCGGCCATGGGTGATGCGGCAGTGCAGGCGGCGCGCGCCGTCGGCTACGTCGGCGCCGGCACCGTCGAGTTCATCGTCGACCAGCGCCACCGGCCGGCGCCGACGTTCTATTTCATGGAAATGAACACCCGCCTGCAGGTCGAGCANNCCGGTGACCGAGATGATCACCGGCCTCGACTTGGTCGAGTGGCAACTCAAGGTGGCGGCCGGCGAACCGCTGCCCCTCGGCCAGGCGCAACTGGCGATCCGCGGTCATGCGCTCGAGGCGCGCATTTATGCCGAGGACGCCGATCGTGGCTTTCTGCCCTCGACCGGGCGGCTCAGCCACCTGGTGACGCCGACCGAATCGCTGCACGTGCGCGTCGACAGCGGCATCGAGCAGGGCGACGAGGTGACCCCCTACTACGACCCGATGCTGGCCAAGCTGATCGTCTGGGATGAGAACCGTGAACGGGCGCTGTCACGCATGCTCTCGGCGCTGGCCGACTTTCGCATCGTCGGCGTCGCCAGCAACGTCGCCTTCCTGTCGCGCCTGGTCGCCTGCCCGGCGTTTGTCGGTGCCGATCTCGACACGACCCTGATCGAACGCCAGGCGGATTTTCTCCAGGCGGTTGCCGCCACCGTCGCGCCACCGCGCGATGCTTGGCTCTTGGCGGCGCTCGCCGAGTTGCTGCGCGACCGCAACTTTGGCCTTGCTGAGGCGGCGGCGAGCGGTGATCCGTACTCACCGTGGCACTTGCGCGACGGCTGGCAGGTGAACGGAGAAGCGCATCGCACCATCTGCCTGCGCGTCGGTGACCACGAGCGACAGGTGACGGCAGCCTATCGCGGCAATGGCTTCGAGTTGAGCGTCGATGGCCAGACGACGGCGGCGGCAGGTCAGCTGGCCGCCGACGGTGCCTTGCGCGCCGACCTCGGCGGTCGCCGGCTAAACGTCACGGTGTTTGCCGTCGGCGAAAAGCGGCATGTCTTTTTCGATGGCATGAGTTTCGTCTTCGCCGCCATCGATCCGCTCTACCACGCTGGCGAGGGCGGCGGCAGCGAGGGCGGCCTGACGGCGCCGATGCCCGGCCGGGTCATCGCGTTGCTGGTCAGCGAGGGCGAGCAGGTGGCCAAGGGGCAGGGACTCCTGGTCCTGGAAGCGATGAAGATGGAACATACGATCGTTGCCCCCCAGGGCGGCACTGTCCGCGCCTTCCGATTTGCGCTCGGCGAGTCGGTGGCCGATGGTGCGGTGCTGGTCGATCTGGAGACGGGGTCATGAATTTTCAGGCGCGCGATGCGAACTTTGCTGCGCGCGTGGCAAGCACTTATGCCAAGCAGGGTGCCATGACGCTGATCGGCGCCGAATTGGTCCGCGTCGACACCGGTCGGGTGGAGATTCACCTGCCCTATCGCGACGACATCGGCCAGCAGGTTGGTTACGTGCACGGCGGCGTCGTGGTCATGATCGCCGATTCCGCCTCGGGTTTGGCGGCCATGACTTTGGTAGCGGCGGACTGCTCGGTGCTCAGCGTCCAGCACAGCACCAACTTCCTCGCTCCGGCGCACGGCGAACGGCTGGAGGCGCACGGGCATGTGCTGAAGAACGGCCGCACGCTGCTGGTTGTCGAGGCCGAGGTCTTTGCCGTGCGTGATGGCCACCGCCACTTGTGCGCCAAGCTGACGCAGACCATCATGGCGATGGCCGGGCGCAGCGAAAAATAGGAGGAGACATGGAGTATCCGTCGCTCGACTTTGCTCTCGGCGAGACTGTCGAGATGGTGCGCGCCAGTGTGCGCGACTTCTCTGCCGCCGAAATCGCGCCACGCGCCGCCGCCATCGACCGTGACAATCTGTTTCCGGTCGACCTGTGGCGCAAGTTCGGCGACATGGGTTTGCTCGGCGTCTCGGTCGAGGAGGAATACGGCGGCTCGGCACTCGGCTATCTGGCGCACATCGTCATCATGGAAGAGATTTCGCGCGCCTCGGCCTCGGTCGGCCTTTCTTATGGCGCCCACTCGAACCTCTGTGTGAACCAGATCTGTCGCAACGGCAATGAGGCGCAGCGGCGCCAGTACCTGCCGGGGTTGCTCAGCGGCGAACATGTCGGCGCGCTGGCAATGTCGGAATCGAACGCCGGCTCTGACGTGGTGTCGATGGCACTGCGCGCCGAGCGCCACAGCGATCACTACGTGCTCAACGGCAGCAAGATGTGGATCACCAACGGCGGCGACGCCGACACGCTGGTGGTCTATGCCAAGACCGATCCAGCGGCGGGGCCGAACGGTGTCAAGGGCATAACCGCCTTCATCGTCGAGAGGGGCTTTGCCGGGTTCTCGTGCGGCACCAAGCTCGACAAGCTGGGCATGCGCGGTTCCAACACCTATCCGCTGTTCTTCGACGATTGCGCTGTGCCGGTTGCCAACGTGCTCGGCGAAATCAATGGCGGCGTGCGCGTGCTGATGTCCGGCCTCGATTACGAGCGGGCCGTGTTGGCCGGCGGGCCGCTGGGTATCATGGCTGCCTGCATGGATGCCGTGCTGCCCTATGT
>PMIF01000037.1 GCA_003157035.1 Rhodocyclaceae bacterium
AGGCTTTGGCGCCGAAGTCAAACGGCGCATCCTGATCGGCACCTATGTGCTCTCGCACGGCTACTACGATGCCTATTACGTCAAGGCGCAGAAGATTCGCCGCCTGATCGCCAACGACTTTGCCGAAGCCTTCAAACGCTGCGATGTCATCATCGGGCCGACATCGCCATCGGTGGCGTTTGCCGTCGGCGCCAAGAGCTCCGACCCGGTGCAGATGTACCTGGCCGACATCTACACCATTGCCGTCAATCTTGCCGGCTTACCCGGTATGTCGCTTCCCTGCGGCGCAGGCTCCGGCGGCATGCCGGTGGGCCTGCAAATCGTCGGTCCGTGGTTCGGCGAGGCGAAGATGCTCAATGCTGCACATCGCTACCAGCTGGCGACCGATTGGCACCGCAGAATGCCGGAGGGTCTGCCATGAGTCGCGAAGCCCAGTGGGAAGTGGTAATCGGCCTGGAGACACACGCCCAGTTGCGGACGCAGTCAAAGATCTTTTCCGGCGCAGCGACGGCCTTCGGCGCCGAACCGAATGCGCAAGCCTGTGGCGTCGACATCGCGCTGCCCGGCGTGCTGCCGGTGCTCAACCGTGAGGCCGTTGTCTGCGCCATCAAATTCGGCTTGACCGTGGGCGCCACCGTCGCGCCACGCTCGATTTTTGCACGCAAGAATTACTTCTACCCCGATCTACCGAAGGGCTACCAGATCAGCCAGTACGAGATCCCGGTAGTCTCCGGCGGCCTCATCGCCCCAGCCGACGGCCGGCCGGTACGCCTGACCCGCGCCCACCTGGAAGAAGACGCCGGCAAGTCGCTGCACGAGGACTTCCACGGCAAGACCGGCATCGATCTCAATCGTGCCGGCACGCCACTACTGGAAATCGTTTCGGAACCCGACATGCGCTCGGCGGCCGAGGCCGTCGCCTACGCCAAGGCGCTGCACGCGCTGGTGCGCTGGATCGGCATCTGTGACGGCAACATGCAGGAGGGTAGCTTCCGCTGCGACGCCAACGTCTCCGTGCGCCGCCCCGGAGCTCCGCTCGGTACGCGCCGTGAAATCAAGAACCTCAATTCCTTCCGCTTCCTCCAGCAGGCCATCGAATACGAAACGGGCTGGCAGATCAACGAACTCGAGGAGGGGCGCGCCATCGGCCAGGCTACCGTGCTGTTCAACCCGGACACGGGTGAAACACGCGCCATGCGCTCGAAGGAAGATGCCCACGACTACCGTTACTTCCCCGACCCGGATCTGTTGCCGTTGGAAATCGCCCCGGAGTGGATCGCCGAGATCAGGGCCGCGCTGCCGGAATTGCCTGACGCGATGCGTGCCCGCTTCGAGTCGCACTACGGGCTCAGCGCTTACGACGCCACGGCGCTGACGGCAACACGCGAAACTGCAGGCTACTTCGAGGACGTCGTGGCAATCGGCGGAATTGCCAATTCAAAGTCCGCGGCGAACTGGATCATGGGCGATCTGGCGGCAANNCTGGCCAAGGAAGTCTTCGCCGCCCTCTGGTTGCAGGAGGGGCAAGACGCCGACGCCATCATCGCTGCCAAAGGCCTGCGGCAGATCACCGACACGGGGGCCATCGAAGTGTTGATCGATGAAGTTCTGGCCGCCAACCCGAAGTCCGTCGAGGAATTCCGCGCCGGCAAGGAGAAGGCGTTCAACGCCCTGATCGGTCAGGTCATGAAAGCGACCAGGGGCAAAGCCAGTCCGCAACAGGTGCACGACCTCCTGCGCAAGAAGCTCGCAGGTTAGGGTCTGTTCTCATTTAGGCGACGTGTGCGACGGGGTGAGAACAGACCCTAGTGCGGCGGGGAGACTGTTGTCTTGTATTTTTCCAGCAAGTACTGGTAGTGCCGCTGTTCTTCGTCGAAGCGGGCCGCAATAGCGGCAATATCCTTCTTGCGGCTCTCGATCGTCGCCTGAAAGCTGGCGACATCCGCTTCGTTGTCGCGAATCTGCGTCTTCAAGGATTCAGGAACCGGCTTCTTGGTGTAGAACTCGGTCTCCTTGGCCAGCTCGCCGCGCCGGGCGACCGCCTTGTCGTAGCGATCCTGGACCGTCCGCAATTGGACCTCGGCTTCGGCAATCGTCCGATCCCGCTTTAGCTCGATATCCTTGACGCTGGTGTAGCTCGCCAGCAGCGCCCGATCGCGGCGTTCCTCGTCGGCCAGGCGCCGTTCCTCGGCATGTTTGCGCGCCATCTCGGCCTCGCGTACGGCACGTTGCTCCGGGGTCAGTGGCGCTTCGTGTTGCCTGACGATGGTGCCTTGGCTACCGTATTCCTGATAGGCACGACTGAGACATTGCGTCGGCATGACATCGCCGCAGATGCGGCGTCCGTCAGGACCAATGCAACAGAAGGTGGTCGCCGACGCCGGCAAGGCGAACGCCGAAATTGCCAGCAGCACCGTCCACCTAGAAGACACCATAGGTCTCCCGATAATGCGTGACCGCTGCCAGGTTGCGCTCGAGTTCGGCATGTCCGTGCAAGTAGCCGATCAGGTCATCCAGGGTGGCGACGGCAATCACCGGGATGGCGAAATTCTTTTCGACTTCCTGCACCGCCGACAGCTCGCCGATGCCTCGCTCCTGGCGGTCCAGGGCAATGACGACACCTGCCGGTACGGCGCCAGCAGCGCGGATCAGCTCCACGGATTCGCGTATCGAGGTGCCTGCCGAAATCACATCGTCAACGATCAACACCCGGCCGGCCAATGGCGCACCGATCAGCTTGCCGCCTTCGCCGTGATCCTTTGATTCCTTGCGGTTGAAGGCAAAGGGCAGATTACGGCCGCGCCCGGCGAGGGCGACCGCGATCGCCGCAACGAGCGGAATGCCCTTGTAGGCGGGGCCGAACAAGACATCGAAAGCCACATCGGCGCCCTCGATCGCTGCGGCGTAGAAGCCAGCCAACTGTCCCAGGGAGGCGCCGTCATTGAACAGCCCGGCGTTGAAAAAATACGGCGACTGACGCCCGGCCTTGGTCGTGAACTCACCAAAGCGCAAGACGCCCCGTTGGCAGGCAAAAGCGATAAAGTCGTGGCTGGAATCCATACTTCGCAAGACATTGTACATGCTGCGCATTCTGACACTGAATCTCAACGGCATCCGCTCTGCTGCCGGCAAGGGCTTCTTCGCCTGGTTGGCTGACCAGCGGGCCGATGTCGTCTGCGTTCAGGAACTCAAGGCCCAGGAAGCGGACATCGGCCCGGCGCTGCGAGCGCAGGCCGGGTACCACGCATGGTTTCACTGTGCCGAGAAGAAAGGCTATAGCGGCGTCGGAATTTACGCCCGCACAGTGCCGGACCGGATCACCGCTGGCATCGGCAACAGCGAATTCGACGCCGAAGGCCGGTATTTGCGCGCCGACTGGGGCAAGCTGTCGGTGATCTCGCTATATCTGCCGTCCGGCTCGAGTTCCGCCGAGCGCCAGGCGGCCAAGTTCCGCTTCATGGAACTCTTCTTGCCGCATCTGGCTGCCTTGCGCGCCGAGGGCCGGGAGATTGTGATCTGCGGTGACTGGAACATCGCGCACAAGGAAATCGACCTCAAGAACTGGAAATCCAACCAGAAGAACTCTGGCTTCCTGCCCGAGGAACGGGCCTGGCTCAGCCGCGTCCTCGACGAACTCGGCTGGGTTGATGTCTACCGTTGCCTTCATCCGGACACCACCGGCGACGCCTACACCTGGTGGTCGACTCGCGGCCAGGCGTGGGCAAAGAACGTCGGCTGGCGGATCGACTATCAGATCGGCACTCCTGGCGTTGCCGCCATGGCCAAGCTTGCCGGAGTTTTCAAGGATCAGCGCTTCAGCGACCATGCGCCGATGATGGTCGAATACGACCTAGATTGAGAAGTCATTTGCACACCAGGGGTAAACTGGGTAGCCTTTGAGACGAACGTCATTGGACAGGAGAACAACATGAGCGAATTGACTGATGTCAGCAAGGAAAAACTGGTCACCGATTTGAAGGTCGTCGTAGCCGACGCGGAGGAATTGCTGCGTATGACCGCCAGCCAGGCCGGCGATAAAGTCACGGAATTACGGCACAAGGTCCAGGACCACCTCGACAGTGCCCGCGCCAGTCTCACCGAGGCCCAGGCGGCAGCAATCGACAAGGCCAAGCAGGTGGGTCATGCCGCCGACGATTATGTTCACGAGAATCCCTGGCGCTCCGTCGGTATCGCCGCCGGTGTCGGCTTGTTCGTCGGCCTGCTGATCGGCCGGCGCTGATCGATGGCGGAAGCGATCCCCCGCGCCGGATTGCTGGCTTCAATTCGCGGCCTGCTCGCCACGGGGCTGGAAATCGCCCAGACCCGGCTGGCGCTGTTCGCCACCGAAGTCGAGGAAGAAAAGGCGCGCCTGCTGGCACTGGTCGCCTTCGGCGCCGTGGCACTCATCCTTCTGGCCGCAGGGCTGGTGTTCTTCGCGATCTTCGTCACGGTACTGCTTTGGGATAACAACCGGCTGTTGATTTTGGGCGTTTTTTCAGCCTTGTTCCTCGGTGGTGGGCTACTGGCGCTGCTCGCTGCCCGCCGGCAGGCACGCTCGCCATCGCGCTTGTTTGCCGCCAGCCTGGCCGAACTGGCGAAAGACCGCCAAGCGGCGGCAGGCAGTCAGGAATGACAGCCGATCGCATTGAATTGGCGTTACGCAAGCAGCGATTGCAACTGGAGAGCGATTTCCTGCGCGAACAGTGGTGTGCGCATGTTGCCGGCCTGGAACCGGCATTCCGCACTGGCAACAGGATTGTCGATGGCGTCAGGTGGCTGCGTCGCCATCCGCCGGTATTTGTCGCCGGAGCGGTTGCGCTACTGGTCGCACGACCGCGGTCTGTGGTGCGTTGGCTACGCCGGACGGTGGTCGCCTGGCGCTCGTGGCGACGTCTGCGCGGCTGGTTAGACGCGCCGACCAGCGACTGAACCGGTTCCTTCGCCTACATTGGGCTGATGAGCCTTGCCCACCGTCTCCTCGGCTTGCTGGCCACAGCCCTGTTGGCTGCCTGCGCCAGCGCGCCACCGGCCGATCTGAGCCACGGCGCCAGCGGTCGGCGCGCCGATGTCGTCATGCTGGCGCTCGGCCTGGTGGACACCGGCTATCGTTTCGGTGGCCGTAACCCACAGGCCGGCCTCGACTGCAGCGGCATGGTGGCCTATGTCTTCGATCACGCCATGGGGCTGCGCCTGAGCGGATCCGCCGCCGCCATCGCCCGCCAGGGCCATGGCGTCGACCGACATCACCTGCAGCCGGCCGACCTGGTTTTCTTCAACACGCTCGACCGGCCCTATTCCCACGTCGGCATCTATATCGGCGACGGTCGCTTCGTCCATGCGCCGAGCACGGACGGTCGCGTGCGCATCGATTCTCTCGACCGCGGCTGGTTCGCCAGTCGTTTCGAGGAAGGTCGCAGTTATCTCGATTGACAGGCAGCCGCCAATCAGACGCCGTTGGCGCGGAACCAAGCCAGCATGCGTTGCCAACCATCCTCCGCTGCCTCCTTGCGGTAACTCGGCCGATAGTCGGCATGAAAGGCGTGCGGGGCGTCCGGATAGACGATGATCTCGGACTTGCTGCCCGCCTTCTTCAGGGCCTGGCGCATCTCCTCCACCTGATCGGCGGTGATGCCCTGATCCTTGCCGGCATAGAGACCAAGCACAGGCGCCTTCATGTCGGCGGCCATATCAAGCGGCCATTTGGGTTGGTTCGCGGTCGGTGCGCCTTCGAGCGCTCCATACCAGGCCACGGCCGCCTTCAGCGTCGGACGGTGCGCGGCATAGAGCCAGACCGTGCGGCCACCGCGGCAGAACCCGGTTATGGCCAAACGTGCAGTATCGCCACCGTTCTTCGCCGCCCAGTCGGCGCACGCGTCCAGGTCCGACATGTGCTCGCGATCGGTGGCAGCGGCCACCGGACCGTCCAGGATGTCCTGGATATTGCTCATCTTGGCCACATCGCCATGACGGGCATACATCTCAGCGGCGATAGCCAGGTAGCCAAGCTTGGCCAAACGCCGACAGATGTCCTTGATGTACTCGTGAACGCCGAAGATCTCGTGCACCACCAGCACGGTCGGCAACTGCTTGCCGGCCGCAGGCATGGCGCGATAGGCCGGCAAGGGGCCGTCGGCGGTCGGAATTGTGATGTCGCCAGCGGTCAACCCTTCGCTGTCGGTCCGGATCACGGTCTGCGCCATGATCGGCTGCATCGCCGCGGCGAAACCGGCACCGACCGCCGTGACGATGAAGCCGCGGCGCGAAAAGCCGATTGACGGCACCAGGCTGTCGAATTCAGGGTTCTTTTTCATCTTCTGTGCCTCTATCTGCTGGGAGCGCAGACACTACCCGCACTACCGACGAAATTCAATCCGTCGTCGCCGTCATAGCAGCACGATGTCGTACTGCTCCTGGCCGTAGCCGGCTTCAGCGTGCAGCGAAATCGGCTTGCCGATGAAGTCAGAGAGCATGGCCAAAGACCGCGATTCCTCGTCGAGGAAGAGGTCGATGACCGCAGTCGAGGCGAGAATGCGAAACTCGCGCGCCGAGAACTGACGCGCCTCACGCAATAATTCGCGGAGAATTTCGTAGGCGACAGTCCGTGCCGTCCGAACCTCGCCACGGCCGCCGCAAGCCGGACACAGTTCGCAAAGGATGTGCGCCAGCGACTCGCGGGTACGCTTTCTGGTCATTTCGACCAGGCCGAGCGCGGTAAAGCCGTTGACCGTGATCCGCGTATGGTCACGCGAAAGTGCCTTGTTGAATTCTGCCAACACCGCGTCGCGGTGTTCCTGGCTCTCCATGTCGATGAAATCGACGATGATGATGCCGCCGAGGTTGCGCAGGCGCAGTTGCCGCGCGATGGTCTGCGCCGCCTCAAGGTTGGTCTTGAAAATCGTGTCGTCGAAATTGCGCGAGCCGACGAAGCCGCCGGTATTGACGTCGATGGTGGTCAAGGCTTCGGTCTGATCGAAGATCAGATAGCCGCCTGACTTGAGATCGACGCGTCTGGCCAGCGCACGCTGCAGCTCATCCTCGACGCCATGCAGGTCGAACAGCGGTCGCTCGCCGTTGTAGTGCGACAGCAGCGATAGCAATTGCGGCATGTATTCCTGGGCGAAGGCCGACAGCTTCTGAAAATTCTCCCGCGAATCGATGACGATGCGCGTCGTCTCATGGCTGACCAGATCGCGCAACAGCCGCTGCGCCAGGGTCAGATCGTGATGCAGCATCGCCGGTGCCGCGGCGGTCTGGCCACGATGGACGATTTCCGACCACAGGCGGCGGAGGTAACCGACATCGTTGGCCAACTCGGCGTCGTCGGCCGTTTCAGCCATGGTGCGAGCGATGAAACCGCCGGCCTCGTCGCTCGGCAACAAACCCTGGATGCGGCTGCGCAGTTGCTCACGGGCTTCCTCGTTCTCGATCCGCTGCGAGATGCCGATGTGCTTTTCCTGCGGCAGATAAACCAGCAACCGGCCGGCCAGCGAGATCTGCGTGGACAGGCGCGCGCCTTTGGTGCCGATCGGGTCCTTGAGTACCTGCACCGTCAACTGCTGGCCCTCGCTGAGGATGCGCTCGATCGGCCGTGGGCTGTCATGACCGCCACCATTCTGGCGGCTGCCCCAAATGTCGGCAACGTGCAGGAACGCGGTCCGCTCGAGACCGATATCGATGAACGCCGATTGCATGCCGGGAAGCACGCGAACAACGCGGCCGAGGTAGATGTTGCCGACGATGCCGCGGCCGTTGGTGCGCTCAACGTGGAGTTCCTGGACGATACCCTGCTGGAGCAGCGCGACGCGCGTCTCCTGGGGGGTGAAGTTGATCAGGAATTCCTCTGTCATCTGCCGATTATATGGGGTAACCGAAGTCTCGGAGCAGGCAGGCAGTTTCGCATAGGGGCAAGCCGACAATACCCGAATGCGAGCCGCGGATTTGTTCGACGAANNCGTAGGCGCCGGCCTTGTCCATCGGCTCACCGCTGGCGACATAGCGGTGGATCTCATCGTCGCTCAAGGTACGGAAGCGCACTTCGCTGTCCGAAATCACACATTCGACGCGTTCCGGGGACGCTACGGCCACCGCGGTCAGCACGCGGTGAGTGCGGCCGGACAGGCGGCGGAGAATGGCCGCCGCCTCCAGGTGGTCGCTCGGCTTGCCGACGATCTCGCCGTCGCAGTCGAGCGTCGTGTCGGCGGCCAGCAGCAGGTATTGCGGCAATTGGCGCAGGCCGATCAAGCGCTGACCTTGCAGCGCCTTGGCCAGCGCCACCCGCCGCGCGTAAGCGTCGGCAGCTTCGCCTGCGAGCGGCGTCTCATCCGTCTCGGCATCCTCGCGGGTACCAGCCCGAAACGACAGCAAAGTGAAGCGCACGCCAATCTGGGCCAGCAACTCCCGACGCCGGGGGCTGCGCGAAGCGAGGTAGAGGGTAGCGGCGGTCATTGGCCTATTCGCGATGATAGGGATGGCCGCGTTGCAGGCTGGCGGCGCGATACAGCGCCTCAGCGAGAATGACGCGCACCAAACCATGCGGCAGTGTCAGGCCGGAGAGCCGCAGCCGCTCGTCTGCCTCGGCCTTTAACGACGGCTCAAGGCCGTCGGCGCCACCGACGATGAAAGCAACGTCGCCACCCTCGCGCGACCACTCACCGAGCCGTACCGATAAATCCCGGGTCGTCAATTCGTCGCCGCGCTCGTCGAGCACCAGACGCCGGCAGCGCTCGGGCAGGGCCGCGCGAATGCGTTGCGCCTCAGCCGCCATCAACGCCGGCACGGTCTTGCCAGTCGTCCGCGGCTCAGGCTTGATCTCGATCAGCTGCAGTGGCGACTCGCGTGGCATGCGCTTGGCGTACTCGGAAAAACCGTGATCGATCCAGTCGGCCATGCGATTGCCGACGGCGACCACCAGCAGCTTCATGCCGCCGAGCCGGTTCCGGCCTTTGTCGTCCGCTTGGGTTTAACCTGCCAGAGTTCTTCCAGGTTGTAGTAGCTNNTGACCTTCTCTTGAACGTTGCGCGCCAACGCTTTCACCTGCCGCGTCGAATCGGCGCTGGCGATGATCAGGCGGTCGAACAGGGAAGTGAGCTTGCCAGTATTGATGACTTCGATGTCGCGGCCTTTGATGTCTTCGAGGGCCGCAACGGCGATCTTCTGTAGTTTTCTGATATCCATCAATCAGTCGGGGTAAAGGTTTCGGCGATCAATATAGTCGACAACCTCGTCCGGGAGCAAATCCCGAGTGCCGAGCCCGGCGGCGCGGCGCTGGCGGATTTCCGTCGCCGATACTGTGCCGGCACGGAGGATGAAGGGCACAACGGCCCCGGCTGGCGCGCCCTGGAGCGCCTCGCCGCCTGCCTGGCGCTGGCGGAACTCGGCGGCCAGTTGCGCCGCCATATTCCCGGCACCGAGGTCATGCCCTGGCCGCGAGGCAACGGCCAGATGCGCCAGCCGGAACAGGTCCTGCCAACGGTGCCAGCGAGAGAGACCGAGGAAGGCGTCAGCGCCAAGCAGCAGCACCAGGGACCTGTCCGGACCGTGGTGCTGGCGCAGCCGCTCCAGCATATCGACCGTGTAACCCGGCGCGCCGCTTTGCACTTCGGCGGCATCGACGGAAAAGTCGTCATGGCCGGCGATACCGATTCGCACCATGGCCAAACGATCCTCGGCACTCGCCATCGGTGCCTGCCGATGCCATGGCTGCCCGGCCGGAACGAAGACCACCCCCGCCAGAGAGAAGCGCGCTTGCGCTTCCTCGGCAAGACGCAGGTGGGCGTTATGGATCGGGTCGAAAGTGCCGCCGAGGATCCCCAGTGGCCGGTCAGTCTTGGCCGTGGAAGACATCCTGGTAGCTGACGTAGAGGCTGGCCATCATCGTCGGTGCGACGATGAACATGAGGAGCATCTTGAGCACGATGGCCATGACATCGAGCAAGGACTTGCTGATCGCCCCGGCGCCAATCAACAACAGGCCCGGAACGGCAATGGCCGCGACCGCCGCCGACAGCCCATAGACGCCGAAGGCCCGCCAGTTGCGCCAGGCGGCAACGAAACTGAAGAACACCGACTTCATCGGCGCGATGCCATCCCAGGTGGTCAGCAGCGGGGCAAACCAGAAGGCAGTGATGACCGGCAGGGCGACGATGAACAAGCGCGCCATGGACGCGAGCATTTCTTCCTCGTTGATTTCCTGGCCGGCACCTGGCAACGCCACCTGGCCGCCCTCCATGGCCATACCGATCGCCAGGATCAGTATCGAACCGAGCAGGTGCAGGCCGCCGAGCCGAATCAGCTCGACACCGCGCTGGCGTATGCCATAGGTCAGGGCTATGGCACCGGTACCGCCGCCGCGATCGATCGCCTTGCAGCCGTTGGCGAGAACAACCAGCAGCGCCGGCAAAGCCAGCGGCAGCAGAAACGGCCCGACTACCGGTAGCAGATTGACGGCGATGACCAGGAAGAGATAGCCAAGGGTCAGCGCCGTAAGCAACGGCGGGTTGCCACGGAACAAGCGAAACCCGGCCAGGAGCCAAAGCAATCCATGGTGTGCGGGAAGACGATGGGCCTGCATTCGTTCCTTTACTCGAACAAATCGACGTATGAAGTGTAATGGCTGCAGATCAGCACCGGCACCAGCAGCAGCCAGCCAAGGCCGAGAGGAATCGAGGCGACGATGGCCAGCACCACGACGACCAGGCCATAGACCAGGAAAGGCAGCGTGTTCTTCAAGCATGCGAAGAAGCTCGCCTTCATCGCTGGAATCGGCAACATGTTCTTGAACACGACCAATGCCGGCGCGAACCAGATGGCCATCGACAACGGTACTGACAGGGCCAGCCCGACCAGCGCCGCCAGCATCAATCCCACCAGCGCCGTACCGAGAGCGCCCGCATCGCCCATCAAGACGCCCGAGAGTGCCGCGCCGCCGACGATGACAACCGTGACCACGCCTATGGCGAGAAAGCCGAACAGCGACAGCACGCCGATCATCACCAGATTGCCGGTGTTCTGCTGGAAGCCGGCGAACAAGTGATCGAAGCGTAATTCGCCGCCATCGCGCAACGCCTTGCAGCCGAGCAGCAAGCCAGCACCCAGAATCGGCATCAGGAAAGTCACCAGCAGCGAGCCGATCATCGGAATCATGCCGAAGAGGACGACAATCATGATCGCCAAACCAAGGCCCACCCAGAGCCCCGGATTCTTCGCGAATAGATCCCAGCCACCCTTCAGCCACTCGATCGGCCGGCCGACATCGACCACACGGCCGTGTTCGTCGCCGTCCGACTTGTCGACAAGAAACGGATTCGACTCACTCATGCTGACCTCCCGGACTGTTTTGGACAAGCGGCAACGGCCAACTTAGAACTTTCCGGTCAGCCACTGCGGAACGCGCAGGTCGGAGTCGAGCGACCCATGCCGCAACCAAGTACGATTCGGGTCGCCGCGATTGTCGATCAGGTAATAAGGCTTGCCGGTGGCCGGCGTCACCATCTGCTGGTAACTGACGCCATTGACCTTGTCCTCGTGATAGCCGATGTCGCCCGGACGCGGCGGCACAGCGGTCGGATCGAGCACTTCGGGCAGGGCACTGGGGGGAAGCTCGGGCAGCGGTTCGAGGCCGGCGGGCTTGTTCTGCGCGACCGCCGGCATGACCAGCATGGCCATAACAACAAACGTGGCGGTCCGGATCGGGCGGGGCATGAAACGTCCTTTGATATGCTTCGATTCTAGCAGAAAGCCGCATCCTCACAGGTTTAGCAGCAGTTCGTGCTCCTCGGGCATACGCTCGAAACCGCGGTTCTGATAGAAATCGAATATGGTCGCCACGACACAATCGGGATCATCGATGACCGTAATCAAGTCGAGGTCTTGCGGGTTGATCATATTGCCGGCCACCAACTGGTCGCGAAACCAGTCGAGCATACCCCGCCAGTATTCGTGGCCAACGAGGATCAGCGGTATGCGCGGCGACTTGCCGGTCTGAATCAGCGTCAGCGCCTCCATGAGTTCGTCAAGCGTACCGAAGCCGCCGGGCATCACCACGTAGGCAGTGGCGATGCGGACGAACATGTACTTGCGGGCAAAGAAGTGGCGAAAGGTCTGCGAAATGTCCTGATAGGGATTCGATGCCTGTTCCATCGGTAGCTGGATATTCAAGCCGACGGAAATACCCTTGCCGTTGTAGGCGCCCTTGTTGACGGCTTCCATGACGCCCGGGCCGCCGCCGGAAACCACCGAGAAGCCGGCGTCGGAAAGCTTGCGGGCGATCTCCTCGGCGAGCGCGTAATAGCGAGAGCCGACCGGAATGCGGGCGCTGCCGAAGATCGAGACCGCCGGCCGTACCGAAGCCAGGCGCTCGGTCGCCTCGACGAATTCTGACATAATGCCGAACACTCGCCAGGCCTCGCGGGCCGTGGCGGTCGGCGCGACCGACCAAGGGTCTGGAATCTTCGGCAATTTGTCTTTGGCGCTCATTTCCTCTCCATGTCCTTGCTACTGCTGGTCGACGGATCCAGTTATCTCTACCGGGCCTTCCACGCCCTGCCCGATCTGCGCAACCGGCACGGCGAGCCCACGGGCGCCGTCTATGGCGTTCTGTCCATGTTGCGCCGCCTGGAAGCCGACTATAAGGCAGATTTCCGCGCGGTGGTGTTCGACGCCAAGGGCAAGACCTTCCGCGATGACTGGTACCCGGATTACAAGGCGAACCGGCCGCCAATGCCGGACGATCTGATCAGTCAGATCACACCATTGCACGCTTGCATCCGCGCCGCCGGTTGGCCGCTGTTGATGGTCGACGGTGTCGAGGCCGACGACGTCATCGGCACGCTGGCGCAGCAGGCCACCGACCAGAAGATCGATTGTGTGATTTCCACCGGCGACAAGGATCTCGCCCAACTGGTCAACAACCACGTCCGGCTGGTCAATACCATGACCAATGAAGTGCTGGATGAAGCTGGAGTGGAAGCCAAGTTCGGCGTGCCGCCGACACGCATCGTCGACTACTTGACGCTGGTCGGCGATAGCGTCGACAACGTGCCTGGCGTGGCGAAGGTCGGCCCCAAAACTGCCGTCAAGTGGCTGGCCCAGTATGGCTCGCTCGATGCCATCGTCGCGCACGCGGCTGAAATCACCGGCGCTGTCGGCGAAAACCTGAAGCAGCACCTCGACTTCCTGCCGCTCGGCAGGAAGCTCGTCACCATCGCCTGCCAGCTCGACCTGCCAGCGCAGCCTGCCGACCTGGTCCCCACGCCTGCCGACAATGCCCGCCTGATCGAGCTTTACAGCCACCTGGAATTCAAGACCTGGCTGAAGGAAGTGCAGAACAACGCGCCGGCCGCGCAGGCACCGGTACTGACCGAAGCCAAGCGCGACGGCTACGAATGCATTCTCGATTGGCCAGCGTTCGAGCGCTGGCTCGGCAAGATCGAAGCTGCCGAGCGCGTCGCCATCGACACCGAGACCACGGCGCTCGAACCAATGCAAGCGAGGCTGGTCGGCATCTCGTTGGCCGTGGCCCCCGGCGAGGCGTGTTATCTGCCGCTCGCCCATCACTACACCGGCGTGCCGACGCAATTGCCGTTCGCTGAAGTCCTGGCACATTTGCAGCCCTGGCTGGAGTCGGCGCGGCCGCAGAAAGTCGGCCAGCACCTGAAGTATGACCGGCATGTCTTCGCCAATCATGGCATCCAATTGCGCGGCGTCGTCGACGACACGTTAATCGAATCCTACGTGTTGGAAAGCGACAAATCGCACGATCTCGGCAATTTGGCCGAGCGACACCTGGGACTGAAGTCCATCAGCTACGACGATGTCACGGGCAAGGGCGCCAAGCGGATTTCTTTCGCCCAGGTGGCGATCGAGCGCGCGGCCGAATACTCGGGCGAGGATGCCGACCTGACCTTGCGCGTCCATGAGGCCCTGGCTCCGCTCCTGGCCGAAGAAGTGCAACTGGACCGGCTCTACCGCGACATCGAGCTGCCGGTAACCGATGTGCTGTTCCGCATGGAACGAATGGGTGTCCTCATCGATGTCTTCGCCCTGGCCGGGCAAAGCGATGAACTCGGCCGCAAGATGCTCAGCCTCGAAGCAGAGGCGCAGCAATTGGCCGGCCAGCCCTTCAATCTGAGTTCGCCCAAACAGCTCGGCGAGATCCTGTTCGGCCAGCTCGGCCTGCCAGTGGTCAAGAAGACACCGGGCGGCGCGCCATCCACGGACGAGGAAGTGCTGGAGAAGCTCGCCGAGGACTTCCCGCTGCCGAGGAAGATTCTCGACTATCGCAGCGTCGCAAAACTCAAGAACACCTACACCGACAAGCTGCCGCGCATGGTCGATCCTGCCACTGGTCGCGTGCATACCAGTTTCTCGCAAGCAGTGGCGGTAACCGGCCGCCTCGCCTCGACCGAGCCAAACCTGCAGAACATCCCCGTACGGACGGCCGAAGGCCGACGCATCCGTTCGGCCTTCATCGCGCCCAAGGGGCACGCACTGGTCTCCGCCGACTACTCGCAGATCGAGCTGCGCATCATGGCGCACTTGTCGAACGACGCGCGGCTGCTCGAAGCCTTTGCCCGCGGCGAGGACATCCATCGCGCCACGGCCGCCGAAGTTTTCGGTCTGACGCCGATCGAGGTCGGCAGCGACCAGCGCCGCGCCGCCAAGGCCATCAATTTCGGCCTCATCTACGGCATGAGCGCCTTCGGTCTGGCGAAGCAGATCAACGTGGACCGCAGCGCCGCCCAGGCCTACATGGACCGCTACTTCGCCCGCTACCCCGGCGTTCTGCGCTACATGGAAGCGACGCGCCAACAGGCCAAGGACAGGGGTTACGTCGAAACCGTGTTCGGTCGCCGGCTCTGGCTGCCCGAAATCAAATCATCCAACGTCGGCCGCCGCCAGGGCGCGGAGCGGGCCGCCATCAATGCGCCCATGCAGGGCACTGCCGCCGATCTCGTCAAGCTGGCGATGATCGCAGTGCAGCGCTGGCTCGACGAACAAGGACTGGCAACGAAGCTGTTGCTGCAAGTCCATGACGAACTGGTCCTCGAAGTACCCGACGGCGAATTGGCCCAGGTCCGCGAGGCGCTGCCGAAGCTGATGGGCGGCGTCGCCAAACTCGCCGTCCCCTTGCTGGTCGAAGTCGGCGCTGGCGCCAACTGGGACGAGGCACACTAGGCGTTGCGATCGCGGAATTGCAGCCGGTAGAGCTGGGCGTAGGCGCCTTCCCGGGCGAGGAGTTCCTGATGCGTACCGCTCTCGATGATGCGGCCTTCGCCCAACACGACGATTCGGTCGGCCCGCTCGATGGTCGATAGCCGATGGGCAATCACCAAAGTCGTCCGCCCCTTCATCAACTCGTCGAGTGCGGCCTGCACCAGGCGTTCGGATTCGTTGTCCAGCGCCGATGTCGCCTCGTCGAGAATCAGGATCGGCGCGTCCTTGAGAATCGCCCGGGCGATGGCGATGCGTTGCCGCTGCCCGCCNNCCGTATCGTCGAAGAGCAGGACTTCCTGGCTGACCAGGGCGATATTGGCGCGCAGGCTGGTGACTGTAAGCCCGGCGATATCTGCGCCATCGACCAGGATGCGGCCGGCCGTCGGCGCGAAAAATCTCGGCAGCAAGCCGGCGAGCGTCGTCTTGCCGCCACCGGACGGCCCGACCAGGGCGATCGTTTCGCCCGCACGGATGGCCAGATCGAACCCCGACAACGCATCGCGCTCGGCACCGGCATAGCGGAAGCCGACATGCTCGAATCGCACATCGCCACGTGCCCGGCCAAGTTCCTCTTTGCCCTCGTCCGCCTCCGGCGCCTCGTCGAGCAACTGGAA
>PMIF01000163.1:0-1597 GCA_003157035.1 Rhodocyclaceae bacterium
TGCAGAATCAGTAATGGTAGGCCGACTCACCGTGGGACGCGATATCGAGACCTTCCCGTTCTTCGTCTTCGCTGACCCGCAGGCCAACCAGCAGATCGGCGACTTTGTAGGCGATGAAGGCCGAAACCGCGGTCCAGACTACCGTTACGCCGACCGCTTTGGCCTGGACGATGAACTGCTCCGCGATGCTGGAGTAGCCGGTCGCCGCCGTAACCCAGTCGGTCACAAAGCCGGGCCCGCCGAGGTTGGGCGAGTTGAAGACACCCGTCAGTAGGGCACCCAGTATGCCGCCGAGGGCATGCACACCGAAGACGTCGAGAGCGTCATCGGTGCCGATCATCTTCTTCAGACCATTGACGCCCCAGAGGCAGACCAGGCCGGCAGCCGTGCCGATGGCAAAGGCGCCTGGAATGCCGACGTTGCCGGCCGCCGGAGTGATCGCCACCAGACCGGCGACACAGCCGGAGGCCGCACCGAGCATCGAGGGCTTGCCCTTGAAGATCCATTCGCCGAAGGTCCAGGAGAGAACCGCGCAGGCCGTGGCCAGGAAGGTGTTCATGAAGGCCAGGGCGGCGGAACCGTTGGCTTCAAGGGCGGAACCGGCGTTGAAGCCGAANNGAGGCGCCGATCATGGTCATGGTCAGGCTGTGCGGCGAGAGCGATTCCTTGCCATAGCCGATGCGCTTGCCGAGCATGATGGCGCCGACCAGGCCGGCGACGCCAGCGTTGATATGTACGACGGTACCGCCGGCGAAGTCCAGCGCGCCCCACTGCCAGATCAGGCCAGCCTTGGCGTTCATGGCGTCGACGACATCGGGGCCGGTGTAGGCGTCGGGACCCATCCAGAACCAGACCATGTGGGCGACCGGCAGGTAGCTCAGCGTGAACCAGAGCACCGAGAAGATCAGCACGGCCGAGAACTTGACCCGCTCGACGATGGAGCCGAGGATCAGGCAGACCGTGATGGCGGCGAAGGTGGCCTGGAAGGCGACGAACACCATCTCGTACATCGGCGTGTTCTTGCTGAACGTAGCACCCAAGGCGAAACTGCCGTCGGCGGGGTTGAAGGTGCCGTTCAGGAACAGCCGGCTGAGACCACCGATGAACGGAGCGGTAGCGCCGCTGCCTTCGGTGAATGCCAGGCTATAGCCGTAGATACACCACAGGACCGTGATCAGCGAGAACACCACGAACACCTGCATCAGAACCGAGAGCATATTCTTGGTGCGCACCAGGCCGCCGTAGAACAGCGCCAGGGCCGGCACCGACATCAGCAGGACCAGCGCCGTCGACGTCAGCATCCAGGCCGTGTCGCCTTTGTTCGGCTGTGGTACCGGCGCGGCAGCAGGCGCTGCCGCATCGGCGGCGGGGGCAGCTGCCGGCGTTGCCGCGGCCGGTGCGGCTGCCGTGGCCGCCGGTGTCGCTTCGGCCGGCTTGTCGTCCGCCAGCACACTGCCGGCGAAGCTCACCGTTACCGCAGCGAGCAGAATTGCGAGCATCTTTTTCATTTGGCTTCCCCTTAGAGAGCGTCCGAACCGGTTTCGCCGGTACGGATACGAACAACTTGTTCAAGGTCGAAGACGAAGATCTTGCCGTC
>PMIF01000163.1:1635-3300 GCA_003157035.1 Rhodocyclaceae bacterium
GTCAAGCTTGAACGGCTTGATGATCGCGGTGACGAGTTTCATGTTGGCTCCTTCTATGCAATGGCAATCAGAACGTCTTGAGGAAGGACAGTACCAAAGTCCCCTTGCTCATGTCCTTGAAGTCGGTCGTGCTCTTGTCCTTGCCCCAGCAGTAGGCCTCGACAGGCGAGCAGCCGCCCTTGGCGTTGGTATCGGAGTAGGCCAGGCCCACGACGCCAAAACCAACGTCCTTGGTGGCGCCGATCTTCCAATCCGTGTAGTTCGCGGGCGAGAAATCCTTCACCCGCTGATGACCCGCATGGCCAACCAGCGTCCAGCCGTCGCCGAGGTCGTAATTGGCGTTCAGTTCCAGATAGTCCGAGCCGCGCGTATTGCCCAGCAGGTCGGAACCGCCGTACCAGCCAATGAAATGGTTGGAAGTTGCATAGGAGTACTTGGCCGACAACCACTTGTAGCCCAGGGAGAGGTACAGCTCTTGGGTATTCGGGTTGGCAAGCGAGGTCGGGATCGCATCACCGTGGCTCGGGTAGTTGTAGGTGATGTAGCCGACGTCGTAGCTCCAGTCGTCAATGGCGCCCTTGTAGCCGCCATAGACATCGACCTCGACACTGCCCTTACCGAGGAAGTCCTTGACCCAGGTGATGTTCGAAGCCCAGGCGCCAACATAGAAGCCACTCGGGTCAGCGTAGTCGATGCCGCCCTGGATGGCCGGCTTGCCATGCGTTTGGCTGATGCCGCGGAACAGGTAGTTGGAAACCAGCCCAACGTTGAAGGACAGGGGTGACGCGGGGGCAGCGGGCGCGGCGGCAGGTGCAGCGGGTGCGTCGTCGGCCACGGCCAGGCCAGAAATCGAGAGTGCACCGGCGACAGCGGCAGCAATAATTGTCTTACGCATGTTGTAACTCCCATCGAGTAGAAAAGTGGTAGCTCTACCAATGCAGAGACTGTGCCAAGATATTAGTAACCATAAAAACATATAGTTGCGCGTTCACATGTCGCCGTTTCCGGACACCATGCACTATGGGGGACCACGTAAAACGATGCCGGCACCAATTCAGTGCGATCACCGTTCAGCCGCAATCGCGTGCTAGGATCATGCCATTCGCATAGCCATCGCCAATATATGTCCCTCGCCGTCGTCCGCAGCCGGGCCCTGGCCGGCGTCAGAGCGCTCGAAGTCACGGTCGAAGTCCATCTCGCGCCCGGCCTGCCTTGCTTCACGCTGGTCGGCTTGCCCGACACCGAAGTCAAGGAAGCTCGCGATCGCGTGCGGGCAGCGATCCAGAACTGTCGCTTTGACTTTCCGGCGCGACGAATCACGGTCAATCTGGCGCCGGCCGATCTACCCAAGGAATCGGGCCGCTTCGACTTGCCGATTGCCCTCGGCATCCTGGCGGCATCAGGTCAGATCGATGGCAAACACCTGGATGACCACGAATTTGCCGGCGAACTTTCGCTGTCCGGCGAATTGCGCGCCGTGCGGGGAGCCTTCGCAATGTGCGCTGCGGCAACTGGAAGCAGCCGCAGCTTCATCCTGCCGGCGGCAAGCGCTGCGGAAGCGGCGTTGGTGCGAACAGTATCGGTCCTGCCGGCCGGGAACCTCCTTGACGTCTGCGCCCACCTGGGCGGCCAGGGCACGCTTGCTCCCATCAGCGCACCTGCCCG
>PMIF01000163.1:3334-7171 GCA_003157035.1 Rhodocyclaceae bacterium
TCGGTCGCCGGTCGCTTCGAACCGCTGCGCTACGGCCAAAGGCCTTTGGTCGCCCCGCACCATTCGGCTTCCGTGCCGGCCGTGGTCGGTGGCGGCAATCCGCCGACGCCGGGAGAAATTTCCCTCGCCCATCAGGGCGTGCTCTTCCTTGACGAATTGCCGGAATTCGAGCGCCGCGCCCTCGAAGCGCTGCGCGAACCCATCGAGAGCGGCCAAATTCGCATCGCCCGCGCCGGACAACGTATCGAGTTCCCGGCGCGATTTCAATTGGTGGCGGCGATGAACCCCTGCCCCTGCGGCTATCTGGGCGAAGCCCGCTGCCGCTGTACGCCGGACCAAATCATGCGTTACCGNNTCAGCGCGCGCCGCCGGTGAATCGAGCGCCACGGTGCGCGCTCGTGTGGCCCGGGCCAGGGAACGGCAATTGGATCGCCAGGGCAAGACCAATGCCCACTTGTCGGTCGACGAGATCGATCGCCATTGCCCGCTCGACGAGGCAGCCGCCGCCCTGCTCAAGCAGGCCATGGCGCGGCTGAAGTTGTCCGCCCGCGCCTACCACCGCATCCTCAAGGTTTCCCGCAGCATTGCCGACCTCACGGGCAACACACAGATATCAACGCCACATATCGCCGAGGCGATTCACTACCGGCGTGGCTTCTGGTGACAGGGTCAGGCCAGGTAACGCGTCGTCAGGTGGGCGCGGAAATACTCCGGATTGAGCGCCTCGCCGGAAGCGCGTCGGACCAGATCGTCCGTCTCGTAGCGGCTTGCCGACTGCCAGATACGCTCCTTCAGCCAGGCGAAGACGGGTGCCAGATCGCCGCTGGCGATCAACGCGTCGAACGGCAACTCACGGCGCATCGTCGCCGACCACTGGGCGGCATACATGGCCCCTAGCGAGTAGCACGGAAAGTAGCCGAAGGCACCTTCCGGCCAGTGCATGTCCTGCATCGGCCCGTCCTTAAAGTTGCCCCGCGTGTCTACGCCGAGCAACTCAGCCATCTTGGTATCCCAGAGCTGCGGAATATCCTCCGCCTCGATGTCGCCCTCGATCAATGGCCGCTCGATCTCGTAGCGCAGGATGACATGCGCCGGATAGGTCAGTTCATCCGCGTCGACGCGGATCAGCCCCGGCTGCACGCGCGTCATCAAACGATGCAGGTTGTCGGCGGCAAAGGCCGGCTGATCGCGGAAATATTGCCGCAGCAGCGGCGCCAGCAGGTCCGCAAAGCCGCGGTGACCCGCCAACTGCATCTCGAAGAACAAACTCTGGCTCTCGTGAATCGCCATTGACCGCGCTTCCGAAATCGGCAAGCCGAGCCACTGGCGCGGCCGGTTCTGCTCGTAGCGGCCGTGGCCGGTTTCATGAATCGTACCCAGCAGGCTACCCAGGAAGTCCTGCTCGGAAAATCGGGTGGTCATCCGCACATCTTCCGGCACACCACCGCAAAACGGATGGATGCTGACATCCAGTCGACCTGCACTGAAATCGAAACCGAGAACTTCCATTACGCGTTCGCACAGCCGACGTTGGCGGTCGACCGGAAAAGGCCCGGCCGGCTCGACCGGCGTGAGCCCATTCTGGCGTTCGACACCACGGGCGATCAACCCCGGCAGCCAGCCGCGCATTTGCCCGAACAGCTCATCGAGACGCGCCGACGTCATGCCCGGCTCATAGCGATCGAGCAGCGCGTCGTATGGCGCAACGCCCATTTCGTCGGCCAGTCGCCGCGCCTCTTCGCGCGCGATCGCCACCACGTCGCGAAATTCGCTGAGAAAACCTGTCCAGTCGTTGGCCGGCCGTTGACTACGCCAGGCGTGCTCGCAACGGGACGTGGCAAGCTGCCGCCGGTGCACCAAGGCCTCCGGCAGGGCATTGGCTCGCCGCCAGTCGCGCACCATCTCGCGCACGCTGGCGCGCTGGAAGTCCGACAACGGCTCAGCGGCAGCGCGGTCCAGATGGCCCTTCAATGCGGGATCGGTGCGCCGCCGATGGGCNNCGGTCCCAGTAGAGGATCGCCTCCAGATGGCCAAGGTGATGCAAGCCGCCGAAAGCCTCGACCAGCGCATCGTAGGCGGGCGTCGCCGCCCCTTCAGTGCCGGTCATCGCTCAGCATTGCTCCCAGGGCAAACCCTCAAACCGCCAGCCGTTGGTCGTGCCGCGGTGATGGCTGTCGTCAAGCTCGCCCTCGAAACCGTGCAATACGTTATAGATGCGCGTGAAACCGGCCGCCTCGAGCGCGTTGCCGGCATCGACCGAGCGATTGCCGCTGCGGCAGACTAGTACTACCGGCCTGTCGTGGGCGTGACCGGCAAGTTTCTTGACCTCGCCAACGAAGTGCGGATTGATGTCCCAGTCGGGAACATCGTTCCAGGAGACGTGCAAGCATCCCGCCGGGTGGCCGACAAACAGGAATTCCATTTCGCTGCGGCAGTCGATGAACAGTGCTTTCGGATTGTCTTCGAGAAACTGCGCCGCCTCTTTGGGGGTCAGGTGATCCATGGTGTCACTCTCTCTGGCATTGGCCTGTAGTTCTTGAGTACGCGAGTCGATTATAGCCGCATGATAAAATCGGCGCCAATTCAACACCTTCCGGCCCCCCGACCATGCAGCCCGATCGCAGCAACGAATTGCGCGCCTTACTCGCGCGGCGCCTTCTCATCCTCGATGGCGCCATGGGCACCATGGTGCAGCGCCATGGTCTCGTCGAGGCCGACTATCGCGGTCAGCGTTTCGCCGGGCACGGGACGGATCTGAAAGGCAATAACGATGTGCTGATCTTGACCCGGCCGGAGGTCATCAGCGGCATCCACGATGCCTATCTCGAAGCCGGCGCCGACATCATCGAGACCAACACCTTCAACGCCACGAGCGCCTCGCAATCCGATTACGGACTCGAGGATCAGGTATTCGACCTGAACTTCCATGGCGCGCAACTCGCCCGTCAGAGCGCTGACCACTGGACATTGCAGACTCCGGACAGGCCCCGCTTCGTCGCTGGCGTGCTCGGCCCGACGTCGCGCACCTGTTCGCTGTCGCCGGACGTCAACGACCCCGGTCGGCGCAACACCAGTTTTGACGCACTGGTCGCCGACTATGCAGTCGCCGTCCGCGGCCTCACTGAAGGCGGTGCCGACATCCTGTTGGTCGAGACGGTCTTCGACACGCTGAACGCGAAGGCCGCGCTGTTCGCCATCGAGCGTCACTTCGACACGGTCGGCCGCCGCTGGCCGGTAATGATATCGGGCACCATAACCGACGCCTCGGGACGCACGCTCTCCGGCCAGACAGCCGAAGCCTTCTGGAACTCCCTGCGGCACGTGCGGCCGCTGTCCTTCGGCCTCAACTGCGCGCTGGGCGCCAAGGAGTTACGCCAGCACATCGAGGAACTGTCGCGCATCTGCGATTGCTTCATCTCGGCCCACCCCAATGCCGGTCTGCCCAATGCCTTCGGCGGCTATGACGAAACGCCGGCAATGCTCGCGGACGAACTATCCGACTGGGCTCGCAACGGCATCTTGAACATTGTCGGCGGTTGCTGCGGCACGACGCCCGACCACATTCGTGTCCTGGCCGCAGCCGTTGGCGGCCTGCCGCCGCGCCTGCCGCCGGTGATAGCGCCGGGCCTGCGCCTGGCCGGCCTCGATCCCTGCCACATCAGCTCCACCAGCCTGTTCGTCAATGTCGGCGAGCGTACCAACGTCACCGGCTCGCGGGCCTTCGCCAAGATGATCATCGACGGCCGCTACGACGACGGCCTGCGCGTCGCCCGCAGCCAGGTCGACAGCGGCGCCCAGGTCGTCGACATCAATATGGATGAAGCGATGCTCGATTCG
>PMIF01000180.1 GCA_003157035.1 Rhodocyclaceae bacterium
CCCTTGTTGGTGGTGCCGAGGATGGTGCCGCCCAGGTGGCCGATGCCGCTGACGTTTTCCCGCGTCAGGCGCATCACACCCCGGTCGGGGTAACGCTCGGGGAAGAGGATGCCGTTGAAGCCGTCATGGATGCCGTAACATTCCCAGCCCCGGTTGGAGGCCGCGATGGCAGCGGCGCGGATGACCGCGTTGAGCCCCGGGGCGTCGCCGCCCCCGGTGCACACGGCGATGCGGCGAATCGAATTGGCCATGTTAACTCCTACGCTGCGACGCCGGCGCGATCCGGGGCGAATCGCCGACCGGCGTCGTCTTCATTTCAGCGACTCATCCGGCAAGAGCGGCGAAGGCACGTTGCCGAATATCCTCCACCTTGCCCAGGCCGTCGATACGGCGGTACTTGGGCGCACCAGGGCTGCCGGCAGCCGCCCACTTGCCGTAATACTCGACCAGGGCCTCGGTCTGCTGATGGTAGACCTCCAGGCGCTTCTTGACCGTTTCCTCCTTGTCGTCATCACGCTGGATCAGCGGCTCGCCGGTAACGTCGTCCTTGCCCTCGACCTTGGGCGGATTGAACACCACGTGATAGGTGCGGCCCGATGCCAGNNTCGGCCTGCGGAATCGTGCGCGGAAAACCATCGAACATGTAGCCGGACTGACAGTCGGCTGCCGTCAGCCGGTCCTTGACCAGGCCGATGATGATGTCATCGTTCACCAGGCCGCCGGCATCCATGATCTTCTTGGCTTCGAGGCCAAGCTTTGTTCCGGCCTTGACCGCNNCCGAACTTTTCCTTGATGTAGTTGGCCTGGGTTCCCTTGCCTGCTCCGGGTGGCCCCAACAGGATCAATCTCATGCTTGCTCCCCCTTGTACGGGTTACTAATGGATGAATTATATTGTTTTATGGATCTCCACTCCATGCCCGACAACATAACCCGTTTCCCCGTATCGGTTTGGCGGAACGGCAAATGCGGTGATTCTGCCGCCTTATTTGAACTCGGCAGCGAACACGGCCCGAACGCGCTGCAAGTCTTCGGCAGTATCGACACCGGGTTGCGGTGGCTGATCGACTTGCAGAACCCTTATGACTTCGCCATGCCAGAGGATACGCAGTTGTTCAAGCGCCTCGAACGTCTCCAGCGGCGATATTGGCAGCGCGCCGTAGCGGCGTAAGAAGCCGACGCGATAGGCGTAGATGCCGATATGGCGCAGCGCGCCCAACTGCGCTGGCAAGGTGTGCGACGACTGGGCGAAAGCGTCACGCGGCCAGGGAATCGGCGCCCGCGAAAAATAGAGGGCACGGCCGTCCTTCGCGGCAACCACCTTGACGACGTTGGGATTGAAGAAGTCGGCAGCGTCAACCAGGGGATGGGCGGCAGTCGCCACCACGGCCGCCGGATCGCCGGCCAAGGCGGCCGCGACGCCGTCGATCAACGCCGGCTCGATCAGCGGTTCGTCGCCCTGGACGTTGACCACGATGTCGTCCTCTGGCCAAGCCAACAGCGCAGCCACCTCGGCAATNNAGCGCGCCGGCACAACGACCCGAAATGCCACGTTCAGTCTTCCTCGGCGGCCAACTGGCGGGCTTCGTCTGCCAACATCACAGGAATGTCGTCACGAATCGGGAATGCCAGCCGACAGGCCTTGCAAACCAGTTCCGACTTCTCCTTGCGGTAATCGAGCGGACCTTTGCACAAAGGGCAAACCAGGATTTCAAGCAAACGCGCATCCATCGATTCTCTCCAAGACAAATTGCGCCAGGTCAGGCTCGACAACGGCGCTGACAGGCAGAACCCAGACTGGCAGCGACGCCAGACCGGCTAATTTTACCGCGTCCTTTTCCGTGGTCACGATGGCATCGCCGGCAAAATCGAGATCCCCGGCCCGATAGACATGGTGATCGGCAAAGGCATGGCCGTGAACGTGCAGGCCGATCGCAGCCAGGTGGTCGAAGAAGCGCTCTGGTTCTCCGATGCCCGCGACAGCGTGCAACTGCAAACCCGCCAGTTCGGCAGCAGCGCAAGTAACGCCTCGATCATCGAGTCGACAAAACAGGCTGCCCTCGAGGCGCATGTGAAAGTCGGCTGGCCCGGGCCAATCGTTACCGACCACGGCATCGACCGTGGCCAGTCGCGACCGGGGCTCACGCAGCGGCCCCGCCGGCAGCAGAAAACCATTCCAGAAGCCGCGCCGATCGATGACGGCAATTTCGACATCGCGAGCCAGCGCGTAGTGCTGCAAACCATCATCGCAAAGTATGACGTCGCAGTCGCACTCGGCAAGGAGTGCCTGTGCCGCGGCCGGCCGCTGCCGGCCCACGAACACGGGACAGTTGCCGCGCCGGCGAATCAACAGGGGCTCATCGCCGACTTCGGCGGCGCTATCATCGTCGTCAACCCGGTGCACGTCCTGATAGTCGCCGCCATAGCCGCGGCTGACGATGCCGGGACGCTTGCCGAGTTCCCTCAGGCGCTGCGCCAACCAGATGATCAAAGGCGTCTTGCCCGATCCGCCGACGGCAATGCCGCCGACCACCACCACCGGTACCGGTAGCCGAACCGAGCTCAGCCAGCCGGTTCGATAGGCCAGTCGCCGCAACGAGGCGGCGACAAAGAAGATGAGACTGAGTGGCAACAGCAGCCAGGCCAACAGCCCGCGCCGCCGCCAGAGCTGTTCAATGCTGCGGCTGCTGCGTGGCAAAGGAAATATGCACGTAGCCGGATTGCTGCGAGGCCTGCATGACGTCGATGACGCTCTGATGCGTCGCCTTGGCGTCGGCATTGATGATGATCACCGGATCCTTGGCCTCGCCGCCGGCATGCTTGAGCGCCTGGGCGATCGCTTCGACGTCATGTCCCGCGACCGGCAGCTTGTTCACCAACACATCGCCGCCGGCCGTCACGGCGACATTGATCTCGTTGGGTTGTTCCTTCTGCGCCTGGGCATCGGCGGTCGGCAGGTTGATCTCCAGGCCGGAAAACTTGGAGTAGGTGGTGGTGATCATCAGGAAGATCAGGATGACCAGCAACACGTCGATCATCGGGATCAAGTTGATCTCCGGTTCGTCGCGGGCGATGCCACGACGAAAATTCATGCCCGTTCTCCGTGCACCAATTCGACCAACTTCACCGCCTGCAACTCCATCTCGACCAGGAAGCTATCGACCAGGGCGCGGAAGTGCCGATAGAAGATCATGCTCGGAATGGCAATGATCAGACCGAATCCGGTGTTGTAGAGCGCCACCGAAATGCCGTGGGCCAGTTGCTGCGGATTGGTCCCGCCGGCGGTCGTCGAGCCGAAAATTTCGATCATGCCGACGATGGTGCCGAACAAGCCCATCAGTGGGCTGATCGAAGCGATGGTGCCCAGGCTGGTGAGAAAGCGCTCCAAGTCATGGGCGCAGCCGCGGCCGGACTCTTCGATCGCCTCTTTCATGATTTCGCGCGAATTGCGGACGTTGCGCAGGCCGGCAGCAAACACACGACCAAGATAGGAATGGGCGTTGAGCCGCTTCACCATCTCATCGCTGACGCCTTGCTGGCGAAACTCGGTGACCACGCTGGCCAGAAGGCCGGCCGGTACAACCTTGCTCCGCCGCAGCGCGACGGCACGTTCGATGATCAGGGCGACGGATATGATCGACGCCAGCAACAGCAGGTAAATCGGCCAACCTGCGGCCTGAAGGATGGAAAACACGCTCGCTCCTGTGGTCACGCGGACAAGGGCGCACTTTAGCGCCCGGCAGCGGAATCGGCAAGGCGTTACAATTTCGCCATGACCGATGCCAGACGCGACGCCGAGACCGCCGGCCGATGGCAGGCGCGACTCAAGGGCCCGACGGCGCAGGCCGTCGATACCGTGCCGGCCGGGCACGATGCCGGCGCGGCACTGGCCTTACTGGTCGCCGCCGCACTGGCCGAACAGCACGGCATCCTGGTCGTCACTGCCGACGATGCCGGACTGCCGCCAATCGCCAACGCCCTTGACATCGCCGTGCGCCCGCTGTGCCTGGTCTTGCCGGCAGCCGGGCAGATCATGCCCATTGCCTTGCGCGCTTCGTTGTCGCTGCTGAAGAGTCGCCTCGCTCGCGCCGACGATAGCGGCGACAGCCTCTGGAGCCAGCAACGGCGGCGATTGGCGCTAGCCGACGCCGAATGGCGCCACTGCCTGGCGTGGTGTCACGAGGCCACCGAAGCCGAACCACAGCCCGCTACCCTGCTGCGCGTCTTTCCTGCGCTGGTGCTGCCCTGCCGCCTGGCGCAGGTCTGGTCGGCAAGTGCCGAATGGGTGATTGTCGTCAACGTACCGTCGTTCGTCGACAGTAGACAAGCCTGGCCCGGCGCACAGCGCACATTGGTGTTGAATCAGGGCGGCAGCAACGCTTTCGCCATGCCGACAGTCAGCGACCACCAGGCCGGACAACGCGCCGAGATCGACCTGTTGACCCAGGAAGTGGTGGACCTCGAACTCGAGCTGGCCACAGCGCAGGCCGAGATCGCCGACTTCACCGACCGCTATCACACGCTGATCGGTGCCCGCATCGCCCGGCTGGATGCCGTGCAGGCAGAGTTGGCCGCACGCCAGTTGGCGGCCAATACCGATGACATCGAAGCCGCACGCAAGGCCGACCAGGCGCACGAACGAGCTTGGCGCTCACGCCAGGAGCATGAGCGTTTCAGCGCCCGTGACCGTAGCGACGCCAGGCCATTTCGTGCCGATGCCGATCTGAAGAAGTTGTTTCGGTCGCTGGCGCAGAAGATCCACCCCGATCGTGCCCGCGACGATGCCGACCGCTCCTGGCGAACCCAGTTGATGACCGAAGCCAACCGCGCCTACCGGGCCAATGACCGCCAGGCCTTGCAGGAAATCTTCTCGCTCTGGGCGGAAGGCGCGCAGTCAACAGGAGTACCGACCGCCGCTGCGGCCGAGTACGAACTGGCGCATTTGAAGCGCCGCATCGGCGAAATCGAGGCCGAACTGAACCGCCTGTTCGCCTCCAGGCTCTATGAACTCTTCACGGCGGCCGGCATCGCCCGCCGCGCCGGCCGCGACCTGTTGCAGGAAATGGCCGAGCGGCTCGACGCCGACATCCTGCTCGCCCGGACGCAGTTGGCGCGCTAGCCGCTTCAATTCAAGGGCCGTGAGCTGTTGATCCGTTCCAGAAACGCCCGCGCCTTGTCGTGCCCCAGCGCCGCCGCCGACTTCAGCCATCGGGCCGCTTGCAGGCCGTCGGCCGCGATCTTGTTGCCGCGGTAATAGGCGCAGCCCAGCTCGTATTGCGCATCGGGGTGCCCGAGTTGGGCCGCACGGCGTAGCCAGCGTACCGCGCCGGTCGCATCCCGGCTGGTGCCTTGGCCGTAGAGCAGGCAGTAACCGACGCTGTACATGGCATAGGAATCCTCCTGCTGGCCGGCGGCCTGTTCGTACCAGCGGAAGGACTCACGAAAATTGGCCTTGACGCCAATGCCATAGTAGTAGAGATCGCCGAGCGCAATCTTGGCTTCGAACAGCGTTGCGGCCTTGCCGTACCAGAGCAAAGCCTGGGCTGGATCGGCGGCGACACCGACACCATGACGCAGGCAATCACCGGTAATCAGCGCCGCCCGCCGGTGACCAAGTTCCGCTGCCTTGCGGTAGCAGGAATAGGCGCGGGCAGCTGCTCCGGCCCCCTGGCGGGACAATCTCTCACCCTCGCCGAACCAGTAGCGTTCGAGTTCCCCCAGCGCTGGCACCCAGCCGGCCTCGACAGCGTGCCGAAGCATCTTCTCACCGCGAACAATGCTGGCGCGCACACCGATGCCATGCAACAGGCAACGGCCAAACTCGGCCTGACCGTGCGCTTCGCCGGCCTCCGCGGCCCGCCGGTAGTGTTCGGCGGCACGCGGCAAATCGCGGTTCGTGCCTTCGCCGTATTCATGACACTCGCCAAGCCACAACTCGGCTTGCGCTTCGCCCGTTTCGGCCGCCCGGCGATACCAGGCTACGGCCAACTTCTTGCTCTCTGCCAGACCATCACCCCAACGGTAGCAATGTCCCAGCTTCAGGCAGGCACGACCATGGCCGTGGCGGGCAGCCAGCCGCCACCAGCGAATCGCCTCGCCTAGCTGGGGTTCCGCGCCGTCACCACCGTGACCGGCGGCGAACACCTCGGCGAGCTCGAACGCTGCCTCCCGATTGCCTTTACCGGCGGCGCGGCGGTACCAGTCAACGCCAGCCGCCCTATCCCGTTCGACGCCGAAGCCGAGGCAGAAGCAGTGTCCGAGCATCAGCATCGCTTCGGCCAAGCCCTTGTCGGCGGCGGCGGCGAACCAGTCGAAGGCGGCGCGCGGACTTTGCTCCACCCCGGCGCCAGCGTAGTAACAAAGGCCGAGCGAAAACATCGCCGTACCGATGCCCGCAGCGGCGGCCTGTTGCCACAGCGCCAGGGCGGATTCCCGATCGCGGCGAACACCGCGACCGAAGAACCGGCAACGGGCGAGCAGATCGAGGGCGCGCGGCAACCCTTGGTCGGCGGCCTGCTGCAGCCAGTCGGCAGCGGTAGCAAAATCTTGCTCGACATGCTGGCCGAGGTAATAGAGCCGGCCAAGCCAATACTGGCCCAAACGAGCGCCGCACTCGGCAGCCTCGCGCAAGCAGCCGGCACCGCGCTCGGCATCGCGGTCGATGCCGTGGCCGCGGATCAAGCAGAGCCCGAACCAGACCATGCCGCGCGAATCGCCACACTCGGCGGCACGCTGGAACAGCTGCGCCGCCTCGTGATGGTCCTTGGGCACGCCGAAGCCGTGATAGAGCAACCAGCCAAGCACTGCCTCGCCGGCGGCGCAGCGTTGTTCTGCACTACGGGCAGCCCAGCGCAAGGCTTCGGCATACGACTTTGCCAGCCCTTCGCCGATGCTCCAGCGCCAGGCCAATTCGGCTTGCGCCGCCGGATTGCCGGCTTCGGCCATATGCTTCAGCTCGGCAAGACCGACCTGACGCCAGAAGGCGTCGGCCGGACCGAGTAGCTCCAGCCCTTGCGTTGCGCCTCGCTCTACCAGGCTGCTCTCAAACAAGTCCTGGAACTTGCCGAGCAGCGCGGAACTGCGCAAGGGGATCAAGGACGTTGCATCGGCGGTCATGGGTGGCAGCTTAACGAAATTATCTGCCGTGGTTTTCCACAAAAACTGTGGAAAAGTCTGTGAGTCTTCGTCCAGCAAGCAGCGTAAGTGGAGCGCCGGCAAGGACTTTTCTTGAAACGATTAAAAAGCACCCACATCTTAATTACATAAAAACAATAGGTTAAAAATACCGTCCTGATTACAAGGCCGTTTCAGGGCGATGACAAGCGAAAAGCGCTGACTGTGGATGAGCTAGAATCCATCGCCCTCCCCGACCCACATTAACCGCCAACGCCGATCCTACCGTGATCTCGGAAATCCTGAGCATTTCGCAACTGAATCGTTTGGCGCGCGGTGCGTTGGAACGCGAGTTCGGATTGTGCTGGGTCACTGGCGAAGTCTCGAATTTGACCCGGGCGCCCTCCGGACATTGCTATTTCACACTCAAGGACAGCCAGGCTCAGGTGCGTTGCGCGATGTTCCGCAACCGGGTGCAACTGCTACCTTGGCGACTCGAAAACGGTCGTCAGGTCGAGGCCCGCGTCCTGGTGACGCTGTATGAGACGCGTGGCGATTTCCAGCTCAATGTCGAAGACCTGCGCCCGGCCGGTCAAGGCCGCCTCTACGAGGCCTTCCTGAGGCTCAAGGACAAGCTCGCCGGCGAAGGCCTGTTCGCTGAATCGCGAAAGCGCGCGCTGCCACGTCTGCCACGGCGGATCGGTGTCATCACTTCACCGCGCGGCGCGGCCATTCAGGATGTCCGTGTCACGCTGGCCCGGCGCATGCCTGGTCTGCCGGTCATCGTCTATCCAACCCTGGTGCAAGGGGCTGAGGCGCCCGCCATGATCGTCCAGGCACTGGCGAGCGCCGCCCGCCGGGCCGAATGTGACCTGCTGTTGCTGGTGCGTGGTGGTGGCAGCCTGGAAGACCTTTGGGCATTCAACGACGAAGCCCTGGCGCGGGCCATTGCGGCATCACCGATCCCGGTGATCAGCGGCGTCGGCCACGAAACCGACCTCACCATCGCCGACCTGGTCAGCGATAGCCGTGCAGCGACGCCGACCGCCGCCGCAGAACTGGCGACGGCCGGATGGGTTGCTGCCGCCGCCGATCTGCGCCAACTGGCGTCGGCGTTGACCGTGACCTTGCGCGCCGGTCTCGAAAGACGGATGCAAAGGGTCGACATGCTGGCGACGCGACTGGTCCATCCGCGCCAGCGCATGCTTGCCACCGGCAAGGATCTTGATCACCTCGCCAGTCGCCTTGCCGCCGCCGGCAGGCGACGAATCGACGAGCGCAAAGCCAAACTGAGTAACCTGGCAACCGCCTTCAACGCCTTGAGCCCACAGGCGACGCTGGCGCGCGGCTATGCCCTGGTGCGCGACCCGTCGGGACAACTGGTGCGCAGCCAGCGTCAGATCGAAGCCGGAATGTCGCTGGTGCTGCGCTTTGCCGAAGGTGGCGCCGAGACGCTTGTCAAGCGCATAATTCCCGACTAGAATCATCGGGCATATTCAACCCCGGAGAAACAAAAATGGAACATACCCTGCCCACCTTGCCTTATGCCAAGGACGCCCTGGCGCCGCACATTTCCGCCGAGACCATCGACTTTCACTACGGCAAGCATCACCAGGCCTACGTGACCAACCTCAACAACCTGATCAAGGGAACGGAATACGAGTCGCTCGATCTCGAGGCCATCGTCAAGAAGGCGCCGGCTGGCGGCATTTTCAACAACGCCGCCCAAGTCTGGAACCATACCTTCTTCTGGCACAGCATGAAGCCCAACGGCGGCGGCGCTCCGGCTGGTCCGCTGGCAGCGGCAATTGCCAAGAAGTGGGGTTCCTTCGACGAGTTCAAGAAGGCCTTCCAGGCCTCGGCGGTCGGCAACTTCGGCTCGGGTTGGACCTGGCTGGTGAAGAAAGCCGATGGCACGGTCGACATCGCCAATACCGGTAACGCCGGCAGCGCTCTCACCAGCGCCGACAAACCCCTCCTAACCATCGACGTTTGGGAACACGCCTACTACATCGACTACCGCAACGCCCGGCCGAAGTTCGTCGAGACCTTTCTCACGTCGCTCGCCAACTGGACCTTCGCCGAAAACAACTTCGCTTGAGGCGAGCCGGTTGTTTCGCGAGAATAAAGTCGTAACAGATCGGGCACCCACGGGTGCCCGATTAGGTCACTGCTCGGCACTCGCCCCACTACTATCGCCGCCGCACGGCACCACCACCCGGAACACCGAACCCTTGCCCAACTCGCTCTTCACTTCAATCTGACCGCCGTGCTTTTGCACGATCTGGTAGGAGAGCGACAAACCAAGACCGGTACCCTGGCCAACCGGCTTGGTAGTGAAGAAGGGATCGAAGATACGGTCGAGATGCTCCGGCTTGATGCCTGATCCGCTGTCCTCGATTTCGACCCACACTGCATCCGCGACGATGCCGGTGCGCAAGGTAATTCGTCCGTGACCATCGATCGCGTGGGCCGCATTGACCAGCAGGTTCATGAATACCTGGTTCAGTTGCGACTGAATGCAGCGAACCGCGGGGATGTGGCCGTATTCCTTGACAACCTCCGCTTTGTACTTGAGCTCGTTCCAGACCACGTTGAGCGTACTGTCGAGTCCCGCCTCGATGTCTGCCAGCTCCATTTCGGTGGCGCTGGTGTGGGAGAAGTTCTTCAGGTCCTGAACGATCTGCCGGACCCGCGCTAGACCTTCTGTCGACTCCTCGATTAGTTGCCGGACATCGTCGCGCAGATAGCCAAGATCCACCTCTGCCTTCAGATCGCCAATGGCGGCAAGTGCCGTCGCCGGCAACTCTGCCTCGACCCGCTCGTATGCCGCTACGAGCCGCAGCAAATCGTTCGTATAGCGCTGCAGCGAGCCAATGTTCGAGCTGACAAAGCCAACCGGATTATTGATCTCGTGGGCAACGCCGGCCGCCAACTGGCCAATGGAGGCCATCTTCTCCGATTGCAACAACTGCGTGTGCGCCTCGGCGAGCTTCTTGATCAATTCCTCCTGGCGCACTTGCTCGGCGCGTAGCGCCGCATTGGCCGCGACCAGGTCGGCCGTGCGCGCCGCCACTTTCGCCTCCAGTTGGTCACGCGACTCGCGCAGCGCCCGCCCCACCTGCTCACGGTCGGTAACGTCATCGAAGCTGAAGACGCGGCCGACGATGTGATCGCCAAGGTACTGCGGCCGCGAGCGGCCCTCGAAGATGCGGCCATCGCGAAGCTCGAGCACGTCCTCGGTCTGTTTACTGTCGATGATCTCGCCCAGCCGGCGCCGGCACGTCTCGCCATCGACGACTGTGCCGGCGATGAAATCCAGGATCGCGGCATCGTTGCCGGCGAGCAAAAGGTCGTCGTGCAGCTTCCACATGCTACTGAAAACGCGATTCATGTTGACGATGCGTCCCTGCCAGTCGATCACCAGGATGCCGTTGCCGGTTGACTCCAGAGTCGCCCGCAGCTGGGACAACGTCTGCGCCAGATCCTCTTCCGCTTTGCGCTCGTCGCGCACATCGCGTGCCTGGACGAGCAGCAGGGTCTTGTCCTCGTGGTGCAGGACGCGGACCGACTTGCTGACATCGAGGGCCTGGCCGTCAGCGCAAAGGTACAGGCCTTCCTGAGCGTCGATCTCCTGGTAACGGCCGCTGCGCGCATCCTCCCAATAGAAGATGTCCTGCAGCGAACTCTCGACATCGGTGATCGCCCGCGCCAGCAGCTCTTCGCCGGAATAGCCCAGCGCCCGGATCGCCGCCCGGTTGACGGCGACGATAGCGAGGCTGCCGGAATCGACAAGCAGCATCATCTGCTCGCTGTTATCCAGCATAAGCTGATCGAAGCCGCTCATCCCGTCCCCCGTTCCTGGCCCGGCCCTTCTGCGTCGAAGTAGTAGCTGACCTGCTGCCGCGGACTCAAATAGCTATAAACCTCGCGCGGCACCTGGCCTGGTCGTATGGCCTTGACGATGTTGGTGTCAGTCTCGACAGCCATGTCGACCAGGATGGCTTCCTCCTTGGGGATCTCCGGGTCGTAGACGATCACCGTCGGCTTCATCGGCTGGCCGGTGTTGATGGTGGCGACCATCGCCAGGGCGCCGTTGGCCAGCTGAACAATGGTACCCGGCGGATAGACACCGAGGCAGTGGATGAACACCTGCAGAAGCTTGGCATCGAATTTTCCGCGCAGGCGGGCAAACATCAGCGACAGCGCCTCGTGCGGTGTCAAGGCGTCGGCGACGCATGCCGGATTGCACATCTCATCGTAGTGATTGGCGATGGCAACGATGCGCGCCGGCAAACTGATGGCATCCCCCTTCATGCCTGTCGGATAGCCGCTGCCGTCGCTGCATTCATGATGTTCACCGATGATATGCAGCATCACCTGGTTGAACTTCAGGCCGCGGCCGATCTCGACGCCATACTGGCAGTGCATCTGGTAGAGATTGCGCTCGGCATCCGTGAGGCGATCCTTCTTCAACAGAATCCGCGACGGGATCTCGCGGCGACCGACATCGTGGAACAAGGCGCCCATGCCGAGGCTGCCGACAACCTCCTGCGGCAGCTTGATGCCACGGGCGATCATCAGCGACAGCATGGCGACATTGAGCGAATGGAAGTAGAGTTCCTCGCTGCTCTGGGTGTCACCCATGACATGAATGGCCAACTCGGGAGTCGACAGAATGGATTCCGCAATCTGATCGATCAGCCGCTCGGCCTGGCCGACTGTCTCCTCCGGTCTGGCCGACAAGTTCTTCTCGATGCTGCGCACCGTATTGGCGGTATCGACAAACGCATGCGCCACGCGTGCCGCTGCCTCGCGCTGCTGGCGGATGCGCTCGATCAAGGCACGCTTGGCCGCCAAGGCCTGGGTCAGTTCCGCCTGGGCGGCGATGGCCGTCGGTGACGGCGCTGACGCTGCGGCGACGGCAGAAGGCGCAGCCTCGCTACGCGAAGGATCGTAGCGCACCCGGGACAGACCGAGACCGCGGAGAGTACGAATCTGCTCCTCGCTCTTGATGCGGAAGGCGCTGAAGGCAAAAGGATGCTCGAACCACTTCAGATCGAGCTCGACGTAGAGCCCGATGCGCAGTTCGTCCACCGCAATGTTTGGATGGTTTGGCATTCCCTCAGAATCGGAACTGATCAACGGCTGACAATCTATCCTCTTGCCGGACAGCATACACTGGAAGCACTTGACCGACGTAGGCCAGCGCTGGACGCGACGGCAGGCGCCGGCCATTGACCCGATCATGCTCATGGCTTAGCGGTGCCGCTGTGACTGTCGAGCGGCTTGCCGAGCCGGCGCAATCCGGTAAGATTCTCAGCAAAGACTATCGTCAGGGCGGAACAAATGAAAATCAACCTTCCGGTCACGCAGAATACGAAACCGTTCCCGCAGGGCACCTACCTCGTATCGCGGACCGACCTCAAGGGCATCACGACCTACGCCAACGACGCCTTTGTCGAACTTTCGGGCTTCTCGCGCGAGGAGTTGATCGGCCGCAATCACAATGTCGTCCGCCATCCGGACATGCCGCCACAAGCCTTCGAGCACCTGTGGAAGACAGTCAAGGCCGGATATCCGTGGCACGGCGTCGTCAAGAACCGCTCCAAGAACGGCGATCACTACTGGGTCGATGCCTTGGTCGTGCCCATCCGCAAGGATGACCGCATCGTCGGCTACATGTCAGTGCGCTCGGAAGCGAGCCGCGAACAGGTGCGCCAGGCCGAGTCGCTGTACGCCGAACTCAATCGAACCAAGGCCAGCATCCCGCTTGCCGGCACCCTGAGGCGCTTTGGCATTCGCGCCCGCCTGATTGCCACGATGGCTCTGATGGCGCTGCTGATGACTGCCGGCGGTATCGTCGGCCTCAGCGGGCTGGCGCTGACCAATGAAGATCTCCATGAAGCCTACCAGCAACGGCTGGATCCCTCTCTGGCCGTGGCGCGGATGGTGCAACTGATGGGCGATACGCGTAGCCAGATGATGCTGGCGCTACAACATGCCCCGGATAGTGCCTACGCGAAGATGCACGATCATGCGATAACGCTGCATATCGACAACATTCTGAAGAACCGAGAGGAGATCGACCGGTTGCGCGCAGAACAGAACAAGCGCGCCATGCCCAGCGATGAAAAGACACTGGCGGATGCTTTCTTTCTCGCTCGTGACACCTATTCCCGCGAGGGCAACGCGCCGGCGCGCGATGCCGTCAGGGCCAACAACTTCCCTGCCGCCAACGTTCTCCTGCTGACCAAGATCAACCCGCTGTACAAGGATGTCATGACCCGGGGCGAAGCCTGGCAGAACTACCTGCGCGAGGCTGGCAAAGCTGACTATCTGGCGGCGGATGAACGCTACGGCAAGATCCGTCTGCTGGCGATCCTGGGCACGCTGATCGGCTTGGCCGTAGTCGGAATTGCCGGCCTGTTCCTGATCCGCGCCATCATGAATCCGCTGCGCAAGGCCATCGACCATTTCGACCACATCTCGCAGGGCGTGCTCACCGATGAAATCGACATCAGCGGCCGTGACGAGCCGGGCAAGCTGCTCTGCGCCCTGGCGTCAATGCAGGTTCACCTGAAGGTGATCCTTGACGAAATTCGCCTTGCCGCAGTGGACATCGATGGCCAGAGCAAGCTGCTCAACGAAGAAATGGACCTGGTCAACCAGCAATCGATGGCACAGAAGGATCGCGTTCAGAGCACCGCCTCGGCGACTCAGGAATTCAGCCAATCGGTGGCCGAGGTCGCCGAAAGCGCCAAGCAGACCTCTACCGCCGCAGCCCATGCGAAAGAACTGGTCACCGAGAGCACCGACAACATGTCGCGCAGCATGGACGCGACAACACGGGTGGTCGAAGCCGTGCAGGAGTCGAGCACTGCCGTCGGCGAACTCAACCACGCCATCATCCGTATCGGTGACATCACCAAGGTCATCAAGGAAATTGCCGACCAGACCAATCTGCTGGCGCTCAACGCCGCCATCGAAGCTGCCCGCGCCGGCGAGTTTGGTCGCGGTTTTGCGGTCGTAGCGGATGAAGTGCGCAAGCTTGCCGAACGCACGACATCGAGCACTGCCGAGATCGCCGCCTCGGTCGGCGATTTCCAGAGCGTCACCCACAATGCCGTCGACTCCATGAATCGCGCGGTCGCCGAAGTGGCGACCGGCATCGGCATGATGCGTTCCAGCGTTTCCGGACTCGATCTCGTTCGCGCCTCGAGCGAGGACGCTGCCGGCATGGCCGAACACATTGCCGATGCTGCTCGTCAGCAGGCCGCAGCCAGCGAAGAAGTGGCAAGTAACATGGAGCAGGTATCGACGCTCATCGAGCGCAACACCTCGGCAGCAGCGGAAGCCCAGCAAACCGCCACCAGGCTTGCGCGGGCGGCGGCCGGCTTGCAAGCCGTGGTCGACGGCTTCAAGATCGTCCGCTAGCCACGCGATGGCAATGGCGTCAGCCGGCCGGCAACCTTGACCAGAATCTTGTAGAAGTCGGGGTTGAAAGCCGGCAGACGCGCTTCCAGCAGTGGCCAGATTTCGTCTTCGTGGCGAGCTTCGCCCAGATAGCGCCAGCGGTCGACGACGTAGGCGACACCGCCCTCGCGCAACAGTGCCGGTCCACCATAGGGCCAAACCTGAATGCGCAGGCGGGCCAGCGCCGCCAGCAGCCGTGCCGAATGCATGGTCTTCGTTTCCTTGCCGGCACAAACTCCCTTGCACTTGCGGCTGGCGAAGGCAAGGCACGGTTGTCCGTCGGGCCGCTGCTCCAAGCCGAGGATGGCCTTGCAGAGTTTATGTTCGTCGGCTACGGCCGCGAGCACCTTCCCTGCTTCCCGCGCGTTCTTGAACAACCCGTACAAACCGCTGTCAGTACCAAAATCCGCGCCGCCGGCGGTGACTAGTTGAGGGCGCCAGAGACCCGGTTCTTCTTCGGCCAAACGCCAGCTACAGAACTCTTCGCTGGCGCGCAGGCGACGGCTCTCGGTTGGCTGCAGGCGCTTGACCAGTTCCGCTTCCTTGATCAAAGTACCCAGCTCGCCTTCGGTCTCGATCCAGTCGATCCGCTGCACGCGCTGCGCCAGTGCCATTGCCCGGGCAGACTCCTGGTCGGCAGCAAAATGCGCCAGCACCCGCGTCCGGATGTTCTTGCTCTTGCCGACGTAAATCGGCAAGTCGCCTTCGGCAAAGAATAGATAGACTCCGTGGCCTTCCGGCAGACGGTCCACCAGGCTGGCATCGAGATGCGCAGGCAAGGTCGGACGTGCCGCCAGGGCTGCCACCGCTGCGTTGATGACTTCGCTCTCGTGCTCGGCGTGCACGCGCTGCCAGAACTGCCAGATCAGGCGGGCATCGGCCAGCGCGCGATGGCGGCCGTCGCCACGCAAGCCGTGGCGTTCGATCAGACTGTCCAGACTGTGCTTGTGGAATTGCGGGTAGAGCTTGCGCGAGAGCTTGACGGTACATAACACCGGAGCATGAAAGTCGACGCCAAGGCGCTTGAATTCGTTCTGGAGAAAGCCATAGTCGAAGCGCGCGTTGTGGGCGATGAACAGCCGGTCGGCAAGGCGGGCCCGAACCTCGGGCACCAGTTCGGCGAAGGTCGGCGCCGCAGCAACCATCTCGTTGTCGATACCGGTCAGGCGGACGACGAATTCGGCAATGCGCATGCCCGGGTTGACCAGGCTCGACCACTCGCGGACACCCTCGTCGTCGACCTCGACGATGCCGATTTCGGTGATCCGGTCGGCGCTCGCCGTTGCCCCGGTCGTTTCCAAATCGACAAATGCTAGGCGACGCAACAACTCGGTCATCGGTACGCAGGACGGTTCATTCGGCAAGGAACGAATCATACCCGCCGCCACCCGCATCGCCGCGGTGATGAAGAAACCGCTGCCGGCCGTAGGGCCTCCCGGGACCAACTGGAATTGGGGGCAACTCCAGGCACGTCCGACATAGCGAACCGACGGACACCACCGAAGGGGGTTGGCAGCGCCACCGAATCGCCGCGCCCCGGAAAGCCCGGTCCGACAGCGGTTTCAGGTCTTGCTAATACAAGGTCCGTGCCAGCCTCAAATGGGACAAAAAAGTGGCCTGTGGCGTCGACTGGCCATGCCGAGGACACGAAATGACAGGCTCAGGATGCTGATAGTGGCATTCGGCAGTGCTGGGATGTCACTGGTGGCAGTTCCCGGGCCGACCGCCTGGCGGTGCCAGTTGTGGCGGCGAATATCCGTTATCCTCGCCAATATGAAATCGCTGCTCAGGAATCCCCTGCTGGTGGACGCCGCCATCGTGCTCGCCTTGTTGCTGGTAGCCGTCGTCGGCTATCACTATTCACCACTGCTGCTGCCGCAGGCCGATCTGACGATGACTGCCGATGCCGCCTGCAACCTCAACCGCCAAGCCTGCCGGGTCCCGCTTGCCGATGGCGGCAGTGTCGAATTGACCATACTGCCAAGACCGATACCGGTCGTCAGCCCATTGACGATCGAAGCCAAGCTGAACGGAATCGCCGGCAAAACCGTGGAACTGGACTTTGCCGGTGTCGACATGCAGATGGGACACAACCGCGTGGTACTGAGCCCAACCGGCAACGGGGTCTTTTCCAGTACTGCCAGCTTGCCGGTCTGCGTCACCGGCCGCATGAACTGGCGTGCCACACTCTTGATCGACAGCGGCGGCCGCCACTTGTCAGTGGCCTACGATTTCACCGCACCAAGCGAAGCCGGCTCACACTAGTTGCGCACCGGCCGTTTGGCCAGTTTGCGCTGTAGCGTCCGCCGATGCATGCGCAGGGCACGGGCCGTCGCCGAGACGTTGCCATCGTTTTCGCGCAGGACGCGCTGAATGTGCTCCCACTCCAGCCTATCCACCGACAGCGGCTCGCTCGGTGGCGGTTCGTCGACGCGCGGCCGCAGGTCGGCAGCGAAGGCGTCGAGAATTGTCTCCACTTCAACGGGCTTGGCCAAGTACTGCACAGCCCCCAGCTTGATGGCATCGACCGCGGTCGCGATGCTGGCGTAACCGGTGAGAACCACGATGCGGCAATCGCCATTCAATTGCAGCAGCGGCTCGATCAGAGCCAGGCCCGAACTGCCGCCGAGACTAAGATCGAGTACGACACGATCCGGACGCATCTGCCGGGCCACTGCCAGAGCGCCGGCGGCATCGAGCGCACCTTCGGCAGCAAAACCGTGACGCGTCAAGGCACGCATCAAGACCCGGTTGAAGGTTTCGTCATCATCGACGATCAGCACGCTTGCCGGTTTGGTCATCGCTCACCCTTTGTAGCGCGGCAGCTCAACCCGGGCAACGCCACCGCCATCGTTGGCCAGGGAAAGACTACCGCCCATGCGCTCAATCGCCGCCTTGGCCAGGAACAGGCCAATGCCGCTGCCTTTCGGGTGCGCCGGCAGCGGTGACTCGCCGGCCAGCAACAGTATGTCCTCCGCAAAGCCGCGGCCATTGTCCCTGACCTCGACAATCAGCAGCTGGTCCGTCCAGTCGGCCAGCAGGCGCACATCGGTACCGGCGTCGGCACCGTTGTTGAACAAGTTGAGCAGCCCCTGATCGAGCATCGTCTCGGTGACGATATGCGGCACCGGCGGCGGACCAAGGATTTCCAGACCGGCGCGAACCTGCGGCCGCAGCAGTTGCCAGCGTTCGAACAGTGCCTGCAGCCAGTGGTCGGCGCGCATCGCCTGGATGCTGTCGGCCCGCCCAACGCCAGCGCGCTCGGCCATACCGCTGATGATTCCTTTGCAGGCACCAATCTGCTGGCGCAAGAGCGCGACGTCGGCACGCAGCGAGTCTGCAAGTCCCTCTTCAGCCTCGAGCTCACCGGCAACGATGGCCATGGTTGCCAGCGGCGTCGACAATTCGTGAGCAGCGCCGGCCGCCAGCATCCCCAGCGCCAACACGCGCTCGTCGCGCAGCGCCTGCTCCCGGATTGCCGCCAGCTCGGCCTCCCGGGCACGGACGATGCCGGTCATGCGGACGATGAACCAGGCCATCATGGCCACCGAGACAACGAACGTGAACCACATGCCGAGCAAGTGCAGCCGGGTGGCCCGCGCCACATCGGCGATCGGCAGCGGCAGGTAGGCCTGCATCAGGATTGAGTAAGCGATCACGGCCAGCCCGGCGATCACCGCCACCAATCGACCGGGCAAGACCAAGGCGGCAATCGCCACTGGCGGCAGCAGCAACGAGATCACCGGGTTGGCAGCGCCGCCGCTGAGGAACATCAACACGGCCAAGGCAGCGATGTCGATCACCAACTGGCTGAACACGTCGCGGTCGCGGTCGCCACGCGCCGGTGTCGCTTGCAGGCACCATCGCGCCCAACCGTTCGCTGCCGCCTGCAAGGCCAGCACGGCCAGCATCGGCAACTGCGGCAGGCGCAGATCGGCCAGCGTCGGCACCAGGACGATGACCAGCAACTCGGCAAGCAGGAACCACCAGCGCAGCACGATCAGGCGCTGGGGAATGGTCGGTGCGCCAAAGTCGGCTGTAGTCGGTAACGAAATGGCCATGGCCGCCATTATCGGCGATTGCAGGCCATGCCGGCTCGCCCACACCGCTGCCTGCGGCATTTGGTCGCAGCCGCTTGCACCGAAGCAGCTATACTCCGCCCAACAAACGGGAGGACGGGGCTCGCGCAAGCGGGCGGTGCGCCATGGCAGACCCCCTGAAACTGGGAAAATATGAAATCCGCCGCCGCATCGGCGCAGGCGCGATGGGTATCGTCTTCGAGGCCTGGGATCCCGGTATCGGCCGCCGGGTCGCCGTCAAGACACTGAAGCAGGACATTCTCGACTCGCCGGAGGCAGCCGACGTGCTCGCCCGTTTTCGCCGCGAAGCGCAGGCCGCCGGCCGACTCAATCATCCGAACATCGTCGCCGTCTATGAACTGGGCGAGACCGATGGCATCACCTTCATCGCCATGGAGTATGTCGACGGCAAGGAGCTCAAGGAGTTCTGCGACAAGGGCGAACGCTTCCCGCTGGCGCAAGCAATTCGCATCATCACCGAGTTGCTGGTTGCCCTCGATGTCGCGCACGCCGCCGGCGTCGTGCACCGGGACATCAAGCCGGGCAACATTTTTCTCGTTGGCAACAATGTAGTGAAGGTGGGTGACTTCGGCGTCGCCAGGGTTGAATCCTCGGAACTCACCCAGGCGGGTTCGGTACTCGGCACGCCTTCCTACATGTCGCCGGAGCAGATCTGTGGCCAAGTGGTGGACGGACGGGCCGACCTCTTCTCGGCTGGCGTCATCCTCTACCAGCTGCTCACCGGCGAGAAGCCCTTTCAGGGCAATTCGCTGGCCACGATCATGCATAAGCTACTGAAGGAAGAGCCGACGCCACCTTCGGTAATCAACGTTCACGTGTCGCCAGCCTTTGACGCCGTGATTGCCAAGGCCCTCGCCAAGCGTCCCGAGAACCGCTATCAAAATGGCGCCGAATTCGCTGCCGCCGTTCGCGCCGCCAGCGAACAGCAGCCGCCAGCGACGCCAATGATCATCGATGATGTCACCGTCGCCCTGCCCAGATCGGCGAATACCGCTACCGGCTCGCCCCGGGGTCCGACGTCCGCACCGCCCCTTGAGCGACGGCCGCCGGCGGCGCAGATTGCACCTTTGCCGCCACCTGAACGCCGGACCGGTACGACCGCTCTGTTGGTCCTGGTGATCATATTGTTGCTGATCGCCGCTGCCGTCTGGTGGTGGCTGATGGGCATGCCGGTGCCGTTCGCGCACCGCGCCACCGAGGCCTTGCCAGCGCCTGCGGCGAAAGCGATCGTCGAACCAGCACCGATAGAAGCCGCCGCCATTGCGCTGTCCATCCGCCCAGCCAGCGGCCAGGACCGCTTCCGACCCGGCGAAGGCATCGTGCTCGACATCAAGCCCAGCCGCAATGCGCACATCTATTGCTTCATGCAGGATGAGAGCAGCCAGATCACGCGTTTCTATCCCAACCGCTTCACTGGCGATTCGCTGGTGTCCACAACCGGCATTCGCGTACCAGGGGGGAATCAGTTCAGCATCAACGCCAACGCCAAGGGCGTCGAGGAATTAGTCGTCTGCTACGCCAGCGCAACCGAGATCCTTGGCCAGGTGACAAGCGCCATTGGCAGCGGCGACATCGACAAGCCGGCGGCCGTTGCCAGTATCGCCGACCTTGACAAGGTATTTTTCACGGCTGGCGGTGCCACGCTCGGCGTTGCCCGGTTCCCCGTTTTGAGCCGACAATAGCGTCCCTGTTCGTCCCGGGGAAGAAGACATCATGGTGAATCTGAAATGTAGCGTCGCCTTGCTGGCCTGTTTGCTGCCTTTCGCCGCCAACTGCCAGGAATCAGGCGTCAAGTCATTGCGCGGCAAGCCCAGCACCGAACAGATCATCAAGGCGCTCAATCCGGGCGCCGAGGCCGCCGGCAAGCCGACAAGGACTCGCGGCCTGTCGCTCGGCGGCAGCGGCCAAGCCGTCGCTCCGGTCGCCGGATGGACGCGGACGCTGGACCTGGAAATCAAGTTCCAGTTCAACTCCGACCAACTGACCGGCGACGGCGCCGAAGTCGTCGAGCGCCTCGGCAACGCCTTGCAGGCCAAGGAACTGGCGAAGGTGCGCACCGTGACGCTGGAAGGCCATGCCGACGCCACCGGCGACGCCGACTACAATGTCGCACTGTCGCTGCGCCGTGCCCAGGCCGTGCGGAACGCACTTGCCGGCAAGCCGGGATTGCCGACCGACTTCAAGACCATCGGCAAAGGCAGTAGCGACCCGGCCGACCCGGCGCATCCGACCGACCCGGTCAATCGGCGCGTGCGCGTGATCGTCGGCGGTTGAAGGACCACATGACTGGTCCACTGCGCAGTACCAATACGGTCTATCACGCGCCTTTGGTGGCGAGGTCGGATCGCCAACAGCTCAACCAACATCCAGCGGTAACGCTGTGGTTCACCGGCTTGTCCGGTGCCGGCAAGTCAACCCTTGCCCATGCCGTGGCGGAGCGCCTGCATCGAGCCGCCTGCCGGACCTACGTGCTGGACGGCGACAACGTCCGCCACGGCCTCTGCGGTGATCTCGGCTTTTCACCTGAAGACCGGCATGAGAACCTGCGCCGTATCGGCGAGGTAGCCAAGTTGATGGTGGACGCCGGACTGGTCGTCCTGGCGGCATTCATATCACCCATGCGGGCGGATCGCGACGGTGTGCGGAGTTTGCTGGGCAAGGACTTCATCGAGATCTATTGCGGCTGCCCGCTTGAAGTCTGCGAGTCCCGCGATGTCAAAGGCATGTACGCCCGCGCCCGCGCCGGTGAGATCGCGCAATTCACCGGCATCAGTGCCCCTTACGAGCCGCCGGCGACACCAGAACTGCTCCTCGATACCGCGGGCACGACCGTTGACGAGTGCGTGAACACCGTGCTGGACTTCTTGTGCCAGCACTTCAACTTCAACATTCCGCCCGACGCCGAGCGCGACCACGAAGCAGGCACGGCCGCCACCGCGATCTGATCGCCAAAATGACCAAAGCCGCCCGCGGGCGGCTTTCAGGAGTTGTGGGCAGATCTCCGCCAGGCAACTTCGCTTTGCGGGGATCGTTCCGGCACTCTCAGCGAACCCCGGAGGCCTCGGTGATTCGCCGAAGCGTCGGAATTACTTCACCTTGGTCGCGGCAACTACATTGGCCTGGACGGTTTCACTGATCTGCTTGGCCATTGCTGTCATGCCGCTGAAAGCATTATTGGCAGAGTTGATGGCGTTCTGCATTGCCGCCACGAAGGGCTCGGTACCGGCCGGAGCAGCCTTGGCTGCCTGTGCGGCCAGGCTGGAAACCTGCTTCTGAAAATCGGCGAACTGACCTTCGAGCATCTTGGCGAACTGCTGCTGGGATTCGGTAGAGATTTCGAACAGCGAGCGGGAGTAATCGACTGCCTTGGCGACAGCCGGTTGCACGATGGACGACTGAAGGGCTGCTGCGTCGCCAGGATTCTTTACGGCAAGGATCGCCTTGGCGGCAGAAGTGGAGTCTTCCAGCGAGGTGCGCGCGGCACTCAGGTTGAGGGCTGCGATCCGCTCGGCAGTCGCTAGCGCGGTGTTCGCCACAGCCAGCAGGGAGTCGACGGTGGCTTTGTTGGAGGCAGCAAATTGTTCGAGATTGATGGACATGGCGGGTTCCTAAGTGGGTCATTGGACTATGACGCCATAAACTGTACAGGAAATAATGGTGCACTGCAACAAATCAACCAAAACGCCTCTGTTGGACGTAATTCATTCATCCCCAAAACTTGCCGCCCAGCGGTGGCAATGCTGCCGAAACCAGCCGTCAAGGGTGATCCTATTTTTTGGCGGCGAACGGCGGCTATGCGGAGCACCACATAACGGCAGTACGCCGCGTCGCGTTCATGTCTCCGGCCTGACCGTTAAGCTCCGCTCGTCTTCACCCAGCGGCTGTATCCACTGCAGTTGCTGCTCCAGCAGCTCTACCGGCGCTTCCGACGCATCGCCGGTGCGGGCAGTCAGGCGACGGCGCAGTTCGTCGATGGGCGCTTCGCAGGCGAGGATGGCGAAGGGGATGCGGAGTTGCGCGGCAAGGGCACGGAAGTCGTCGCGCTCGGCGCGCTTGAGGAAGGCCGCGTCGATGAGGATCGGCCAGCCGTCGGCGATGATCTTTGCCGCCAGCGCCCGCAGGTGGCCGTAGGTGCGCACGGTGGCGCCCGCGCCATAGATATTGCCGCCGCTGGCGGCGTCGGGGGCGAGGCCGAACAGGCGCTTCCGCTCCACGTCGGAACGCAGGCGGATGGTGGCCGCCCGCGCATCGGCCAGCAGCACGGCTTTCGCGGCGGTGGTCTTGCCGGAACCTGAGAGGCCGAAGGTGATGGTGAGCGTGATCGGAGGCGGTACAGCGAGTGCTTCGGCCATGGCGAGATACTCGGCCGCTTCCGCCTCCCTGCCCTGAATGGCCGCGACCTTGGCGCGCACCATGGCACGATAGACGGCGTAGAAGCGGAGGACGACCAGTGTGTCGTAGTCGCCACTCCACAGCAGCCATTGGTTGAGAAACCACGCTGCCAGGCCCGGCTGGCCGTGGTCGAGCACGTCGAGGTAGGTGAAGGCGATCTCGGCGGCGACGTCGATCCAGCGCAAGTCTTCGTTGAATTCGATGGCGTCGAAGGGCGTGGGTTGGCCGTTCAGCAGCACCAGATTGCCGAGGTGCAAGTCGCCATGGCACTCGCGTATCCGGCCGGTCGCCTTGCGGCGCGCAAAGGCATCGCGCCGGGCAGCGTGCTCGGCACCCGTCCAGGACCGGAGCCGTGCCAGTCGCTCTCCTTCGGCGGGCAGCAGGCGCTCCAGTTCCTCGAAGTTCTCCAGCGCCGGCGCCAGCACCTGCGCCGGTTCGCCGAAGCGCTCGCCCGGGCCGGCAACGGCTGCCGCCGCGTGGAAGTCGGCTAACTGCCGCGCCAGATCGGAGAGGTGGTTCGGGGTCAGCTCGCCGCGAGCGCAGACATGATCGAGGCGATCGGCCTCGACAAACCGGCGCATCCGCACCGCCGGTTCGCCATCGAACTCAACCACCCCCAGGTAGGTGTCGGGCGCATAGCGCCGGTTGATGCGCAACTCCACCTCGCAACAGGCGCGGCGCTTGTCGACCGTGCCGTAGTCCAGGAAGGGCAGCACCACGGGCTTCTTGATCTTGTAGGCATAGTCGCCGGCCAGCAGCACCCATGAGATGTGCGTTTCCATTAGTTCGACCACCCCGGACGGATGCGGGTAGCGGGTCGGATCGAGGAGCGACTGGATCAGCGGCGGGAGCATAGTCACCATTCTAGGAGCATAGGTAGGGCGGCTGCCACCAGAGAGGCCCGTGGGACATCCGAATATGGGACGGTTTGGGCTACATACGGCGTTTGAAATGGCTGCGCAGCGCGATAGCCGGCCTGCGTATTTCGGCGCTTCTGCCCAACAAGTTCGGCAACATGATCAGCAACGTCCAGTGAAGGAGCCGCCGGCAATTCTCGGAACGTGTCGACACATATGGCATGGTCACGGGTAGCGAGGATACGCGAAGGTCGCCGCGTATGTTCGTCCGGCAGGGCGCCATAGTTACGCCATAGGTGAACGAAAAAAACCGCCCGGAGGCGGCTTCATCGACGGCAGAAGTGACTGATTCTGCTAGGGTGTTTGGTAGGCGCGATTGGACTCGAACCAACGACCCCCACCATGTCAAGGTGGTGCTCTAACCAGCTGAGCTACGCGCCTGCAAATCCCGCCTGCAACCTTGTCTGGTAAGAGTCCCGGACAGCGCAGCAAGCAAAGAGGCGCGAATTCTAGCTGAACTCGCGCCCCATCACAACACCTTCACGACACCTTTCTAGGCCCCCAGTGCCACGCGGATCTGCTCAAGCGTGGACGGATCGTCAATAGTGGTCAGATCGCCCGGATCGCGGCCTTCGGCGATCGCCTGGATCGAGCGGCGGAGCATCTTGCCGGAACGGGTCTTGGGCAGGCCGGAAACGAAATGGACGTGACCGGGCCGGGCAATGGCACCCAGGCTGTCGTCCACGGTCTTCATGACCTCCTTTTCCAGCGCCGCCCGCATTTCTGCCGTCGCGACGCGCGCCTGATCCTTGACCACGGCAAAGGCCACCGGCACTTGTCCCTTCAACTGATCGTGCACGCCGACNNATAACCCTCTTCATCCTTGATGCCCCAGTCGAAAGACGAATAGACCAGCGGCTCCTTGAACAGCGAGAAATAGGTCTTGACGAAGCGGTCGTCATCGCCCCAGATCGTCGACAGGCAGCCAGGCGGCAGCGGCGGCAAGACGCCGACGATACCCTTCTCGTTGGCCGCGCACTCGGTACCGTCTTCGCGAAAGATCTTCAGGTTGTAGCCGAATACCGGGAAGCTCGGCGTACCGAACTTGATCTTGGTCTTCTCGATGCCAGGCACCGAGGAGAGCATCGGCCAGCCGGTCTCGGTCTGCCAGTAATTGTCGATCACCGGCAGTCCGAGCTCGCCCATGATCCACTCGTGCGTCGGCTGGTCGAGCGGCTCGCCGGCCAGGAACAAGTGTTTCAGCGACGACAGGTCGTACTTGTGCAGGAAGGCNNAGGCTCCACCAGACGCCGGCATCCGGGCGCACCGGCGTACCTTCGTACATGAGCGTGGCCATGCCGGCAATCAGCGGGCCGTAGATGATATAGCTGTGACCGACGACCCAGCCGATGTCCGAGGTGGCAAAGTAGGTCTCGCCTTCGAAGCCGCAGTAGATGTGCTTCATCGACGCCGCCAGCGCCACCGCATAGCCGCCGACGTCGCGCTGCACGCCCTTCGGCTTGCCCGTGGTGCCGGACGTATACAGGATGTATGACGGCTCGTTCGACTCGAGCCAGACACAAGGCACATCGGCGTTCATGTACTGGGCGCGCAGGGTCGCATAGTCGACGTCGCGCCCCTCAATGCGGGTGAACTCCTTGTCCAGACCGCGATCGATCATCAGCACCTTCTCCGGCGGGAACTGCGCGATCTTGCAGGCTTCGTCGAGCAGATGCTTGTAGGGCACAGCCTTGCCACCGCGCATACCGGCATCGGCCGAGACAATCAGCTTCGGCTTGGCGTCGTCGATGCGGGTTGCCAGCGAACCGGAGGCGAAGCCGCCGAACACCACCGAGTGAATCGCGCCAATGCGGGCGCAGGCCAGAATGGCAAAGGTGGCCTCGGCGATCATCGGCATGTAGATCAGTACGCGGTCGCCCTTCTTGACGCCCAAGCCTTGCATGATCGCCGCCATGCGCACCACCTCGGCCTTGAGCTCGGCAAAGGAATAGATCTTCTCGACGTTGGTCTCTGTCGACACGAAGATCAGCGCCGGCGCATCCGGNNTCCGGTTGGTCGATCGAGCGGCGATAGAACTCCTGATACGTACTCATCACACTCCCTTTCTGTTTTGGTTGATTGCCATGGGTTCCTCCTGTGCCGCGATCAGCCGGCGCTCGATCTCGACCAACGGCAGACCGAGGTGAAATTCCTTGTCCAGACGCTGGATCAGCGGCAACATGGACAGGCCCAGGCGAGCCAGCTTGGCACGCCGGGTGGCCTCGCCGACCACAGCCGACGACTGGACGATACGATTGCCGCCTTCGCCATGGGCGAGCGCCAAACGCTCGACGCCGGTAGCCACCAGAGCTTCGAAATCCGCCGCAGCATCCTCGGGGAATGAGACGATGCCGATCGATACCGTCACCGCCAAGGTCTGCTCATGATGGCGAATACTGGCATTGCTGACTGCCTGGCGGATGCGCTCGGCGAAGGCGCGCGCCTGCTCAGCGGTGGTGCCCGGCGAAACAATCGCCAAATCGGCATCCGTCCAGCGCGCAACGCTATCCTCCTTGCGCACCACACCGGCCAGCATGCGGGCAAACTGGCTGACCAGCGACTCGATCACCCGGCGACCGTCGCCGCCGATCAGCGCCGCCGTGTTGTCGAAGCCCAACAGCAACAACGACATCGGCGAGCCGTGCCGCTGGCTGAAGGACAAGGCCTGTTCGCCCTGACGCCGCAGGGCAAGCGCGCTGAGCAATCCAGTCGCGGTATCAGTGAGGGCCTCGCCCTGGGCCTGCTGCAGGTGCAGAGCGGTACCGAGGCGGGACAGGAGTTCGGCGGCGCCGATGCCCTTGCTGATGAAATCGGTGGCACCGAGTTCCTGGGCCCGCCGCCGCGACGCCTCATCCTCGTCGCCGGAAATCATGATCACCGGAACATCGTGGACGCGGGCCACTTTCGAATCGCGGATCCGCTCGAGAAAACCGTAGCCATCGAGCCGCGGCATCGACAAGTCGGTAATGACGATGCGGATCGACGGATCAACGATCAGGGCTTCCCAACCTGCCTCGCCGTCGGCCTCCTCGCGAATNNGCGATCTCCACAACCGTGCGACCGGTGACCCGGGCCTTGAGAAAGTCGTCGAAGAGGGTCGGCAAATCGGCAAAGGCAACCGTGCGGGTAATTGCCGCCAGGTGGCGTGGCTTCAGGTCGCTGGCCAGCCGCTGCCAGGCAAGGCCGCGCTGCGGCTCGCCGATGTAACCGGAGTCGATGCCGAGCAGGCTGACGCCGCGCAGAATGAACGGCGCGACAGAGGTGTTCAGAGTCATGCCCGCCGCCAGGCCGATGCTGGCGACCGTACCGCCCTGCTTCATCGTGCTGATCATCCAGGCGAGATAATCGCCACCAAGGCTATCGACGGCGCCGGCCCAAAGCGACTTGTCGAGCGGCTTGATCTTGGCCAGGTCGAGTTCACCACGCAGCATGACATTGCCGGCGCCCAAGCGCTTCAAGTAATCGACCTCACCTTCCTTGCCAGTGAGGGCGGTGACTTCGTAACCGAGTCCGGCCAACATGTCGATCGCCAAACTGCCGACGCCGCCCGTGGCACCGTTGACGATCACCGGACCACGGTCGGGACGCAGACCGTTTTCTTCCATGCGCAGAACGGCAAGTGCCGCGGTAAAGCCGGCAGTCCCCAGGGCCATCGCCTCCTTGAGCGTCAGGCCAGCGGGCAGCTTGCGCACCCAATCGGCGGGCAAACGGGCGAATTCGGCATAGCCGCCATGATGGGCGACGCCGATGTCGAAGCTGGTGGCCAGCACGTGATCACCGGCCGCGAATCGTGGATCGCGACTGTCCACCACCGTGCCCGACAGATCGATGCCGCCGATGCAGGGAAACCGGCGGATGATCCTGCCGGTCCCGGTCGCTGCCAATGCGTCCTTGTAGTTAACACATGAGTAGGCGACCCGAATCGTCACTTCACCGGGATCGAGTTGGTCAACCGTGAAGTCGACAAAGCGACCGGCGACGTTGGCGCCTTCCTGATCGATCAGAAACGCCTTGAACGCGGCATTGGGCATGGAAATCTCCTTGGGGCCAATCGGCGCCGATTATACCGGCTGCCGACCGGCATCATCCCCCGGCCGGCAACCGGGCTTTACAGTCCTTCGCCACCCCGCTATAGTCCGGCGCCATGTTTCTCCGCAATAGCCTAACCGCGAGCCTGCTGTCTTTCCTGCTTGCCATCGCCGCTCCGTCCGCAGCCCTTGCCGACGAAGATGTCGGCGTGGCGCTGACACCGGCCACGACACTCGCCGAACCCCAACCGGAAGCGTTGCCGACGCCGCCGGAAGCAGCGGTGCAGCCACGCTCCGGCCTCATCGAACGCACCCGCGACTCGGTCGAACAGACTCTCAATGGCGCCCTCGACCTGATCGGCATCCGCTATCGCCGTGGTGGCAGCACTCCCGAGCGCGGCTTCGACTGTTCGGGTTTCGTCAGCCATGTCTTTCGCGAAGGGCTCGGCCTCTACCTGCCACGCTCGGCGCGCGAAATGAGCAAGACCGGCGAACCGGTGGCCAAAGATGAGTTGCAGCCGGGCGATCTGGTCTTCTTCAACACCATGCGCCGCACCTTCTCGCACGTCGGCATCTATCTGGGCGACAA
>PMIF01000229.1:0-401 GCA_003157035.1 Rhodocyclaceae bacterium
CGATTTCTCCGCGATTGGCGATCAAAATTTTCTTGAACATTTTTCCTCGTCCTTACCGGCCATCACAGCGGAATGTTGCCGTGCTTGCGCCACGGATTTTCGATCGTCTTGTTCCTCAGCATCACCAGCGAACGGCAGATGCGCTTGCGCGTCTCGTGCGGCTGGATAACGTCGTCGATGAAGCCGCGCGCGCCAGCGACGAACGGATTGGCGAACTTGGCTTTGTATTCGGCTTCGCGTTGGGCGAGCAGGGCCTTGTCGCTCTTCTCCTCGCGGAAGATGATCTCGACCGCCCCCTTCGGCCCCATGACGGCGATTTCGGCTGAAGGCCAGGCGAAATTGACGTCGCCGCGCAGGTGCTTCGAGGACATAACGTCATAGGCGCCGCCGTAGGCCTTGCG
>PMIF01000229.1:425-2839 GCA_003157035.1 Rhodocyclaceae bacterium
TCCAGGCAGCCCGCCAGGACCATCGGCTGGTTGGCGACGATGCCCACGGTCTGGCCTTCCATGCGGGCGAAGCCGATGATGATGTTCTTGGCGTGGTCGGGCTGCAGCTCGAAGAAGTCGCAGTCATCCACCGTCTTGATGATTAGCTCCTTGATGTCGTAGGGCTTGTTCGGGTTGGCCGGCACCAGGGTGTCGAGGCTGTAGTCGAGGCGGTCGGCCGGGTCCGGGGTGGGTCGGATCGGCGGCTTTTCCTTGTTATTGAGCGGCAGGTAGTTGAAGAAGCGGCGCAGCATCAAGAGCGCCTCGACGTCGTTTTCGAAAGCGAGGTCGGCAACGCCGGATTTTGACGTGTGGGTCACCGCGCCGCCCAATTCCTCCGCGGTCACTCCCTCGTGGGTCACGGTCTTGACGACCTCGGGACCGGTGACGAACATGTAGGAAGTATCCTTGACCATGAAGATGAAGTCGGTCATGGCCGGGCTATAGACGGCGCCGCCGGCGCAGGGGCCCATGATCAGCGAGATCTGCGGGATGACGCCGGAGGCCATCACATTGCGCTGGAAGACGTCGGCATAGCCACCGAGGGACGCCACGCCTTCCTGGATGCGGGCGCCGCCCGAGTCGTTGAGACCGATCACTGGCGCGCCGACCTTCATGGCGTGATCCATGATCTTGCAGATCTTCTCGGCGTGGGCTTCGGAAAGTGCGCCGCCAAACACGGTGAAGTCTTGGGAGAAGACGAACACCATGCGGCCGTTGATGGTGCCGTAGCCGGTGACGACACCGTCACCGGGCACCTTCTGCTCGGCCATGCCGAAGTCGTTGCAGCGGTGCTCCTTGAACATGTCCCACTCTTCGAAAGTACCGGCGTCGAGCAGCAGCTCGATGCGCTCGCGGGCTGTCAGCTTGCCCTTCTTGTGCTGTGCGTCGATGCGCCGCTTGCCGCCGCCAAGCCGGGCGGCAGAGCGCATTTCGTCGAGTCGTTCGATGATGTCGTGCATGGATTCCGCTCCACTCAGAAATATTTATTTACCAGGTTCAATAACCGATGGGACGCCACGGTGGCCGTGGTATCGCCGTTTTCGACCGCGAGCGCCATGTCGGGCAAGGCCGCCTGGACGGCCGGGTGCTCGCGGAAACGCTGACGCAAGCCGGAGTCGATCAACTGCCACATCCAGGCAAGTGCCTGGTGGCGCCGCTTTGCTGCCAGTTCTGCCGAATCGCCAAGCGTGCGCCGATAGGCGCCGATGGCTTGCCACACTTCGTCGATGCCTTCATTGGTCAGCGCGCTAACCTTGAGCACCGGCGGGCGCCAATTGGGCGAACTTGGATGCAGCATGGCCAGCGCCGAGCGCATTTGCCCGACTGCCAGTTCCGTCGCGGTGGCGTCGATGTCGCCCTTGTTGAAGACGACGATGTCGGCGAGCTCGACGACGCCTTTCTTGATGGCTTGCAGGTCATCGCCGGCATTGGGCAGTTGCAGCAGAACGAACACGTCCGTCATTCCGGCAACGGTCGTCTCTGACTGGCCGACGCCGACGGTCTCGACGATCACGATATCGAAGCCGGCGGCTTCGCACAGCAACAGCGCTTCACGCGTCTTGTCGGCGACGCCGCCGAGCGACCCGCCTGCCGGCGATGGCCGGATGAAGGCCTCGGTGCGTTGCGACAAGCGCTCCATGCGCGTCTTGTCGCCGAGGATGGAGCCGCCGGAAATCGACGACGATGGATCGACGGCGAGCACGGCAACGCGGTGGCCGCGACTGATCAGGTGTAAGCCCAGGGACTCGATGAAAGTGGACTTGCCGACACCGGGGACACCGGTGATGCCGACGCGCAAGGAACCTCCGGTATGCGGCAACAGTGTGTCGAGCAGGATATGGGCACGTTGCCGATGGTCCGGATGGGTCGACTCGACCAGCGTGATGGCTTTTGCCAGCGAGCGGCGGTCGCCCGCCCGAACCCCCTCGGCCAGGCGGATCTCGCTACCGGGCAGCGAGGTTGCAGCCATCAGGCGGCCGGCGCCGCATGCCCGGTCGAAATGGCGCGCAGCACTTTCTTCGCCGCTTCCGGTATCGGTGTCCCCGGGCCAAAGACGCCTGCGGCACCGGCCTTTTCGAGGAAGTCGTAGTCCTGGGCCGGCACTACGCCGCCGACGAAGACGACAATATCGTTGGCTCCCTGTGCCTTCAGGGCAGCGATCAGTTGCGGCACCAGCGTTTTGTGGCCGGCCGCCAGTGTCGATATGCCCACGGCGTGGACGTCGTTCTCGATCGCCTGGCGGGCGGCTTCGTCAGGAGTCTGGAACAATGGGCCGACATCAACGTCGAAGCCGAGGTCGGCGAAGGCGGTCGCGACGACCTTGGCGCCGCGGTCTTGGCCGTCCTGGCCGAGCTTGGCGACCATGATCCGGG
>PMIF01000065.1 GCA_003157035.1 Rhodocyclaceae bacterium
CATGCCGTAGCCGGGAACGATGATGACGTTCTTGGCTTCGCGCAGAAGCTCGGCGGTATCGACTGCGCTGATCGGCACCACTTCGCCGGCCGGTTGGCCGTCGCTCTTGGCCACCACGGTACCACCGCCGGTGCCGAAACCACCAGCGATGACGCTGATGAAGTTGCGGNNCATGATGTAGGACAGAATCGCGCCGGAGGAGCCCACCAGTGCCCCGACCACGATCAAGAGGTCGTTGGAGAGCATGAAGCCCGTCGCCGCCGCCGCCCAGCCCGAGTAGCTATTGAGCATCGACACCACCACCGGCATGTCGGCACCGCCGATGGCCATCACCATGTGGATGCCGAACAGCAGCGAGATGACCGTCATCACGATCAGTGGCGTCATGCCTGCCTGCACTGTTTCAGCGCTCAGGAAGGCGCTGCCAAACCAGATCACCACCAAGAGGCCGGCGAGGTTGAGCAGGTGACGTCCCGGCAGCAGCATCGGCTTGCCACCGATCTTGCCCGAGAGCTTGCCGAAGGCGATGATCGAGCCCGAGAAGGTCACCGCTCCGATCAGGATGCCGATGTAGATCTCGATCTCGTGGATCGACTTCTCCGCACCCTGGAACTCCGAGGCGGCCGCTGGATCGAAGTAGTTGGCGAAACCGACCAGACACGCGGCGAGGCCGACCAGGCTGTGCATCAACGCCACCAGCTCCGGCATCTGGGTCATCTTCACGACCCGCGCCGCGTAGAGACCGATGCTGCCGCCGACGGCCATGCCGCCGACGATCCAGGTCAGGCCGCCCGCCGTGACGTGCGGGCCGAACACCGTGGCAATTACGGCAATGGTCATGCCGATCATGCCGTAGAGGTTGCCGCGGCGCGAGCTCTCCGGATTGGACAGGCCGCCCAGGCTGAGAATAAAGAGAATGATCGCTCCGATGTAGGAGACGGTAGCCAGACTTGCAGTCATTTGTTCGTCTCCTTCTATTTGCGGAACATCGCCAGCATGCGCTGGGTGACGGCGAAGCCGCCGAACATGTTGATCGCCGTCAGCGCGATGCCAAGACCGGCCAGGCCCTGGATCAAGGCTTCCGGTCTGGTCATGCCTGCCGCCAGCGGTGGTGATATCTGCACCAGGGCGCCGATGGCGATGATGCTCGAGATGGCGTTGGTGACACTCATCAGCGGCGTGTGCAGGGCCGGGGTGACGTTCCACACCACCATGTAGCCGACGAAGCAGGCGAGAACGAAAACCGTGAAGTGGGCGAGGAACGCCGACGGGGCACCATAGCCGATCAGACCGAACAGTACGGCCGCGAAGCCGAACATGATCGCCACCTTCTTGGCCGATGCCGGTGCGCCGGCACCGTGGCCGTGAGCCGGCGGTGGCGGCGGCATCGCTGCCTTGGGCGCCGGCGGCGCCGGCAGTTTCAGTGGCGGCGCCGGCCAGCTGATAGTGCCGTCCTTGATCACCGTCAGACCGCGGATGGCGTCGTCGTCCATATTGACGTTGATGATGCCGTCCTTGGTCTTGCACAGCTCCTCAGTCAGGCGCAGCAGGTTGCTGGCATATAGCGTTGAGGATTGCTTGGCCAGACGGCTGACCAGATCGGTGTAGCCGACGATGGTCACACCGTGCTTGACCACCACTTGCCCGGGCTCGGTCAGTTCGCAATTGCCGCCCTGCTCGGCCGCCATGTCGACGATGACACTGCCCGGCTTCATGCTCGTCACCATGTCGGCGGTGATCAGTTTCGGTGCCGGCTTGCCGGGGATCAGCGCAGTGGTGATGATGATGTCCACTTCCTTGGCCTGCTTGGCGTACATCTCACGCTGGGCCTGCTGGAACCCCTCGCTCATCACCTTGGCGTAGCCGCCGCCGCCGCCGCCTTCTTCCTCATAATCGACCTTGACGAATTCACCGCCCAGCGAGACGACCTGATCGGCCACTTCCGCCCGGGTATCGTTGGCGCGCACAATGGCACCGAGACCGGCCGCAGTGCCGATCGCAGCCAGGCCGGCGACGCCGGCGCCGGCGATGAAGACCTTGGCCGGCGGGATCTTGCCGGCAGCGGTGATCTGACCGTTGAAGAAGCGGCCAAAGGCATTGGCGGCCTCGATGACGGCACGGTAGCCGGCAACGCCGGCCATGGAGGTCAATGCGTCCATCTTCTGGGCGCGACTGAGCATCCGCGGCAGCGCGTCGATGGCCAGCACGGTGGCCTTCCTGGCGGCGATCTGCTGCATCAGCTCAGGGTTCTGCGCCGGCCAGATGAAGCTGATCAGCGTTTGACCTGCCTTGATCAAGCTGACTTCGTCGGCGCTCGGCGCCCGCACCTTCAAGATGATGTCGGCCCTGCTCCACAGGTTCGCCGCGCCGGCGACGACTTCCGCGCCAGCCGCGCGGTAGGCGTCATCGCCAAAGTTGGCGGCATCGCCAGCGCCGCTCTCCACTGCCACGGCAAAACCGAGCTTGATCAACTTCTCGACGACCTCAGGAACGGTCGCAACACGCTTCTCGCCCGGGAAGACTTCCCGGGGTACGCCTATGGTCACGGACATCGAAACCTCCGGTAGAGTGTTTTTCTATGCTTGTGGGCCCTTGATGCTGCGGCTCTTGGTGCCGTCTGTGGCCGCAAAGCAGCGTGAATCATACTCAATTTCGGGTTGCTGCCTCGACAATTCTGACCACCGCAAGGCTCAGGTCGTGCGCTCGACGCCGCGGCCGATCTTCAGTTCCGGCACCTTCTCCCGCAGCCGCAGGCGGACGATGGCCAGGGTGCAATTGTCACCGCGGCCGCGGCCGCGCGATCGAGCCGCGTTGATCAGGGTTTCCGCTGCCTGGCGGGGCGCGAATTCCTTCAGGATCTGGCCCAGCTCATTGTCGGAGAAATAGGCCCAGAGGCCGTCCGAGCAGAGTATGAAGCAGTCTCCGTCCACCAGCGACTCGGCACGGCCGATGGCGACCTGCGGCAGTTCGGGATCGCCCAAACAGGAAAGCAGGATGTTCTTGTTCGGGTGTTGCTCAGCCTGCGTCTCGGTGATCAATCCCTTGCGCACCAGATCCATGACATAGGAATGATCCTCGGTACGAGCGACGCGCGCGCCGTCGCGGAAGTGGTAGATGCGCGAATCGCCGCAATGCGCCCAGTCGGCGCGACCGGGCTGCAGCGCTAACAGACAGGCGGTGCTGTGAGGATCCTGTTCGCTGGTGTAGCGGGTCAATTTGATGGCGTCATGCGCATCGCGGACGCCCGCCTGCAGCATCTCATCCACCGACTCGGCGCTCGGCCCCCAGATATCGAAGCTGGTTCGCGCCGAGTGCACCACCTGCTCGGCGGCCAGGGCGCCTCCGGTATGGCCACCCATGCCGTCAGCCAGCACCGCCAGTAGTGTTCCCTTCGCTTTCGGATGGCCGAAGACGCCGACCCGATCCTGCTGTTCCTGGCGATCGCCAATGTGCTGGGCGGCGCAGGTTTCGATTTGTAAAGTCATGCGGCGATTATAAGCTGTGTCACCGAGAGGCGATAGCCGCGCCAAGGGGATACCGTCGGCATTACGGCGGCGGCTTGCTGCCGGAGCCGAACACCCGTTTGGCGGCCAGGACGATGACCAGCACTTCCTCCCCCGACAGCGTCGGAAAACGTTCGTGTAGCGCGCGAAAAGCCAGGTGTTCATGAGTCTGGCCGCCCCAGGCATTCCTCGGATCGAAGAATGGCTCGACGACGTCGTAGGCCTCGACGAATATTTCGCGCATGCGCAAGTTGGCCCGCCGCTCGCTACGGCTATCGTCCTGATTGGAATCTGTCATCATCTCGTCTCCTGTTAGGCTTTGCCACCGGCAGCGCCAAGCCTTTCATCGAGCAATTCGATCCAGTGCCGCACCGGCAAGCGGCAACCGCCGCGCATGTGGGCAATGCAACCGACGTTGGCGCTGGCGATGAGCGACGGTTCGCCCGCCATCAACTTGCTGAGTTTATCCCGGCGCAGGCGTTTGGCCAGTTTCGCTTGCAACAGTGAGTAGGTCCCGGCCGAGCCACAGCACAGGTGGGCATCGGCCACCGGCGTCAACACGAATCCGGCGGCGGTCAGCAAGGGCTCGACGACATTGCGCAGCCGCTGGCCGTGCTGCAGCGAACATGGCGCGTGGAAAGCGATGCGCGCACCGGCGGCCGCGCCTTCCGCCAGCAGCGCCGACAGCGCTTCGAGCTCGTTCGCGACCACTTCGACGATATCTCTAGCGAGCGCCGAGACGCGCACCGCCTTGTCCGCGTAGTGACCATCGTCTTGCAGCAAGTGCCAGTAGTCTTTCACTTCAGTGCCGCAGCCGGACGCCGTGACCACGATCGCCTCGGCACCGGCTTCGATCTCCGGCCACCAGGCGTCGATGTTGCGCCGGGCCGCCGTCTGTGCACCGGAGGTGTCATCCAGATGATGGCGCAGCGCACCGCAACAGCCGGCCGCGGCGGGTTCGCGCAACTCGATACCGAGCCGGTCGAGCACCCTCGCGGCGGCAGCATTGATGTTCGGCAACAGCGCCGGCTGCACGCAGCCCGCCAGCACCAGCATGTGCCGGTCATGGCGGCCATGCGCACGCCGAGTCGGCACGAGCAGATTCGCCCGCGACAGCGAGGCGCGCAGGCCAGTCCGGGCCAGCCGATCGAGCGGCGATCGCGGCACCTGGTGCGCGACAACGGCGCGACCGATTTCGAGCAGGCGCGCGTAGCGCACGCCGGAGGGGCAGGTGGTTTCACAAGCGCAGCAGGTCAGGCAACGATCCAGGTGCAATTGGGTGCGCGCACTCGCCGGCGTTCCCTCGAGCACTTGCTTGATCAGGTAGATGCGGCCGCGCGGACCGTCCAGTTCATCACCGAGCAATTGATAAGTCGGGCAGGTGGCGGTGCAAAGGCCGCAGTGAACGCACTGGCGAAGAATCTCTTTCGCCTCGCGCCCCTCGCGGGTGTCGCGGATGAAGTCGGCCAGGTGGGTTTCCATGTCAGCTGCCGCCGCGCGAATTGTAGACGACCCCGCCCCGTTCGCGATAGGCGGCGAGAACCGCCTGTGCCTGCGGCCGCAGCACCTCGCCGCACACCTCGATGCCACGTCGGCGCAGTTCCTCGATCCAGTGCGGATGCTTGGGCCCCTCGTCGAAACCTATGGCACGCACGTCGGCATCGGAGGCGGCGTAGACCAAGCGGCGGATGCCCGACCAGAGCACGGCGCCGCAGCACATCAGGCAAGGCTCGGCACTGCCGACCAGTTCGCAGGCAGGATGGCCAGGGGTGCCAAGATCGTAGCGGCCCACGGCTTGCTGGGCCAGCGCCAGGGCCAGTAGTTCGGCGTGCGCTGCCGAGCAGGCGCTAGCAACGACCAGATTGGTAGCCGCAGCCAACAGACGGCCACTGGCGATTTCGAACACGGCGGCGGCAAACGGCCCGCCGCAATCCGACTCGACGTTACACCGGGCCAGATCGATGACAAAGGCCATGCGCGCGGCGCTGTCCGCCATTGGGCGACAAGCAGCAACGCGCTCGGTTAGCCAGGGTGGCAGGGCGATATTCAGCGACGAAGCGACGCTGCCGGTCATAGCCTGGCCAGCCGCGACAAGACAGTGCATATCGTCGCGCCGACGTCGGGCAGGCGTGAGGGTATGTTGAGCATCGGCCAATTCTGGCCCGTTCGCCGCCGCGGGGCAAGCACCAGCGCGCCGGGGCGGGTAACATGGTTCGCCCCGAATCGGCGTGGAGGTTCCGTCATGTACCAACTGCACATTGCCAACAAGAACTATTCGTCGTGGTCATTGCGGCCCTGGGTATTGCTGCGCCAACTGGCCATCCCGTTCGCCGAGCAGTTGCACGAGTTCCCCGCCGACCCGGCGTCGCGCCAATTCTTCGCCTTCTCGCCGACCGGCAAGGTGCCCTGCCTGCATGATGGCGCGATGGTCATCTACGACTCCCTGGCCATCGCCGAATACCTCGCCGAACGCCACGCCGGTGTCTGGCCCAGCGCTGGCGAGGCCAGGGCCTGGGCGCGCTGCGCCTGCGCCGAGATGCATTCGGGCTTCGACGCGCTGCGCAGCAGTTGCAGCATGAACTGCGGCATCCGCGTTCGCCTGCACCAGCTATCGCCGGCCCTGCACGCGGACCTGGCGCGCCTGGACGA
>PMIF01000156.1 GCA_003157035.1 Rhodocyclaceae bacterium
CGCCGGCGCCGCTGGCATCCCATACGACGATGCCATCCGCCGAACTATTGGCAATCGCGTTCCCCTGGATGAGATTGGCCGAGGCGCTGCCACTGTTGTTGTCGATCTGGATGCCGGTAACGTTGCCCAGGGCAACACCCCCAACGCCGACGCCGATCAGGTTGCCAGTCACTTGCGTGCCATTGGCACCGCTCAAGACAATCCCCACGCCATCCGCGCCAATCCCAATGACATTACCGGAAATGGTGTTCGGCCCGGCGCTGGCGTTTACGCTTAGTCCGCCCGACCCCGCCACGCCACTGATCAACGACGCCCCGGTCTTGCCGGTGCCGATCAGGTTGCCCCCGATGGTGACATTCGTGGCCCCGGCAACGGCTACACCACGCGCGATCAGGTTGCGCTCGTTGGCAGTGCTGGTGGAGCCGATGACGCTCCCCTGCCCTGTCGGGGTTACATAGACGCCCAAATTATTGGGGAATGCCGTGACCCCGTCGGCGCGCACGCCGATGAAGTTGCCGGCGATATCGGATGAACCATCCAGGACGAAGGCGGCAAGCCCCCGGTAGTTTCCCACGGCCAAGCCCCTGACGGTGCTGCCAGCGGCATGGAAGTAAAGCACGGCGCCGCCGCCGACCAGGCCATTGCCGTCAATTTCGATCATGGGCTGGGCATTGATTGCCGCGCCGGCGGGATCCAGCCCAATGGAATTCGCTGCCGAACCCGGCTGGTTGTAGCCATCGATAAAGATCGGCTCGCTGATGACGGGCAGTTCGGCACCGAGAACAATGGTATGCACCCCGGCACCGGGTATGTTGAAATGGATCGTATCCAACCCCGCCGCGCCCGCGACGCAGCCCCCCACTGCGGCGTTGGTGTTGGCGGAAGCGATGGCATCCCGCAAGGTACAGATCGCAAGATTGCCGCTGCTATCCACCGAGGAGTCAACGGTGATCGTTGTCGCCAGCGCCGGTGCCGAAGTCAGGCAGGACGCGGCAATCAGAGCGCTCAAGCGTCGCAGATTAGGTTGTGCTCCCATACGGGTTCCCTTGAGGTAGTTGCCAGCGACGGCTCCCACCTACCGGTAAGGGCCGGCCTCGATCGCTGCTCGGACAGCAGTGGCCCGGTCCTCAATGGCCGCGCTCATGCGTTCCCAGCGTAGGTTGTAGTCGCTCTCCGCTTCGCGCCCGCGCGGATTCGCGTGCGGCAGATAGTCATTGAACACTCCAAGTACGGTTGATTGATAGCCGGAGAGCATTGCCAGTGCCGGATGTCCAGCCGGCGCGTGACCGCGCACTTCCTCGACACCATGCGCGAGGTCTCTTCGGGCCTCGTCCAGGCAGGCCTTAGTCTCCCGGTGGTCGTCGCCGGCCGCAGCCAGCCCCTTGATCGCCACGGCCACATACCAAATGCTGACGCCGCCCTTGCAGCCGAGCATTCTGGCGCCAATCGTCTGCTCCAGGACCTGGAAGCGTCCGCCCAGATCCTGGGTCAGGAATCGCGCGTCTTCCGCCGCCTGCCAGTGCTCAGCGGGCCAGTCATTGCCACCGCCTGCAGCTGTCAGCGGCAGAAGGAAGGAAATGACGACAAGAAGTTGGAGACAGCCGCCGATTCGCCGCTTGCCTGGTGGCTGTCGCCGTCGCTCAGTCCCCTCGGGCACGCCACACCCCCATGGTCGCGAGCAACAAGCTCAACAGCAGCGCGCCCCACTGCGACAGCGTCGGCACCGGTGTCAGAGCGACCTGGGCCGTGTTGGTGAGGGCAAAATTGACAATGGGGTCGGCCATGTCGCCGAACACGCGGGCATCGACGGCATAGCTGCCGACTTCACCGTTGGCCGTCGCCGTGACAGTGGCAACACCATTCTGGTCAGTGACGGCACGGGTCGCCGACAATACCGCCGACGGCCCGCTGCTGGGCGCGGAGAAGAAGACCACAGCAAACGGCGCCGGTTGGCCGCCGCTGGTCAGAAGCTGAACCTGCAGCGTTTGCACGAATGGCGTGTTGATCGGCGTCGCTTGCGGCGTGCCACCGCTGAGCGCGATGGATGCCGGCGCCGGCGGACGATTGCTCAGCGTCGCGCTTGCCTCGCTAACGTTGGTGTCGGCGGAGTCAGCGGCAGCCACGTGGAACTGGCCAGGGAAGCCATTGGCGCAGAGATAGATCGTCGCCTGACCTTGCGTGCTGGCAACCTGCAACGGTCCGGCGGTACCGGTCGTACAGGGAGTATTCGCTGTCGACATCAGAACACCGGCAGCGAGACTCGGGTCATTGGTCTGGGCAAAAGTGATCGGGTCGCTAGTGGTCAGAATCGGGGTTCCCCCGGAGTCGGCGATCTGTGCCACCAAGGGCATCGCGTACTGAGCATTGGTCCTGCCCGTCATCGCCGCTGGCGTCAGAACGATCTGCGCCGCAGCACCGGCTGCCGGCGTGTTGGTTAGCGCAAAGCCACCTGTCGTGGTGGCGTAGAACGGTGCCGAAACGCTAACGGTATAGCTGCCGGTCCTGCCGTTGGCCTGGGCATATACCGTGGCTTTGCCGCTCGCGTCGGTGATCGCCGTCACCGCATTGGTGGCGCCGGCAAAGTTGCCCGCCGTGGTCGTCAACAGCGAGCTGGCACCGCCCGAAGGCGCGGTGAAGAACACCAGGATGCCTGGCGCCGGCTGGTTGGCGCCATCGAGCACTTGCGCGATCAGCGGATTGGCGAACTGCTGGTTGATTTGCTGACTTTGTGGCGTACCGGAGGAAATCAGCAGTGAATTGGCGGCCGTGTTGCATAGTTCGAAACTTCCACCCGCCACCCCGCTCGCCCCGACCTGCACGTCAACCGAATAGCAGCCAACCGCGAAGTTGGCAGTGGCCGGAGCGGAGAAATAGCCTTGGGCATCCGTCCAGCCATGGCCGCCAGGAATACTAGCGGATGCGGTCAGGCCGGTCGGCGGCGCATACCATATCTGGGTGTTCGCAACCGGGAAACCGCCGCCATCGACCACGCGCACCTTGAGTGCCACCGGGAAAGCGGTGCTGAATACGGTGCTCTGGTTATTGCCGCCGGCAATCAGCAGATTCGTGGCAACTCCGTTGCTGGAGGTGAAGATCGTCACCAGGTTCGGGTCGCGATTTGTTGCGACCAGGTCCGGCCGACCGTCGCCGTTGAGGTCGCGGGAGGCCAGGAACGCGCAGGACCAACTGCCAGTCGACGGGCAAAGTGCCGGTAGATCGGCAACGTAAGTGCCATTGGCCTGGCGCAGATAGATCACGCCGGCATAGGCGATATCCTTGCGGCCGTCGGCGTTGAAGTCGGCGACGAACACTTTACCCAAGTGGGCTCTTGAGTTTCCTACACTGATCCCCGCCGGCGGATTCGCCAACTTGACGGCGTTGTCGAAGGTGTCGTTGCAATGGCCGCGGAACCACCAGACACCGCCGGTCATGTCGCCGAGTACGTAGTCGTTGCATCCGTCGCCATCGATATCGGCCGCGGTGCCTGCGTTCGCAGCGCCGCTATAACCGCCGCTGCCACCGGTCAGATAGCTGGGCACCGTTCCGTGCGGGATCTTGGTCACCCAGTCCTGGAAGGTACCGTCGCTGTTGCCTTTCACAAAGACCAGTCCATTGTTACCAGAAGAGTCAATGTCCACGCCGACGACGTCGGCATTGCCGTCGCCGCCGAAGTCGGCCACGGCGGCGCTGTCGTAGATCGAGGTCGGCGTACCGTACTGACCATAGGCGGTGAAATGGCCGCTGCCGTTATTGAGGTAGACCAGGATATCGGTGCCACTGCTGGTCGCCGTGTCGAAATTCTCGGAAACGACGATATCCACCCAGCCATCGTGATTGATGTCTTTGAGCGTGATCGTGCCGACACCGTTGTAGCTACCGGGTATGGGCAGCGCGGTACCGGGTTCCGAGAAACCGCCGTGTCCGTCGCCGTAGGCGACCATCAGGCTATTGCCGCCGTTGGCCACGGTGTAGGCCTGGAAGACAATGTCGAGGTTGCCGTCGTGGTTGAGGTCGGCCGCCTGGATGGCCGTGATTTCCAAAGCCGACGAGACTGGCGGCCCAGCGTCCATGGCATTGGACCCTTTGCTGGCAATACCGACTCCGCCTAAACCATCGCCCGGATAGAACAGGATGGTCGGGAAGTTGTAGGTCGGCGAGCAGTACGGATCCGTGCACGAACCGTAGATAGTCACAACCACCATGTCCTTGCGGCCATCGTTGTCGAAGTCGCCGATGACCGCACCCGACGGCTGCATGCCGACTGGATTTGTTGGCGCTCCCGCCGGCGGCACCGGCATGCCGACGGCGGCCGCTTGCCGAGTCGTGCTGGTGTAAGGCAAAGCCGCATGTGCTACACAGCCAAGGGCTAGGAACAGGACTGCAAAGAGCACTCGTAGCAACGACTGCGGGCGATTCATGGTTGGCAACTCCTCAGCTCAGAAATTCAATCCGTTTTTTGGTCGCAAGCAACAAACACGTCCGGTCGCGCCCCGAAGCAGCATCGGCACGATCGACAGGAATTTGCTGTCCCCAAGTCAGACGGAAGATGTTTCGGCAATGGATCATCGGCACGAAGATTCGAGCGTCCGCACCCCCTGCACAGGGGACACCGGACTCTGCACCGCTGGTCGCCGCCGGACGCTTCGGTGTTGACGCAGGAAGCCGGAAGTTGGCTCAGTGCCAAGCCTTCGCCGTTGGTACGACTCTGGGTGATGTGATGATCCTCAGCGTCTGCTGTGTGCGTGAGGACCACGTTGCCGCACTTCGTGGCGACGATCAGCGGCACGTGATCGAGGCTTGGCTTGAGTTGCGTGCCAGCCGCCAGTTACGATGGCACACTACCGCTCGCCAGCGCATCGCGCCCTCCCTCTGAAGCCGTGATGGCGGTGGCGACCTCGGCCTTGACCGCGATATCCCGGCAGGCTTGCTAAGCGGGCACGGCCAAGGTGCCCAGTACGGGGAGGATATCGATCAGGATCAGAAAACCGAGGCCGGCGCCCGAGCGGCCCGCATTGGGAACGAGGGCCGCCTGGAACTAGGCGGAGCTGCCACGCGGCGGCATCGGCGCGCAGCGACCATGATGCGGCCGGCGCGCTTGGTCCGCCAGGGGTAGGCAGCAGTCAATTCTTGAAGTGACATTCAGTTGACTTCCCGGCTCGTTACCTCCCTGTTGATGCACGCATCGTAGCCCCCTAATTGACACGGTCACTGGCGGTTGGAACCGCTTGCGGTGCAATTCCATCTTGTCCGCAAGCGGTCGGAATACGGCCTCAGTTCAACACAGGCTTCGGGAACTTGACCAGCATCTTCGTGGTCACCGAGAAACTCGCCTCTCTGGGGCCAACGTGCAGCCTTGCCGTGGTCGTCGTGAAATAGCCGGTTGATGCGGCGAGCCGAACACGCAGCCACTGGCCGGAACCTACGTTGGACGCGTAGTTTGTCCAGGCTCCTCCGTCGACCGACAGTGCACACTGGGCTGCCGGGCAGGAGACGGAGGCGGCAACAGGCTCGTCTATGCCAGAAACGGTCACGCTGTCGGAGATAAGCCAGTTCGGAGCCTTCAGCAGCGGATTGCTCGGTTGCGCACCAAACACGGACGTGAAGGCGAACGCATCGGGCGTGTAATCACCGAAAGGCTGAATGAATCGCCCTATGGATACAGGACGAACACCAACCGGAATCGTGGCTACGACCTGATGCGTATGCGTATCGATTGCCGAGACGGTATTGTCGCTGTAGTTGGTCACGTAGGCTTTTGCGCCGGAGGGCGTTACGGCCACCCCGATGGGCCAATGGCCGACGGGAATGTCGGCGATCGTGGTGAGCGTCTGCGCGTTGACAACCGCAAGGGAATTCGCCGAGGACTTGGCTACCAGCACTTCAAGCGATGGCTCGGACTGATTCGGCGGAAAGACCCATGGTGTGGCCGCCAACCCCATCGGATCGCTGCCGACCGGGATCATCTGAGCAGGAAACCACACCCCGATGGGACCCGTGAAAGTGTCGATCTTCGCCAGTGTGCCGTCGAACTCGCCACTCGCATAGATGTAAGGAAAATCCGTGGCCAGCGCACGCGGCATTTCCCCCACCTTCCGGCTCATGCCGGTTTGCAGGGATGTCGCGTCAACTTGAACAACGGTATCCGTGGCAGGGAGCGTTACCAGGAAGTAGCCATTGCCGTTATAGAACTTCATGAAACTGACTGCCTCGGGATGTCCGCCCACCGGAATGGTGCCGACGACCGTATTGCTGCCGGCATCGATGACCGTAGCGGTTTGATCCGCCTGATTGGCGACCACGACGCGAGTACCGTTGAGTCCGACGGCGACGCCCATCGGAGCGTCGCCGACCGGTATTGTGGCGATTACGGTGTTGCTTGTTCCGTCGATGACCGACAGCGAATTGTCGGCGCAGTTGGTGACGTAGATGCGCTTGCCGCCGGGAGCGACAGCGACGTAGTAAGGAACGGCGCCCACCGGAATGGTGGTCGTGACCGTGTCCGTGGCGGTGTCGATGACAGACACGTTGTTGCCACCGCTGTTGGCGATGTATGCGAACGGGGCGGCGCAGGCGGCTGTGGCAAGCGTTGAAAGAAGGACGCCGATGGCGTGATGCAGCTTCTTGCGGTTCATGATGTCTCCGATTCCTGTGGTCGTTTCTGGTGGCAGGGAGTCTGCGGCGCTTTCGGGTTCGAAACAATCCCTTGCTCGCGGGGTGTTCGCGCGGGAATATTTACGCCGGCCTGCCCTCGCATAACCATGCCGCCGGCAGCACGGTGCGGGACCATCGGCGGGCAACTATTGCCTCTCGTACTGTTGGCAGCGCTTCATGACCTTTCTCCTGGGGAAATAGCCGGGATGGTTCCCAAGCAATTTTCAATACAGACGGAAAATCGTCCGCATGGGGATCACCGGCACGAAGAGTCGAGCGCGCATTCGCCCCCATACAGGGGCAATACAACGCCTCAAAGCCGTTGCTTCACCTTCTCCAGCGGATAGAGGAATTGCCGACCGAGAGGCAGGTGCTTGGCGAAAGCAGCGTCGGCCTCATTGAGCAGGCGAGCCGCTTCCTTGCGCTCACCCTGCGTGATCAGGCAGTCGGCCAGCACGACCTTGGCTTGGGCAAGCCATGGGCTGTCCGCCGGCCCACCTTGGCGGCGCAACTCGACGGCCCGCTCTAGCGCCACCCGTGCTCGCTCCGGGACGTTGTCGGCCAATTGAGCACGGCCGATGCCAAGCGCGGCACGCGCCATGAAGGTCCTGTGATAGGGACCATCCTCGTCATCTTCCGCCTGCTGCAAGAGGGTGACGAAGCGCGCGGCTGCCTCCTCGCGCTCGCCCCAGTCCAGGTACATACCCGCCTCAACAAGCTTGCGCGAGCGCTGGACCATGGCGAAACGACGTCCGGTGGCTTCGGGAATGCGTTCCATGGTCACCAACTCCGTACGCGCATCGCCGATCTGGTCGTTGGCCGCCATGGCCTCGATCAGCGCCAGCGATGCCTCGGCGGCCAATGGCGAACGCTCGCCGAGTGCCTGGACGAGAATCCGCTTCGCGCCCAACGCGGCCGCAATGGCTTCGTCGTACTTGCCGGTTGCCGTCATCAGACGCGACATTGCGATCTGACCGAGCGCGTCCAGCAGGCGCAGATCCAACTTGCCACGCGTTGCCGAGAGTGCCGTCGACAGCGCCGCCTCGCTCTCGCCGAAACGCCCTTCGTCGTAGTAGGCGCGGCCCAAAGCGATATGCATCTGCACATCATCGATCGCATTGCGGTGTACGGCGAGCGAGGCTTGCTTCACCGCATCCTCGAGCAGGGCCAGTCCCTCTGCCCTGGCCGGTCCGCCGTGCAGCAAGGCACCGAGTTTGGCCTGCACAGCCAGGGTATCGGAGTGGCGCCGGCCCAAGGTCCTGACCAACCCAGCGTGGGCTGCCTGCAGGCCAACCGCTGCGCGCATCTTCATTTCGGCGCCCGCCTGCATCTCGGCATTCAGCGCTGACTTGAGCGCCACGGAATACCTGTCCGCCGGCACGATGCGACGAATGGCCCGATAGGCGGCATCAGATGCCGCCAGGGCAAGATCATAGCGGCCGAGATAGGCCTGCGCCCGCGCCACGATCTCATAGGCGTTGCCGGCCAGGGCACCGTTGCCGGAAAGATGATCAATACGCGCGGCCCCCTGCAAGGCCCGATTGGCGAGCAGAAGCGCTCTTGTCGGGTCTTTGTTCAGCTCTGTCCAGGCGCTGCGCCAGTCGCTCTGCGCCTGCTCGGCAAGACTCCCGGCCGCGAGCAGCGGCTCCAAGAGCTTGGTCTCCTGCCGGACAGTTGCAGTATCGCCTGTCGCCATCGCCACGTAGGCCAGGTCGCGATGGCCAGTCAATTTCAACCGCTCCTGGTTGCCCGACATCGTCTCGAGCACCGCGATGCGATCCCGCGTCAACTGCTTGGCTTTCTCATGGTCGCCGAGGCGGTAGAAGAGCTCGCCGACAATGTCCAGGAGGTCCGCCTGCACTTCCGGCTGATCGGCGAACTTGCTGCCGATGCGCTGGGCGCCGCTCTCCAGCAGTTCGCGGGCGGTGATCTGCTGCGCTTTATCGATATCGATCGACGATGGCAGGTTGGCGCGAAAGATGTCGACCATGAAGTCACGCACCGCTTTCGCCTTTGCGGCTTCCGCCTTCGCCACTTGTGACTGCTCCTTGGCGATGGCTTCCTGCTCGATGGCGTGGCGCGCCTCGAGCTGCGCATCGGCACGGTAGCGCTCAGCGCTGGCCTGCTGCACCTTCGCCGCCGCCTCCTCAGCCGCGGCGTGGATGGCCGAAGCCCGCGCCCGCGCACTTTCCGATTCCGCCACGGCCTCCTTCTCGCGCGCAATGCTCGCCTGTCGGCGCGCCTCGATCTCCTGCGCGACGGCAATCCGCGCCTCCCAGGCAAACCCGGCGATGCCGACAACGACGCTCAGGACCAACGCAGTGCCGGCCGCAACGCCCAACCAATGCCTGCGGACGAACTTGCCGGCCAGGTAGCCGAAGCTGTCGCCCCGCGCACTCACCGGCCGATTGTCGAGGTGAGCTTCCAGGTCGTCCATCAGTTCCCGCACGGACACATAACGCTCACCCGGTTGCTTCTTCAGCGTCTTGGCCAGGATGTTGTCGAGGTCGCCGGCTAGCTGGCGATGCAATCGCTCCGGGCTGGTCGAGCGCACTTCCGCCCGCACCCGTATCTCATCGGTCGCGGTGCTCGTATCGACGCTCGCCGAGAGCATTTGCGCCTCGGTATCGACGATCTCGCGCGCCAGCTTGGCGGGACTCGCCGCCTCATGGCCATAGGGCCGACTGCCCGAAAGCAACCGGTAGAGCACAACGCCGAGCGAATAGACATCGGTGGCGGTCGTGATGGCGCCGCCCTCGATCTGCTCCGGCGCCGCATACTCCGGCGTCAATCCTGCCCCTGCCACCCGGGTCAGCGGCGATTCTTCGCTCGCCGCCGATTCCGCCTCGATCAGCTTGGCGACGCCAAAGTCGAGCAGCTTGACCTGGCCATCGTCCATTACGAGAATGTTGGCCGGCTTCAGATCACGGTGTACGACCAGATTGGCGTGGGCGTGGGCGACAGCGCCGCAGACTTGCAGGAAGAGGCGGATGCGGGCAGCGACGTCGAGCCGGCGGTGGTCACAATAAATATCGATGCGCTCGCCATGGACATACTCGATGACCAGGTAACGCTGGCCGTCGGTCAGTGTGCCGGCGTCGAGCAGACGGGCAATGTTCCGGTGCGCCAGGCGGCCAAGGATCTCGCCCTCTCGGGCGAAACGCTCGACGGCAAAGTCATCGGCCACGGTGTCGCGCAGCATCTTGATGGCGACATAGCCCTCGAATAGCCCATCGTGCCGCCGCGCCAGCCAGACCCGGCCCATGCCGCCCGCGCCGAGAGACTTCTCCAGGGTCCAGGGGCCGATGCGGGCGACCGCGGCGGGAACGCCGACATCAGCCTCGTCTTCCGCCCCGCCGCACACCGCATCGGCAATCGCCGAGCCGTCGAGGAAGTGCTCGGACGTGGCTTCCAGATCGGCGCTGATCAACGCCAGCACCCGCGCATGGAGTTCGGCATCGGCAGTGCGCAGTCGATCAAGTTCCGCCTGCCGCTGCGCCGCAGGCAACTCCAGCCAATTGTCGAACACCGCCAGCGCCTCGGCGCGGCGTCCACCCGCCGCTAGCGTCACGCAGCTTCTCTGAGATAGTCGAACAGGAAGGCCCGGGCCTTGCGCCAGTCGCGCTTCACCGTCGGTACCGAAACGTCGAGCACATCCGCAATTTCCTCTTCGGTCAGGCCGGCGAAGTAGCGCATCTCGACAACGCGATGGCAGCGCTGGTCCGTTCTCTCCAGTTCGACCAACGCCTCTTGCAATCCCAGCAGTCTATCCTCGCTCATTACGCTCTCGGCGACACCGGTATCAAGCGTGACCTCGCGCTCGCCGAAGTTGCGTTTGCCTGCCCGCCGCTCGCGCACGTAGTCGATGATGACATTGCGCATGACCGTCGACGCATAGGCGAAAAACACCTTGCGGTTGACGAAATCGGGTTTGCCGACGGACTTCTCGATGCGCATGAACGAATCGTGGATGATCGCCGGAGCGTCGAGCGAAATGGTACCGGCACGTGACAAGTGGCTGCGCGCCAGCCGACTCAACTGCCCGTACAACAACGCATAGAGCTGGTCGCGCGCGAGAGTGTCGCCACGCGAGGCGCTTTGCAACAATTGAGTGATCGATTGAAGGTCGGCAGTATCCATTGGGTCTCCCCCGCCATAGTGGGGATAATGGAATTGTCGGGCCTCGACCGCCCCTCCGCCATCCCCTGGCGAGGGGGGGATTGCAGAGTGAATGCTACCACCCGAGACGGAATGGCGCAGGAAAACATACCCGCGCCGACCGTCTCAACCAGCAGTCGGCGCGGGATCCCCGAAACGAGCCCGGGAAGGCTTGATCAGCAGTGAAGCGAGGCGGCGGCCTGCGTACGAATGGAATGTGGTCTCAGGAAGGTCTTCAGTAACAATAGCGCCGTCAGTCGGGCGCGCCATCCGCGGCCACCCCACGCGCCGGCTGGTCCGACGCCCGCTGCCAGCAGAAAATGGCAAACACCATCAGCGCCCAACCAGCGAGCAACCGCCATTCGGGCAGGCTGGTGCTAATGCCCCAACATACTTGGGCCGATATGGCCATCACCAGGCCCACCAAGGCGTAAGCCACCAAGCGCGCGACGTTCATTTTCCCTCCATGTCATTGCTTCGTCATTGGCACATATTGTCCCAATCTCCGCCCGCCAACACTATCCCCTGATCATGGGATAAATCCAGGTGAATATGCACACTCGGAGCCGGAGCCTGCCTGTCGGTGGCGGCTCACGGGGCGTCGTGCTACGATTCCGGCCGTTTGCGATCGATCACTGCCATGCGCCGCTTCCTCTTGCTGTTCATCGTCATCCAGTTGGTCTTGTTCGGGCTGGAACTGCTCGTGCCGGTACAGGAACACATCGTGCTGCCCTGGACCACCCTGCTGGCCAAGGCCTGCTCATCGCTGGTAACGCTGTTCGATGCCAACGCCATGTCCCAGGGTAAGGTGCTGTTCAACTCGAAGACCGGTTTCGGCGTCTCCATCGAACCCGGTTGCAACGGCATCGAGGCCTGCATCGTGCTGATCGCGGCGATGTTCGCCTTCCCCGCCCCGTGGCGGCACCGGATGNNTTCGAGTTCTTCCATGAATACCTCTGGCAGGGGCTGATCATGCTTGACGTGCTGGTCGTCTGGCTGCTTTGGGTACGCGCCAATCCAAGGACCCTTCCGGCACCAGGCGATGCGGCTACCTGAACCAATCGCCAAATCGCCGCTCTACGCCTTCTTCTTCAAAGGGGCGATCTGGCTCGTGGTGCTCACGTCGTTATGGTCGACCGTTGCCGACTGGACCATGCGGCCGGCCGTCAGCGTATCCTACGTAGCCCTCAAGACCGCCTTCCCGTGGTGGGTTCACGATGGCGAATACAAAGGTGACAGTTACGAATTGGGGACACGCATTCAGGTGGTGGTCGCTAATGCCCCCCCTGGAGCCAAGGGCGTGCTTGTCGCCGACTGCAAGCCGGCGCGCTACGGCTATGGCTTGCCGATGCTGCTGGCGCTACTGCTGGCCTGCGGCAGCCGGCGGCTGGTGCGCAACGCGATCATCGGCGCTCTGGCCCTGATTCCCTTTCAGGCCTTCAGCATTTCTTTCGATCTGCTCAAACAAGTCGCCGTCGAAGGCGGCGCTGTCGCGGCCGCGCAAACGGGCTTTTCGGCGTTCTCGGTCAATGCCATCGCCCTTGGCTACCAACTCGGTTTCCTGCTGCTGCCGACGCTGGTACCGATCATGGTCTGGCTGTTCCTGGAACGCGACTTTCTTGCCGCCATCACTACCGATCGGCAGGCACCAGCCCCGCAAGATCCCGCCAGCCAGGGTCCATCGCCTGGCAACAGCTAGCAGTCGGCCATGCGCCTGCTCCTTCTGCTTCTCTATGGCTTTCTCTGCGCCCCTGTTCTGGCGCAAGATCCACTACCGTCATCAGTAGGTAACGCCCTCAAGGCGGCCGGAATTTCTCCCGCCGCTGTCGGCATCGTCGTCCGCGATGCAGCGACCGGCGACACGCGGCTGGCGGTCAATGCCGGCCAGCCGATGAATCCGGCGTCGCTGATGAAGCTGGTCACCACGTTCGCCGGCCTCGAATTGCTCGGTCCGGCCTACACCTGGAAGACCACGGTCTGGAGCGCGGCGCCGATCGAAGATGGCGTGCTCAAGGGAGACTTGGTCATCCGCGGCAGTGCCGATCCCAAGCTCACCTTCGAACAATTCTGGCTGCTGCTGCGGCAACTGCGCGGACGTGGCATACGCGAAATCGCCGGTGACCTGGTGTTGGACCGCAGTCTGCTTGCGGTCAACGACCATGATTCGCCAACGTTCGACGACAAGCCGCTNNCTGCGCGCCGACCTGACACAGCATGGCGGCCGCTGGCGGCTGATCCTGACCGGCACTTTGCCTGCCAGTTGCGGCGAGAAGAAATGGTACCTGGGGGTGCTGCCACACGCCGACTATGTTCGCGGCGTCTTCGAGCAACTCTGGCGCGAACTCGGCGGCAGTTGGCACGGCAATGTCCGCGACGGCAGCGTGCCAGCGGACGCCCGGCAACTGGCGCTGATCGAATCTCCAGCGCTGGCGGAATTGGTGCGCGACATCAACAAGTTTTCCAATAACGTGATGGCACGCCAGCTCTTTCTCACCATCGGCGCCGAAGCTGGCCGGCAACCGGCAAGGACCGAGGATGCCGATGCCGCAGTCCGCACCTGGCTTGCCGAACGCGAGCTGCGCTTTGCGGAACTGGTGCTCGACAATGGTTCAGGTCTTTCCCGCCGCGAGCGCATCAGTGCCGATAGCCTGGCGCGCCTGCTTGCCGCGGCCTGGCGCAGCCCGGTGATGCCCGAGCTGATGGCGTCGTTGCCGCTGGTGGCGGTTGATGGCACGATGAAGAAGCGGCTGAAGAACGACGGCGTCGCCGGCCAGGCGCACATCAAGACGGGTACCCTCGAAGGCGTCAAGGCCATTGCCGGCTATGTGCTCGACCGCAGCGGCCGGCAGCAGATCGTCGTCTTTCTGGTCAACCATGCCAATGCTCAATCTGCCCAAAGCGCCCAGGACGCGCTTTTGGCCTGGGTCTACGCCGGCATGCATTGATTTCGTCAGGCGCGTGCCCGGCGCAGCCAATCCCGCCGTCGCCTGCTAGACTTGAGGTCGCGTGATCTGGATCCAGGGGAAATCAGGTGATCGTGCAGCAACTTCGATGGGCGGCGGGCGAGAAACTCGGGGGGCTAACGTCCCTCGTCGACATCGATCCGCAGTGGCTGCTGGTTTTCGCGGCGCCGGCCTGGTTCGCCGATCGCAACCTGTTCGCCACGCTGCGCCAGCGCTTTCCGGCGGCGCGGCTTTCCGGTTGTTCCACCGCAGGCGAGATCACTCGTAGTGGCGTCAGCGACGGCAGCTGCACCATCACCGCTGTGCACTGGCCTGCCGGACCGCCCACCACCGCAATTGCCGAACTGGCTTCCCTCGACGACTCGCTGGCGGCCGGCATGCGCCTCGGCCGCCAATTGGGCGCACCGTCCGCTGTCGTGGTGTTCACCCCCGGCGTCGACATCAACGCCAGCGCGTTGGTCGAAGGTCTGGTTGCCACATTGCCACCGACCACCCCGATCGTCGGTGGCTTGGCGGGCGACGGTGGCGCTTTTCGCCAGACATTCACCCTGTCGGACCAGGGCGTTTCCAGCCGAGCAATCGTTGCCGTCGGCCTGCCGCCGGGTATCACCGTTGGCCGTGGCTCCTTCGGCGGCTGGAAGCCCTTCGGCCCCGCGCACAAGGTGACGCGCTCCCAAGGCAACATCCTGTTCGAACTCGATGGCGAGCCGGCCTTGGCGGTCTATAAGCGCCAGCTGGGCGAGCATGCCAACGGCCTGCCCCTCACCGGGCTGATGTTTCCCTTCGAGATGCTGACCTCCGACCACGCGCAAACCGGCCTCATCCGCACCATGCACCGCCTCGACGAGAGCAACGGTAGCCTGGTGCTGGCCGGCGACATCGATCGGCGCGGCTACCTTCGCCTGATGCATGCCAGCACCGACGCTCTGGTCGATGGTGCTGCAACAGCAGCCGAAGCGGCCATGGTAGGCAACGCCGACTGCTCGTCGCTGGCGCTGCTGATCAGCTGCATCGGCCGCAAACTGGTCATGGCCGAGCGTGTCGATGAAGAAGTGACAGCCGCCGTTTCGATTCTTGGCGCCGCCGTGGTAACCGGCTTCTATTCCTACGGCGAGATCAGCTCAACAGCGACAAACAGCGCCTGCCAGTTGCACAATCAAACCATGACCATCACCTGTATCAGGGAATCGCCATGAAAATATGCATCGTTGACGACACACCGATCAATCTGACCCTGATGCAGGCTCTGGTCGCCAAGATCGATGGCTGCCAGCCGGTCTGCTTCGCCGAGTCGCCTGCCGGCCTGCAGTACTGCATCGACGAAGAGGTCGATCTGATCATCGTCGACTATATGATGCCGGCGCCGGACGGGCTCGAATTCATCGCCCAACTGAGGAGCAAGGACAGCCGCACCGAGGTGCCGGTACTGATGGTGACCGCGGATCACGAGAAGGATGTTCGCTACCGGGCGCTCGAAGTTGGCGCCACCGACTTCCTGACCAAGCCGGTCGATCGCATCGAATTCATGTCGCGGGTGCGCAACATGCTGGCCATCCGCCGCAGCCATGTCCTGCTCAGCGACCGCGCCGAAACGCTGGCGGCGGAAGTGCGCAAGGCCACCGCCGAGATTGTCGCCCGCGAAAAGGAAGTCATCTACCGGCTATCGCGGGCGGCCGAATATCGCGATCCCGAGACCGGCGCCCACATTCTGCGCATGACTCATTACTCGGCCCTGATCGCCCGCCACCTGGGCTGGAGCGACGAAGCCCTGGATCTGATTCTGCAAGCGGCGCCGATGCACGACATCGGCAAGCTCGGCACCCCCGACCACATCCTGCTGAAACCGGCGCACCTGACCGACGCCGAGTTTGTGATCATGAAACGGCACACGGTCATCGGCGCCGCCATTCTCAAGGACTCGACGTCACCGATGCTGCAGCTGGCGGCGCAAATCGCCCTCGGCCATCACGAGAAGTTCGACGGCAGCGGCTACCCGCAAGGCCTCGCCGGCGAGGCCATTCCGCAGGCGGCACGCATTGCCGCCGTCGCCGATGTCTTCGACGCCCTGACCTCGAGCCGGCCGTACAAGAAGGCCTGGGAACTCGACCGTGCCCTTGCCCTCCTCAAAACGGGCCGCGGCAGCCATTTCGACCCCGAATGCGTCGACGCTTTCCTGGCCAGGCTCGATGAGGCACTGGTGATACGCGAGCGTTTTCTGGACGAGGAGGAATAGCGTGGCGGCTGCCCTCTTCGACCGCGCCGCAGTACTGGACAATCTCGACGGCGACAGGGAATTGCTCCGCGAGATCGCCAGCATCTATGTCAATTCCTACATTGAGGACCTAAACAGGATCGCTGCTGCCATCGCCGCTGGCGATGCGGCCAAGGTATTTGCCCTGACGCACACGATCAAGGGCTCGATCGGCAATTTTGGCGCTGGCGAGGCAGTCGAGGTCGCCAGGACCATCGAACGCCACGCCCGCGAAGGTCAGCTTGGCGACATCGAGGCAAGCTTCCAGCGGCTGCAGGCGCTACTCGATCAGCTGGCTGCCGAGTTGCGCCCCGAACTGGGCTGAATCACCGCCCTGAATTTACAGTCCCAGGTCCTGCCACAGCGCATCGACGCGCCGCTTCACCTCTGCCGCCATGACGATGGGGCGCCCCCATTCGCGGCCGGTCTCGCCCGGCCACTTGTTGGTGGCATCGATGCCCATCTTGCTGCCCAAGCCGGCGATGGGCGAAGCAAAATCGAGATA
>PMIF01000273.1:0-206 GCA_003157035.1 Rhodocyclaceae bacterium
TGCAGTTCAGCCGCCATCCGTTCGGTCGCCAGCGCCTGCTGGCGGCGCTTTTCCTGGCCGGCCAGTGCTGCCTGAAGAATGTCCGGCGGCGCCTTGCGGAAGCGCCCCTTGCCCTTGCGGTGAAAATAGATCGGCGCCGCATGGAGCCCGAGCAGCAGCGCCGTCGACTCCAGCGCCGACGGCTTGTGTCCGCTGTAGTCGGCCGC
>PMIF01000273.1:212-2984 GCA_003157035.1 Rhodocyclaceae bacterium
ATCAGTTCGCTGGCGGCCGGTGAGTCGAAACGCAGCAGCACATTGGCCGCCTTGACCTTGACGCGGCGGCCGGTCGCCAACTCGACTTGCAGCGAAGACGTGTTGTCGGCGAGCACAGTGCCGGCTTTGAAGGCACCCTCCTCTTCGAACAGGACATGCATGGGATTGGCAGTGCAGAAGGGCGGGAGCGGATTATAGCCCGCAGCCGTCTATGGGCTGGACCAGGTCACCAAGCCCAGCTGCCAGGTGGCGATGACGACGATGCCAAAGGCGATGCGATACCAGGCAAAGGGCACGAAGTCGTGGGTCGAGATGTAGCGCAGCAGCCAGCGGACGCAGAAGAACGCCGAGACGAAGGCGGCAACGAAGCCCACCGCCCACATGCCGAGGTCGTCGGCCGAGAGCAGGGCGCGTTCCTTGTAGAGATCGTAGACTGTCGCCGCAGTGATGGTCGGTATGGCCAGAAAGAAGGAAAACTCGGTAGCCGCCTGGCGCGAGAGGCCGAACAACAGACCGCCGATGATCGTCGCTCCCGAGCGTGAGGTGCCGGGAATCAGGGCAAAGGACTGGGCGACGCCCACTTTGAGCGCGTCCAGTGCCGTCATCGTGTCGACCGTGTGCACGCGAATCTGGTGCTGGCGGCGTTCAGCCCAGAGGATGACGAAGCCGCCGAGGATGAAAGTGGTGGCGACGACCAGGGGAGTGAACAGCGCCGACTTGATGGCGTGATGGAACAGCAGGCCGAGCACGGCGGCGGGCAGGAAGGCAATGGCCAGGTTGATGACGAAGCGGCGGGCAGTCGGATCGCCCGGCAGGCCGGCGAGCACGTGTGCCAGGCGTACCCGGTATTCCCACATTACGGCCAGGATGGCAGCGAACTGGATGACGATTTCGAACAGCTTGCCCTTTTCGTCATTAAAATGCAGCAGATCGCCGGCGAGTATCAANNTGCAGCAGGGGCGTGAAGTCCATGGCAGGTGCAGTCGGGAAAGGCGGGCGAGTTTACCATGACGAAGAAGATCGACGTCCGACAACTGCGCCCCGGCATGTACGTCGCCGACCTGGGCTCCGACTGGATGGCCCACCCTTTCCTGCGTAGCAGCCTCAAGATCAAGGACGAAGCGATGGTCGCCAAGATCGTCGAGTCGGGTATCCATGAGGTCTATATCGATCCGGCCAAGGGGCTCGATGTCGCGGACGCACCGACTCAGCACGAGGTCGAGTGCCAACTGGAGGAGCAGATGCTCCAGGCGGCCACGGAACCCGTGGCGCCGCGGCGGGCGAGCGCCACCGAAGAGATGGGCCGGGCGAAGAAGATCCACGCCGAGGCCCACAAGATCATCCATAACATCATGCAGGATGTCCGGCTAGGCGAGCAGGTCAAGCTGGAAAAGGTCGAGCCGGTGGTCGAGCAGATGACCGAGTCGATTCTGCGCAACGGCGGCGCCCTGCTGTCCCTGTGCCGCGTCAAGAACAAGGATGACTACACTTTCTTGCATTCGGTTTCCGTCTGTGCCCTGCAAGTCTCGTTCTGCCGGGCACTGGCCATGGATGCCGCGACCCTTCACCTGGCCGGCATCGGCGGGCTGCTGCACGACATCGGCAAAGTCAAGGTGCCGGACAAGATCCTCAACAAGGCCGGCCGGCTGACCGATGAGGAATTCAAGGTGATGAAATGCCACGTCACCGAGAGCAAGCAGATCCTCGACCAGACGATGGGCATCAGCGAGATTTCCATCCAGGTGGCCTACCAGCACCACGAGCGCCACGACGGCTCCGGCTATCCGGAAGGGCTCAAGGGCGAGGCGATCTCGCAGATGGGCAAGATGGCGGCGATCTGCGATGTTTACGACGCCATCACGTCAGACCGCGTCTATCACAAGGGTCTGCCGCCGCACGAAGCGTTGCGCAAGATCTTCGAGTGGAGCAAGTTCCACTTCGATCCTGCGCTGGTCCAGCAATTCCTCCGCACCATCGGCATCTATCCGGTCGGCACGCTGGTGATGCTCGAATCCGGCCGCCTGGCGATCGTGCTCGAGCAGGGCGAAGGCAACCTGCTGCAGCCGACTGTGAAAGTCATCTACGACAGCCGGCGCCAACAATATATCGAACCCAAGATGGTCGATCTGGCCAGGCCCGTCGGCCACGGCGGCGGCGACAAGATCGCCGGCCACGAAACTGCCGATCGCTGGGGTATCGATCTCAGTCGTTTTGCGTAGCGATTTCGAGCGCTGCCAGCCAGGCTAGCGCCTGGTCACGGCTACTGCCGCACATTTCGACTGAGGGTTGCAGCCCCGAACAACAGCCCGGCCGGTCCGGGCTGACAAAGATCGCGCAACGGAAATCGGCCGTCAGATGCCGACAGGCGAGGCCCGCCGGCTTGTCCAGGCTGCTGATCGAGGGCGCGATGCAGCAGGCGCCGCAGCCTGGCCGGCATTGCACCTATTTGCGACCGTAGTGGGCGGTGAAGCTGGCCTTGCCGATCTGGTTGGCGTGGATCATGTACCCGACCATTGCGCCGCTGGCATCTTCGGCCACGTCGAGCTTGTCGACCTTCAGGGCATGGACGGTGAAGATGTAGCGATGCGGCCGATCGCCTTTGGGCGGGCAGGGTCCACCCCAACCGGGCTTGCCGAAATCCGTGCGCGTCTGCACCACGCCCTTGGGCAGCTTGCGTGCCGCCGGGTCACCGGCACCTTGCTGCAGACCGTGCATGTCGGCGGGAATGTTGATCACCAGCCAGTGCCACCAGCCGCTGCCGGTCGGCGCGTC
>PMIF01000005.1 GCA_003157035.1 Rhodocyclaceae bacterium
CTACTGTCTGCCTCCTTGCAGGAATGGAAGACCGCAACGGCGCGGGGCGTGCCACGCCGTTGCTGGTCGGTTCAGTCTGTCGCTCAGGTGGACATTTCCGTCAGAATGTTCTTCAGCCAGCTCTCGGCATAGATGTGCTCGAGCTTGGTGGTCGAGAAATCGGTCGGCGAAATGCCGCCGGAGTTAGCTACCGCGATGATCTTGCCCTCCGCGACCTTGTAGACGCCGGCGATGCTGATGGACTGCTGGTCGTTGAGCGCGCTGTAGCAGACATTGATGCCGGAGAGTTCGATCGTCTCCTTGCCGTTCATCAGGGCAACGACGTTGGTGGCGCAGACCTTGGCCGCCGAGTTCGCCGAGTAGCCGGACTTGGGCATGGCGCCGGCGATCGAGGCATCGCCGATGACATGGATGCCCTTGTGGATCGTGGACTCGAAAGTCGTTGCATCGACCGGGCACCAGTTCTTGTCGGGACCGACCAGGCCAGCCTTGACGGCAATGGCGCCGGCGCGCTGCGGCGGGATGAAGTTCACCACATCGCCCTTGTGATCCTCCAGGCCCTCGACGATCAGAGTCTTCGTCGCGGCGTCGACCTTGGTCACCTTCTTGCCCGGCACATAGGTGAAGATGTCCTTGTAGAAATCGTTCCAGGCCTTGGTGAACAACGGCTTCTTGGACACGACATCGGGATTGGCGTCGAGCAGGACCACCTTCGACTTCGGCTTCTGCGTCTTCAGGTAGTGGGCGATCAGGCAGGAACGNNTGCTTGCGCAGCAGGATCGTCTGCTCACCGGCCTTCCAGGCATGGGGGATGACATTCGGCGTGTTGGCGTCGTAGCCCTCGACTTCCTCGGTGCGAAATTCGACGCCCGGTGACATGATCAGCCGATCGTACTGGAGACTACCGGCCGAGGTGACGACCGTCCTGGTTGCCGGATCGATCGCGGTGACGTCAGCGTAGACCATTTTGATACCGTGGTTGGCGGCCAACTTGTCGTAGCTGATGGTCAGTGGCGACAGGTCCTTCATCAGGCCGCCGATGTAATAGTTGCTGAACGGGCAGGAGACGTAGGTCTTGTTGCGCTCGATGAGTACGACTTCGATGCTGGAGTCGAGCATGCGGAGGTACTTGGCGGCAATCGTGCCGCCATAGCCACCGCCGACGACGACGACCCGCCGGCCGGTCTTGGTCATCAGTTCTGCCGCCGACCCAGACGACACCGCGGGTGCGCCGGAACAGCCGGCCAGCGCGATACCGGAGGCGCTGCCGAACAGCTTGATGAAGTTTCTGCGATCCAGTGTCATTATTGCCTCTCCCTATTTCACGCTGGCGTAGAACTGCGCCAGAGCATCCATGTCGTCCTTCGACAAGGGCTTGACCTTCTCGGCCATCTTGTCCGACATCTTGCGTTTGCCAGACAGGTAGTCGTCGACCTGGATCTGCAGGTATTGCAGCCATTGCCCGGCGAGCACCGCCGAACCATCCTCGCCTTCCTTGCCGTTCTCGAGGTGGCAGCGCTTGCACTGCTTGTCGTGGAGTTCCTTGCCCCTGGTCACCTTGGTGGCATCAAGGGTCTGATCAGGCCGGTGCGGCTTCTGCTTCGAGAAGAAGTCCGCCATGGCGACAATGTCATCGTCGGTATAGCCTTTGGCGAGGCGGCCCATGATGGTTGATGGCCGCTTGCCGCTCTTGAACTCCCTCATCGAGTCGACGATGACATCCTTGTCCTGGCCCGCCAAGGTTGGCAAGGCGGCGCCGGCGCTGGCACCCAGTGTGCCATGGCAAGCGGCACAGGCATTTGACAGCATTGCTGCGGTCGGCGGCGTTGCCGTCGCCGGCGCGGAAATGGCCAGGGCGCCGATGATCAGCGCCAACCTGCTCCAATGTTCAGTCATGCTTGATTCTCCCTTGATTGAAACCGCGACTCGTTGATCGCACGAGCGCACTTACTGCTTGACGATGTTGACGTCGGCCTTCGGATCATCAAGGCCGAAGGTGTAGCCCAGCGAGACGTAATGGAAGCGGGCGGCGGCGCCGTCCGTGTGGATGGCAAAGCCGAAGTTGTAGGGTTTGCCGGCGGTGATGGCATGATCGCCCTTGCCATCGGCTGAGAGGCTGCGCTCGAAGGTGATGACCCACTTGTCGCCTTCCTTCTTGCCTTCGGCCTTGAGCAGGCTCTTGCCGCCTTCCATGTGGCGGGCATCGAGAACGTAACCGTCGACAGGCTTCTCGCCCTTGCCGCTCTTCCACTGCATCAAGTCCATGAACTTGCCTTCCTTGAGCAGGGCGTCGATCTCGGCATCTGACTTGAGCTTGTCCCAGCCGCCGCGCGGCTTGGTCTTCATCTCCAGCGCGGTGCGCGATTCCTTGAGGTACTTGGTCGCACCATCGGACCAGCCGAGTGCCTTGGCCTTGGGGTTGGTCTTGGCGGCGTCGTTGGCGTCCGGCATGGTGCGCAAGTCTTGGTGGCACGTCGACCAACAGCCATTTTGGCGGGCGCCATCGACCTTGTTGTCGTCGAACATGACCGTCAGCTTGAGGTCATTCTTCGGGTCCATCTTCTTGCCGCCGGAGGGCTTCGGCGCATCGAACTCGAAGCGCAAGGTCATCTTCTTGCCGTCGTGGCTGCCCTGGACCGAAACCGGGAATGCACCGAGCTTGCCGGTGGGTGGATTGGTTTCCAGAGGCGCCTTGGCGTTGCCGACCGGCTTGGCTGCCACCATCTTGCCGCCGATCTCGACGGCGTCCTCGTCATGGCAGTAGGCGCAGGTGCGGCCTTTTTCGATTAGTTGGTTGGCCGCCGAATGGTCGGACTTGGTCATCACCCATTCGTAACCAGCGGGGCCGGGAAAGAAGACCGGAATCTTCTTGGCCGGGGCTTTGCTCCAATCGGGTGCCGCCAGTGCGGCGCTGCCGAGACCGGTCAATGCAATGGCAAGGGCAATCTTCTTCATTACCTACTCCTCCGTATTAATTGACGCGTGTCAGATCTGGNNGGCTTCGGCCGGGGTTTCACCCGCATCCTCGTCGAGGTTCTGATGCACCGGCTTGTGAGCGATGCCCTTGTGGCAATCGATACATGTCTTGTGCTCTTCGCGCGCCTCTTCGTGCTTGACCTGCGAGCGCTTCTTCTGCTTGGCAAGATCCATGGTGTCGAAGTTATGGCAGTTCCGGCACTCCTTGGAATCCGCATCCTTCATCTTCTTCCAGACGCGCTTGGCCATTTCCAGTCGATGGGCTTCAAATTTCTCGGGCGTGTCGACGATGCCGGAGAGGTGACCCATGACGTCGCGGGCGGCGAGCAACTTCATGGTGAACTTGCGGCCGTAGTCGATCGGATTCTTGCTGCTGGCAACATGGCAGTCGGCACAGGCTACCGTTGTGCCGGTGCGATTGCTGAAGTGGACCGTCTTCTTGAGATCCTCGTAGGGGATCGTCATTTCGTGACAGGAGATGCAGAACTCGGAATGGTTGGTGAGTTCCATGCCGGTGTTGAGGCCACCCCAGACCAGGATGCCGAACGCGACGCCAATGACCAGCATGCGCAGCATGGAACACTTTGGCGGCCGCATGAGTCGGCGCGAAAGGCTGCCCTGGTCGATCGAGGAATCGGTCGTCTCCGTACTGTCTGACATCGGCGTGCCTCCTGACTTGGGCGGGCACATTATGCAAACAGCAAGCACCGAGGAGACTTTTCGGCCGACGGCCGACCGGACGCGTTGAGCGCCAAGTGAAATCTACTTGTCTCCTCCGGAGTCGGCCGATTGCTGGCAGGCACGCCCAGGGTTTTCTTGTTTGCTACCTGATTCAAACACTATTGCAAAATAGTGATGCCGACTATAAGGGCGTTTCTTGCATTTTTCAATCAGATTGAGTGATTGGCCACTCCAATAAACTAATTAGTGACGCTAAGTGGCCAACGACGGGTATCTGAACGGGTACATGGGCATATATGATTCGTTCCCTGTGGCGCGCATATTGCTTACTAATCAATATATTAATAATTAGCAAATGCTAATAAACAGGTGCCTTGATCGCCATTCGGAGAAGATCCACCGAAATGGAATCAGTTGCCCGCGGCGGAATCCGTCGCCAGAGCATTGCCGCGGGGGATGGGGCATAATCCACCCTTGTGAGTGAACCAACTGCCAGCACCCCGCCAAGCGTCTCCGTTCATCTCGGCGATGGTTTGCGCGAGGATCTCCTTCATCACGATCCGTTGCTGGATTGTCTTGTCGAACTGACCCGTATTCATGGTCGGCCGAGTACCCGGGCAGCGCTGTCTGCCGGCTTGCCGTTGCCGAAGGAGGGGTTGACGCCCTCTCTGTTTCCTCGCGCCGCGGCCAGGGCCGGTTTTTCGAGCAAGATCGTGCGCCGGTCGTTGTCGAAGATCGATGCTGTGCTGCTGCCGGTCATTCTGCTGCTGGAGGACAACGAGGCTTGCCTTCTGCTTGGTTGGGAAGATGCGGGGCAAACGGCGCGCATTCTCTTCCCCGAGGCCGGTCAGGGCGGGGCGACCCTGAGCCGGGACGAACTCGCCGCGCGCTATGCCGGGGTCGCAATATTCGCCCGTCCGCGTTTTCGCTTCGATCAGCGGGCACCTGAGGTGGTCGAGGTCAGGCAGCGCCACTGGTTCTGGGGGGCGGTGCTCGATCAGTGGCCGGTCTACCGGGATATTTTGGCTGCGGCGCTGCTGATCAACCTTTTTGCCCTCGCCATCCCGCTGTTCACCATGAACGTTTACGACCGTGTGGTACCCAACTACGGTCTGGAGACGCTCTGGATGCTCGCCGTCGGTGTCCTGCTGGTCCTGGTTCTGGACTACGCCCTGCGCCTCTTGCGCGGCTATTTTCTTGATCTGGCCAGCGCACGCATCGATGTCAAGCTCTCGGCGCAGATCATGGAACGGGTGCTGGGGATGCGGATGGCCGACCGACCCGCGTCGGTCGGCTCGTTTGCCGCGACCTTGCGCTCGTTCGAATCGGTACGCGATTTCATTGCTTCGGCAACCGTTACCGCGCTGATCGATCTACCCTTCGCGTTGCTGTTCATGCTGGTTATCCTGTGGATTTCCTGGCCGCTGGTGTTCTTCCCGATCATCGGCGCGATCGTACTGGTCGTCTATAGCTACATCGTCCAGCACAAGATGCAGGAACTCTCGGAGAGCACCTTTCGGGCAGCGGCACTGCGCAACGCGACGCTGGTCGAAAGCCTGACGGCACTGGAGACGATCAAGGCCCATGGCGCCGAGGGCCAGATGCAGCAGAAGTGGGAGAAGACGGCGGCTTTCCTGGCCCGAGTCAATAGTCAGCTGCGGCTGCTTTCGGCGAGTGCGATCAACGGCGGCAACACGGCCATCCAAACCGTAAATTTGGTCACCGTGATCGCCGGCGTCTATCTGATTCATGCCAACATGTTGACCATGGGTGGGCTAATCGCCGTCACCATGTTGTTGTCACGCGCCATGGCACCCCTGGCGCAAATCGTTGCCCTGCTGGTGCAGTATCAGAACGCGCGCCTGGCGCTTGTTTCCCTGGAACAGACGATGTCGCGGCCGGTCGAGCGTAGCGGCGAGACTGCCTTCGTTCATCGCCCGGAAATCCGCGGCGAAATCGAGTTTCGCGATGTCACCTTCAGCTATGGCGTCGACGGCGAGCCTTCGCTCAAGAATGTGTCGTTTCGGGTTCGCCCCGGTGAGCACGTGGTTCTTCTTGGTCGGGTCGGGTCGGGCAAGACGACGTTGCAGAAGTTGATTCTTGGTCTGTATGCGCCCAGCGAAGGCGCGGTGCTGGTGGACGGCGTCGATCTGCGCCAGCTGGATCCGGCTGATCTGCGGCGCAGCATTGGTTACGTTGCCCAGGACACCATGCTGTTCTACGGTACCCTGCGCGAAAACATCGCCATTGGCGCGCCGTATGCCGACGATCGGACAATTGTCGAGGCAGCCGAGGTCGGCGGCCTCGCCGAGTTCGTCAACCGCCACCCGCAAGGTTTCGACATGGTGATCGGTGAGCGTGGTGAATCTCTGTCAGGTGGCCAACGGCAGGGGGTGGCGATCGCCCGGGCGGTCTTGCTGGATCCAGCAATCCTGTTGCTCGACGAGCCGACGAGTTCAATGGACTTCACGTCCGAAGCCCACTTCAAAGAGCGCCTGCGTCATTTTGCCGAGCACAAGACGATGATGATCGTCACCCATCGAACCAGCCTCATGGATCTGGCGCAACGAATCATTGTTGTCGACAACGGCCGCATTGTTGCCGACGGTCCCAAGGAACAGGTTGTCGAGGCATTGCAAAGTGGTCGGATCGGACGTGCGACATGAGCGAGCAGTCGCGCGAACGCTGGCTGGCGAGAGCAGGCAGACTGCACGGCTGGCTGGAAGCAATACGGCGGCGGGCGCAACCGGCCGTCGACCGTTTGCTGCGCGATTGGCGGCAGGAAAAGGAAAGACCCGAAGCCGATTTCGTTGCCGATGCCGACTATTACATGGTTCATCAGGAGCCGCTGCGGGCCAGGATTCTTGTTCGCGCGCTTGGTTTCGTAATGGTGTTGTTCCTGATTTGGGCGGCAATCGCCCAGGTGGACGAAGTGACCAAGGGCGAAGGCAGGGTTATTCCTTCGCGGCAGTTGCAGGTGCTGCAGAGCCTCGACGGCGGCATCGTTTCGGAGATTGCCATCCACGAAGGGCAGATCGTCGAAGCGGGTCAGTTGCTGTTGCAGGTGGACTCGACGCGGTTCGAATCGTCGGCACGTGAAGGGCGGGCGCAGTATCTTTCCTTGCTCGCCAAGAGTGCACGCCTGCGGGCCATTGCCGAGAACAAGCCGTTCGAGCCGCCTGCGGATGTCGTCAAGGAAGATCCGGAAACAGTCGAGGCTGAGCGCCGGTTGTTCGAGACCAGGACGTCGGAACTGCAAGCCCAGTTGTCGATTTCACGCCAACAATTGGCGCAGCGCCAACAGGAGTTGGCAGAGGCGCGGGCGCGCCGCGAACAGGCGGCCAAGGCCCATGATCTGACGGCTCGGGAACTCGAGGTGACCAAGCCGTTGATTTCTTCCGGTGCGGTGTCGGAAGTCGAGTTGTTGCGCTTGGAGCGAGATGTGTCAAGATTCCGCGGCGAGCGAGACATGGCCTCGGCGCAAATTTCGCGGGTCCAGGCAGCCATTTCCGAAGCCAGTCGCAAGATCGAGGAAGTCGAGCTCAATTTCCGCAATGATGCCCGCAAGGATCTGGCTGAGACCATGGGAAAACTCAACGCCCTTTCGGAAACCAATGTCGGCCTCGAAGACCGGGTGAAGCATTCCGCGATCCGGTCGCCGGTCAAGGGCACAGTGAAGCGGTTGCTGGTCAATACCGTCGGCGGTGTCGTACAACCGGGCAGGGATCTTGTCGAGGTCGTACCGCTGGATGACGCGTTGCTGCTGGAGGCCAAAGTGCTGCCGAAAGACATTGCCTTTCTGCGCCCCGGGCAACGGGCCATAGTCAAATTCACCGCCTACGATTTTTCCGTTTATGGCGGCCTTGAGGCCAGGCTGGAGCAGATCGGCGCCGATTCGGTGACCGATGACAAGGGCAATACGTACTACATCGTTCGCGTTCGCACCGACAGGCCCAGCCTGGGGGAAAATTTGCCGATCATTCCCGGCATGGTTGCCGAGGTGGATATCGTGACCGGGCAAAAGAGCATTCTGGCCTATTTGCTGAAGCCGGTGTTGAGAGCGAAACAAGCGGCATTGACGGAACGCTAAGACCTGGCAGCCATGGATACGCGCAATCTCTTTGTCTCGAAGTCGGGAGAGATCCTTCAACGCTGGCTCGAGGCGTTTCCCAATGCAAAGGCCGCCCGACTGGATGCCGTCGCAGCGTCAGCCAGCCATCCGGACTTGCTCTGGCTTCGACTGTCAGCCGATGCCGATATCCCCGCCCGGTTTGGTGAAATTCGGCGCCATTGGGCTGAGTCGTCGGTGATCGTGCTGGCCGAAGTGCCGAGCGACGATCAAGCGATTGCCTGCTTCAGCCAGGGCGCTCGCGGTTACTGCAACTGCCATGCGCAACCGGCGTTGTTGCGCAATGTCGCCGAAGTCGTCAGTCAGGGTGGGTTGTGGGTCGGTGAATCCCTCTTGGCGCGGCTGCTGCGCGCCACATCCCAGGCCTTGCCAGCCAGCCAACCAGGCGCAGCCTGGACGCAGTCGTTGACCGAGCGCGAGTGCCAGGTGGCGCGTGCCATCGCCGACGGCGCCGCCAATAAGGAAGTCGCCCGTCAGTTGGGCATTACCGAGCGGACGGTCAAGGCGCATTCCGGCGCAATCTTCCAAAAGCTGGGCGTCCGCGATCGCCTGCAGCTATCCCTGCTGATTCATCGAAATCCAGAGCATTAGCAGGCGCTAACGCGTCATCCTGTACTTCGGTCCAATAGCGGCGCCTGCCCGGCGTCCGTAAACTAGCGCCATCAGCAATCCGTCTGGAGAGTCCGTCATGGCATCGCATCCCAATATCATCGGCAAGATCACTGCGCTTACTGGTCAAGCGACCGCAACACTGAATGGTGTGTCGCGCGTCTTGCATGTCGGCGATCCTGTGTATGAGGGCGAGGTCGTGGTTACGGCAACGGGCGGCTATGTTCAGATCGCCTTCAACAGTGGTGAGGACTTCCTGGTTCGGGCCAATGAGACGGTGACACTGGACCCGACAGTGTTCGGTGTCGAGGTTCCCAGCGGTCAGGATGCTGCGCTCACCGACAGCGCAAAGGCGACCGACGAACTGGCGAGGGTCATTGCCGGTAACGGCAGCCTGGATAGTTTGTTCGAAGAGACGGCGTTCGGTTTCTCGCCTGGTGGTGCGCAAGAAGGGCACAATTTTGTTCAGTTGCTGCGTATCTCGGAGGCC
>PMIF01000021.1 GCA_003157035.1 Rhodocyclaceae bacterium
AAAGTGCTGACCACGATGTTGTAGCCATCGAGAATCCAGCCGATCGGTTCGTCGACCAGACCAATATCGAGCGGCCGCACCTGGTTGCCCCAGATCATCGGCGCCAGCCCCTCGATGAAGAAGGACAGGCCGATGGTGGCCATGAACAGCGAGATCGGCGCCTGGTTCACCATCTTGCGCAGGACGAACTTTTCGGTAGCGATGCCCAGCGCCGTCATGACCGCGAAGGCGAGGATGAAGGCCAGCCACAGCGGCGCGCCGTGTTCCATGAAGCCGACCAGCGACAGCGCGGCGAAAAAGACCATGGCGCCCTGGGCAAAGTTGAGTACGCCCGAGGCCTTGAAAATGAGCACGAAGCCGAGCGCCACCAGCGAATACATGATGCCGCTGAGCAGACCGCCGATCAGGACTTCGAAGAAGAAACTCATTCGGCCACCTTAATGTTGTGTGCCGAGGTACGCGGCGATCACTTCGGGATTGTTCTTCACTTCGTCGGGGTCGCCGTCGCCGATCTTCTTGCCATAATCGAGCACGACGACGCGATCCGAGATATCCATCACCACGCCCATGTCATGCTCGATCAGCACGATGGTGGTACCCATCTGATCATTGACGTCAAGGATGAAGCGGCACATGTCCTGCTTCTCCTCGACGTTCATGCCCGCCATCGGTTCGTCGAGCAGCAGGATTGCCGGCTCCGCCGCCAGCGCCCGCGCCAGCTCGACGCGCTTTTGCAGACCGTAGGGAAGGCGGCCGACCGGCGTCTTGCGGATGTGCTCGATCTCGAGGAAATCGATCACCTCCTCCACCTTGGCCCGCTGCGCCAGCTCCTCGCGTTTCGCCGGGCCCCACCACAGCGCATGCTGGATGAAGTTGCACTTCATCTTCAGGTTGCGGCCGGCCATCAGGTTGTCGATTACGGTCATGCCCTTGAACAGCGCGATGTTCTGAAAAGTTCGGGCGATGCCGGCGGCGGCCGCCATGTGGGTATTCATGTTGTGACGATGCTGGCCGCGGAAGATGATCTCGCCTTCTTGCGGCCGGTACACGCCATTGATGACGTTAAGCATCGAACTCTTGCCGGCGCCGTTGGGGCCGATGATGGCGCGGATCTCATGTTCGCGCACGTCGAACGAAATGTCGGTCAACGCCTTGACACCGCCGAACCGAAGCGAGATGTTCTTCAGGTCGAGGATGACGTCGCCGATCTGCCGTGCCATCACGCTGTCCTGCCGACGGCCGCGAAGGTCCTGGCATCGCGGATCTGCAAGTCGGCGCCGATCTTGCCCGTGCGACCATCCTCGAAACGCACCAGCGTCTCGATGAACTGCGAGGTCTTGCCGCAGTAGAGCGCCTCGATCAGCACGGCATACTTCTCGGCGACGAAGCCGCGGCGCACCTTGCGCGTGCGGGTCAGCTCGTCGTCGTCGGGATCGAGTTCCTTGTGCAGCACCAGAAAGCGATGAATCTGGGTGTCGGCAACCATGGCGTCGCCCGCCAGCTCGGCATTGACCTGCTCCAGGCAGTCCTGGATCAGACCATAGACTTCGGGCTTGGCGGCCAGGTCGGTATAGCCGCTGTAGGCGATGCCCCGCCGTTCCGCCCAATTGCCCACTGCGCCGATGTCGATGTTGATGAAAGCGCAGACCATGTCGCGGCCATGACCGAAGCAGACGGCTTCCTTGATGTGGGGAAAGAACTTCAGCTTGTTCTCGAGGTAGTTGGGCGCGAACATGGCGCCGCCCACCAGCTTGCCGACATCCTTGGCACGATCGATGATCTTCAGGTGGCCATCAAGGTCGAAGAAGCCGGCATCGCCGGTGTGGAAGTAGCCATCGGCGTCGATCGATTCTGCGGTGGCGTCGGGCCGCTGGTAGTACTCCTTGAGCAGCATCGGCCCGCGGACAAGGATTTCGCCGCTCGGGGCAATGCGCACGTCGACGTCCGGCATCGGCAAGCCGACGGAATCGAACTTGATCTGGCCATCGGGTTGCAGGCAGACGGCGGCGCAGGTCTCGGTCTGGCCGTAGAACTGCTTGAGATTGACGCCGATCGAGCGATAGAACTTGAACAAGTCGGGACCGATGGCAGCGCCGGCGGTATAGGCGACGCGAATCCGGCTCATGCCAAGAACATTGCGCAGCGGCCCGAAGATGATCAGGTCACCCAGCGCGTAAAGCAATCGGTCTTTGAAGCCAACCGATTTGCCGTCGAGGATTTCGGCGCCGCTACGCTTGGCCACCGCCATGAAGAAGTGGAACAGGGTGCGTTTGCTACGGCTGGCATCCTCCATGCGGATCATGACTTGCGTCAGCAGGTTCTCGAACACCCGCGGCGGCGCGAAGTAGTAGCTGGGGCCGATCTCGCGCATGTCGATCATCACCGTCTCGCCCGACTCCGGACAATTGACCGTGAAGCCGGCCACCATCGCCTGCGCGAAAGAAAACAGATGGTCGCCGACCCAGGCCATCGGCAGGTAAGACAGGATGTCGCCATCGGCGTCGAGCTTGTCGACCGCAATGCCGCCACGGGCGGCGGCGATGAAGGCCCGGTGCGTCTGGCAAACGCCTTTCGGCTTGCCGGTAGTACCGGATGTGTAGAGCATGATCGAGACGTCGTCGGGCTGACCGAGACCAATCTCGCGATCAAGAAAGTCGCTGTGGTTGCTATCGTGGATGGCACCGGCGGCGACCAGTTCGTCAAGTCCGTGCAGCCAGGTCTGCAAGTAGTGGCGCAGACCGCGCGGCTGGTCGTAGATCACGTGTTCCAACTGCGGACACTGATCCTTGACTTCGAACAGCTTGTCGACCTGTTCCTGATCTTCGACGATGGCGATGCGGATGCCGGCGTCCTGGAGCACGAAGGTCATTTCCTGGGCAACGGCATCCTGGTACATCGGCACCGGAATGCCACCAAGCATCTGCGCCGCGCACATCGCCCAATAGAGCCGTGGCCGGTTGTCGCCGATGATGCCGAGACGATCGCCCCGCTTGAAGCCGAGTTCGGCCAGTGCACAGGCCATGGCACGCGTCTCG
>PMIF01000265.1 GCA_003157035.1 Rhodocyclaceae bacterium
CTGGAAGAGGCGGGCTTTCTCATCGGCTACCGGGCCATGGTCGACCCCAAGGCGCTGGGCCTTTCGTTGATGGCGCTGATCCACATTTCCATGGACCAGCACACGCCGGCACGCTTCGAGGCCTTCGAGAAAGCGGTGCGCGAAATTCCCGCGGTGCTCGAGTGCCTGCTCATCACCGGCCAGGACGCCGACTACCAGCTCAAGGTGGTGGTGAAGGACATGGATGCCTATCAGGAACTGCTGCTCAATCGCATCACGCGCATCAAGGGCGTGACCGGCGTGCACTCGAGCTTCGTGCTCCGCCGGGTCGTGGATAACACGGCGCTTCCGGTTTGATTGGGGCTCTACGCGACAATTTGTCGCAGATGATCCGCAGTCGGCCAAGCTAGTATCTGTCATTTGGCTCTGTGAGAGGAATGGACATGAATCGTCGAGAAGCCCTGAAACTTTCCCTGCTCGTCGGCGCCGGTCTGGCCGCCACGGCACAAGCTAGCGCCGCCCAGTGCGAGGGCGACGGCACGCCGATGCAATTCACGCCGAAGAAGTCGGACGGCAAACCGCAAGAGAACGACATCGACAAGGCCCCCAAGTGTCCGTACTGCGGCATGGACAGGAAGCAGTTCCACCATTCGCGGATGGTCGTGCACTACAGCGACGACCTCTACGACGGCACCTGCTCGCTGCACTGCGCCGCCGTCAGTTTGTCGCTCAATCTGGATCGCGATCCCAAGGCGATCTGGGTGGCCGACAACGCCGCCGCGGGTGACGTCAAGCCTTTGGTCGAGGTCGACAAAGCGAGCTTCCTGGTCGGCGGCTCGCAGAAGGGCGTGATGACCAAGCGCAGCAAGGTCGCCTACGGCAGCGCGGAAGCCGCCAAGGCCTCGCAGGTGGCCAATGGCGGCGAGTTGGCGAACTTCGATCAGGCCTTGCTGGCTGCCCACACCGATATGGCCGGCGACGTCGCCATGATCCGCAAGATGCGCACCGAACGGCGCAAGAAGATGATGGAATCCACTATGGAGCACAGCCACTGATGCGGCGCCTGGCAGCATTTCTGCTGCTGGCATTCTGGGTCGTTCTGGCGACGGCCCAGACACCGCCCAAGCCGGGGCCGAAGGACACCTGCCCGGTTTGCGGCATGCTGGTGGCCAAGTATCCGAATTGGGCCGCGACCGTGGTCTACACGGATGGCCACGCTCACCACTTCGACGGCGCCAAGGACATGTTCAAGTACTGGTTCGATCCGGGCAAGTACGCCAGGAACCACAAGCGCGCGGACATCGCCGCCGTCTGGGTCACCGACTACTACAACCTGCAACCCATGGATGCCCACCGGGCCTATTTCGTCATCGGTTCCGACGCTCTCGGTCCGATGGGCCACGAGTTCGTCCCCCTGGCCAACTCGGCCGACGCCGCAGAGTTTTCGCGCGAGCACAAGGGCGCACGAATTCTGCGCTTCGACGACGTGACCCCGGAGCTGGCCGGACGCCTCGACGACGGCAAGTTCTAACGAACGTCCAGCCGCTCGATACGGCCGTCAACCGCCGGCGCAATCGGCGAGTGAGTAGGTTGTGCCGCCGACGGTGCGCCAAAGAGCGACACCGTACAGACCGCGAATACTCAAGCGCCGAACATCGATTTGCGGCGCGCCAGTTTCTGCGCGTGATCAGGTACGGCGCGCAGGCGTTATTGTTGCCATGGAGTATCGACAGCGTGCTGGAGATATCGTTATCCAATCGTCTTGCCAGAGTTCTGACGGTCTGGGCCGTCTGCGCCTGCGCTCTCGGGCTTGCAGCCGATGCCGGCGCCGCAGGCAATTCCCAAACGCATGAATCCGCGTCGTCAAGGCCGGAAGGTTCGGCAGCGAAAGTGAAACCTGACCTGTCGGGCCGCAAACGGGTTGGCAAAGCCTCGTTCTATGCAAGAAGGTTCGCTGGCAAGAAGATGGCCGATGGCACCAAGATGGACCCACACGACAACAACGCTGCGAGCAAGACGCTTCCCCTTGGTACCACCGCGAAGGTGACCAACCTCGATACCGGACAGAGCGCGGTCGTCACCATCCAGGACCGCGGGCCACACGTGAAAGGTCGGATCGTCGATCTGTCGCCTGCCACGGCGCAGAAGATTGGGATCACACAAGACGACGGTGTGGCCAAGGTCAAGGTCGATCCGATAGCAGTGCCGATGCCTGACGGCAGCGTGAAACCCGGCGTTGCCGCGAAGGACACGAAGGACACGAAGGACACGAAGGCGGATTAGTGCAACGCAGGTTCGTTCCGATGAGAGCCGCAACGGGGGATTCCAACCTCAGAATGCACACAGCCCTTCTAGCGAACGTCCAGCCGCTCGATACGCCCGTCAACTGCTGGCGCAATCGGCGAGTTGCCGCTCAGCACTTCAACGACCTCGGCCGTTTCCGAAAGCGCGTTCTCAGGCGACAACAAATAGCGTTGCGATGGCAGCATCGTGTAGCCGTCGCCGGCACCGGCGAGATAGCTGTTGACGGCCAGCCCATAGTGGCGGGCGGCGTCCAGCGGCACGCCAGCAACCGTGACATCGACGAGGCGTGAGCCCGCCGGCCGGCGGGCATCATAGCGGTAGCGAATGCCCGATACCTGCGGAAAGCGACCGCTCTCGTTGGACTGGTCGATCTCGGCCAGGCCGTGCTCGAGCGCCTGGCGCAGCACCTGGCCGCTCACGTCGAGCTTCACGATCGGGTTCTCGAAGGGCAGGATGGAAAGGATATCGCGCTTGGTCAGCGGCCCAGGGCCATAGGTGGTGTTGGAACGAATCGAGCCGCCGTTGACCAGCGCCGCGTCTGCCCCCGTACGGATGCGGTAGATGTCGGCAAGCCAGTCACCGAGGTTGGTTTCGGTCGACCGGCTGGTCTGCTGACGAGCATCCAGGACCACCGCCGTCTCGCCCACCGGACGGTCAAGCAAGACGGCCAGCTGCTGTTCATAGCCGGCGACGACCGTGGCCACGACCGGATCCTCCGCTACTGCCGAGGTCACCGGCAGCAGCTCCCAATCCAGGTGCTTGAGGTGGCCGCTGTGGCTGTCGGCAATCAGGTCGATCCTGGCCACCAGCCGGGCATCGGATCCGGCCTTGAAGATCGGCGTCCGACCGGCCAGGGACTGCATCACGGCATGATCGTGGCCACCGAGGATCAGGTCGACGGCGCCGGTCGCCGCCAACCGCTGGTCCTCGGCCATCGACAAGTGCGTCAAGGCGACGACAATGGTCGCCCCCTGCGCACGCAGATGGGCGGCCGTGCGCCGAGCGGTGGCCACCGGATCGGCAAAGCGCACCTCTGGACCAGGTTTCGATGTCTGCGCCGTATCGGTGGTAATCACACCCAGGAAGCCTATCCTGACGTTGCCAAAACGGCGGATGAGCGCCCGGCGAGTACCGCCATAGGGCTTGCCGGAAACGCGATCGCTCATGTTGTCGGCCAGCCACGGAAAAGTCGACTCGGCGATGCGCTTCTTGAACAGCTCCGGACCAAAGTCGAATTCGTGGTTGCCCGGAACCGCAAGATCAAGGGCCAAGGCATTCCAGACGGCGATCATCTGGCCGCCGCGAAAGGTGTTCGAGGCGACTGAGGGCGACAGCGTATCACCGCCGAAAACCAGCAGCGTGTCCGGCGAAGTCGCGCGCACCTGGTCGCGAATGGTCGCCAGACGCGCCAACCCGCCATTGCGGCCCTTGTCGACCGGAGCAATCTGGTAGACGTCATTGACATGCAACAGCGTGATGCGTTGGTCGGCCGCATAGCCGACACTGGCAAGAAGAAGTAAGCCGGCTACGACGTAACGGACGAGTGCGATCGAGTTCATGGCCAAAGCAGTCATTGGGTAGACGGCTCAGTTTAACTGTCTGTTTGCATTTAGGCTTGAAGGGGCGGGATGAGGTTTCTCTACTTCTCGAGCTCTTGCCGCAGCGCGGCGGGCAAGGGCTCTGCAACAAACTCGACACTTGTCACGGCGAACGTCGTACAGCCGCTGCCCCCAGCGTTGCCGCCAATATACAGTTTCGGCGGCGACGACCAGTTCGGGCTTATTGCCGGGCCGACACTTTGCCAACCGGGGTCATGCCGCAATCCAGAGCCATGGAAGGCGCGCACACTAGTGCCATCGAAATAGAGTCCGAGTCGTCCGGAATGCACGTTGGTGTCGTGATACCAGAGGTTATAGGTACCGTTCTTGAAGTGATTGGCTTCAAAGTAGCCGCCGCTGCGAATGTCGCCCCGAATGACGCGCACACGTTCGTCACCGCCGGCAAGGCCGATGGCCAGATATGAGCCCAGTCCTCGCCCCCCGGGGGACATGTTGCTTGACCGGTAATTCTCGAAGCTGAGCTGGAAGAATCCAGGCGGAAATGTCCGTGTGGACACCAGCGTTTCACTCGCTGCATCCTGGCACGGAAAGCGCAGGCGGCCATCCGATTGAGTAAATACCAGAGGGCCTGGTCGGTCCCATTTCCCTCGATCGATCTGATCTGCGCCGAAGTCGTCATAGACCTCCGCACCAACAGAGTCGCAGAGCCCGAGAGCGATGCAGAGAGCCCGCCAGAAGGAGGCATGCCAGCCGAACGGTGGAGGTAGCAAGATGGCGCTCCAGCAATTCACATGGTGTGATGTTACCAGCGACGTGTCCAGGGGAATTGCAGTTGAATCAGCGAATGACCCTAATGGCGAAATCAATCGAGCGCCGCATTGACTTGGGGTAACTTGGTCGCCAGTTCGGCTTCGCATGCCTGGTCACGGAAATTGAGTAGTTGTGAGCCATGTCTAAAGCAGTCTGTTCCGTCCTCTACGTACGCCTACCGGTGTGGAAGATCTGGCCAGGCGGATTGGTCTATCTGGCCGATTTCATCCACAAGCAGCGGCCCGACATCGCCCAGGAGATCCTTGATCTGGCGATGGTTCCCCCCGGCCGACGTCGGGCGGTGCTGCGTGCGCGCCTGCTGGCCACGCGGCCCGACGTGGTGGCGTTTTCCTGGCGCAACATGCAGACCTTCGGTCCGCATCCGGAAAACGACGCACTCGAAGTGGTCATGAATTTCGATCACTCGCCCAGCCTCTGGCGGCGAGTCAAGGCGGCCTGGAGTGCCTTCGGCATCATCTGGGACTACGGCGCGGCACGCCTGCGCAACTTCGGTTACCTGCATCTGGCGCGCCGCCTGCTTCCCGACAGCCGACTGGTGGTCGGCGGTCCGGCAGTGTCAATTTTCGGCAAATACGTGGCCCTGAAGTGCCCAAGCGACACGGTGATCGTCGCTGGCGAGGGCGAGGAAGCAATGCTCTCGGTGGTCGATGGTTACAGCTCGCCGGCGGGCCATCATTGGTACAAGGACCGCTTCGGCGAGGTCCTGCATCGCCCTGCGGTCGAGAACTTCGATCTGGCGCGCCTGACCGCCGTCGATTTTGCCTACATCGAGTCGATCTTTGCCGGTTTTCGCGACTACCTCGGCGGCGCGATTGGCGTGCATACCAAGCGCGGCTGTCCATTTCAATGCCACTTCTGTCTCTACAACAAGATCGAAGGCGATCGCCAGCGCTATCGGGACCCCGTGGAAGTGGCCAAGGAAGTCGAGACCCTGAACAAGGTGTATGGCGTCAGGCACATCTGGTTCACCGATGCCCAGTTCTGCTCGACCTTGCGCAGCACAGAGCACGTGGAGGCGATTCTCGACGAGATGATCGCCCGGCGCCTCGACGTTCGCTGGACCGGTTATCTGCGCCTCAATCACCTGACACCCGGGATCGCCGCCAAGATGCTGGCCAGCGGAATCGAGAGCATCGACTTGTCGTTCACCGGCACCCAGGAAGTGATCGACAGCCTGACGCTCGGTTATAACCTTGAGCAGCAGATGGCCGCCTTCCGCATGTTTAAGGAGGCAGGTCATACCGACCAGCAGGTCAAGCTCTACATGCCCCTCAACGCACCCGGCGAAACGACGCGAACGCTGCTGGCCACCGCTGCGCTGATTCGCGAGCTCTACGACATGTTCGGTCGCGAGAATGTCCTGCCTTTCATCTTCTTCATCGGCGTACAGCCGGATACACCGATCGAGCGCCGGCTGATCGCCGCCGGCTACCTGGCCNNTACAACCCACCGCCGCTGGGGCGCCTGATCGGCCGTGCCTACCTCGAAGCCTTCGACAGTCGCGGCAGCGCCGACGACTATGTCGGGCGGGCGACGATGGAGATCCTCGAGCGCAAGCTCGCTGCCGCAGGGCTGGGCGGCGGCTGCGCGAAATCGAACGTCGCCCCCATGTTGCCGCCCCGGTTGGCGTCACAAGATCAGGTTGAAGACGTAGCCCACTAGCAGGATGCCCACCGCGACCACGCCGGCGAAGGTGGCGATGAGCGTCGGCTTCAACACCTTGCGCAGGATGATCATCTCNNGCCCATGATCGAGGCCATGAAGTCCTCCGGCACGTAGCCGTGAATGGCGGCGCCGAGCCCGATGCCGGCCAGCACGTAGGGCCACACCTTGCCGACGATGTCGCGCACATGCCGGCCACCGGCCTCGAAGCGCTCGACCCAGTTCAGGTTCGTGCCGTTGGCCGCCTGCACCTCGCCGGCATGGATGGCGCGCACCCAGTCTTCCAGGTGCCGTTCCATTTTCAGTTCGCCGATGACAAAGCCGGCGACGATGGCGATCAGCAGACCCATGCCCAGATAGAGCGCCGCCACCTGCCAGCCGAACATGCCGAACAGCAACACCAGTGCCACTTCGTTGACCATCGGCGCCGAGATCAGGAACGAGAAGGTCACGCCCATGGGCACGCCGGCCGAAAGAAAGCCGATGAACAAGGGCACCGCCGAGCAGGAGCAGAACGGCGTGACGATACCGAGGCTCGCCGCCATCACGTTGCCGACGCCCAGGCGCTTGCCCGACAGCAGCGCGCGCGTGCGCTCGGGCGAAAAGAAGGTCTGGATGATGCCCATCACGAACACGATGCCGGTGAGCAATAGCAGAACCTTAGGCGTGTCGAAGAAGAAGAAATGCACCGCTTCGCCGAAGCGGGTTCCGCGCGCCAAGCCGGTCGCGGCGACCATGGCGTCCGCGAATTCCGTCAAATAGGCGTAGGCCGCCACCCAGGCGACGATGGCAAGGGAAAGGCCGACGACCCAGCGGCCAAAAGTCAGCCGTGGTGGTGCGGTGGTAGTGAGTTCGGTCATGCTTGCTCCAAGAATATTGGGTCGGCAAAGGGACTCCACATATGGAGACGAAGCCGGCCGGCAAAAGATGCACTTGCCTCAATCCGAGTCGCCCCCGACTATCCCGCGCTCTGGTCTTTCTGCCGGTAAATCCAAGCATTGCGTATCAGCCACTTTTCAAGCTCGACTGCCCAAAACACGGCGCTCGATATGAGCGGGCAGCCGGCGTACCAGCGCCTGTTGCTTCAACATCCGCTATGCGCCGATGGCGAGCAATATCGCCACCATGGCCGGCGGCTTCGCCCTCGCTCAGGCCAACCGCAGGCGCTACCCCAAGAGCCTTGGCTACGGCCTCGGCAGTGAGGGTGTGCCATGAACGCATCTCCGCGTGACTTTGTGCACTGCCCCGCTCTTGGTGCTTGCTCAAAGGAGGTACTCCGGCTCCTTCAGGCCTTGCCGATGCCGAAGCATGGCGAGCAGCGGCGTGGTCACCGCCAAGCGCTGCTCATTGGCGCCGACCTGGCCGAGGCGGCGCGAACCAGTGGGTTACTTGAACAGGCCGCGCGCCTTCATCATGTCGCAGCCGTTGCGGCGCGGTGCGGGCAGCGTCATGCCCTTTTCCTTGGCGCGAGCTTCCATCGCCTGGTGGTGCTCTTCCTGCATCGCCTTGCAATCGTCGTAGGTCTTGGCGGCGCGCATCTTGGTCTGCCATTCGGTCCGCTCCTGCGGGCTCATCAGCGTCCAGCCGGGCGTGTAGCTCTTGTTCCAGCCGAAACCTCTGGGTTGGGCAACGGCCGACATCGATATGGTGCTGGCTATGGCAATCAGGGCAATATGGGTTAGCTTCATGATTCGACTCCTTCGACGGTTAAGAAGAGCCCGACAATCCGTTGGACCGCTTCGTGAAGACAGAAAGGTGCCCGGTGCACACCGCAACACGGCTAGCGTATTGCAATCACACATTCGCGACTGTGCGTCGGCGCACACACGCGAAATGTTGCGTGGCCTGCATCAGGCGCAATCCGCGCCATGGCGACCGCGAAGGCCTTCCCCAACTGGCGACGCGCCATGGTGGAGCGCCTCAAGCCAGCCAGCCATCGATCTTGTCGCGGCCGGGAATGCCGCCGGCGTGCACCACCTTGCCATCGATGACCACACCCGGCGTGCTCATGACGCCGTAGGCCATGATGTCCTTGATGTCCTCGACCTTTTCCAGCTGCACGGCGATGCCCTTGGCGGCGGCGACCTCCCCGATCAGCTTGAGGGTGGTCTTGCAGTTGGCACAGCCGGTGCCGAGTACTTTGATGGTTTTCATTGCAATCGCTCCAAATGGAAGACGGGTACTTGGGGAAACGAAGCGGCAGCGGAAAAGATGCAGGCCTCAGCCGTGTCTGACCAGTGCCGTCCAGGAAACAGTCTCCGGCTGGAAGGTGGCGTGGCCGATGCCGTGCTCCTCCGCCTTGTGCCGTAAGCCATTCAGCACAGCGGGCCAGTCGGCGAGTTCCTTCAGTCGCACGTGGGCCGTCAGCGCCAGCCGGTCGCCGGACAGTGCCCAGACGTGCAGGTCGTGCACCTCGATCACGCCGGGCACGGCGGCCAGTTCGCGGCCGAGCTCGCCAAGGTCGATGGCGAAGGGTACGCCGTCCATCAGGGCGTGTAGTGCGTCGCGCAGGAGGCGCAGGCTGGAAGCCAAGACCAGCCCGCCGATCAGGATCGAGAGTAGCGGGTCAATCGGCGTCCACCCGGTGAGCCAGACCACCACGCCGGCGGCAATCGCTGCCACGGAGCCAAGCACGTCGCCCAGCACGTGCAGGAAGGCGCCGCGCACATTGAGGTTGTCCTGGCCGTGCGAGAGCAGCCAGGCGACGAACAGATTGACGGCCAACCCCACCACCGCCACCCCGGCGACCAGTTCGCCGTCGATGGGGCGCGGCGATTCGAAGCGCGACCACGCCTCGATACCAATACCGGCCACCACGGCGAGCATGGCCAGCGCGTTGATCAGTGCGGCAAAGAGTTCGCTGCGACCGAGGCCGTAGCTGTGCCGCGCCGAAGGCGGCCGCGCAGCCACCCAGGCCGCCAGCAACGCCAGTCCCAGCGCCGCGCCGTCGGTAACCATATGCCCGGCGTCGGCGAGCAGTGCCAACGAGCCACCCTGCCAGCCTGCGCTGACCTCGACTACCGCAAAGGCCCAGGTGAGCAATAGGGCGATGATCAGTCGGTGGCGCTGATCGGGTGTGTCGGTATTGCCGTGAGAGTGGTTGTGATTGTGTGCGGTCATGGTCAAATCAACTGGAACAAGTCCGTCAAGGACTGGAGTCGTTGCAAAGCCGCGTCGCCGGGGGGCATAACCTCCGGATCATGCAAGTCGTCCGATCTTGGCGCTTGCTGTCTCAACGTGGCGTTCAAGCGCGGCAATGCACATCTCAAATCTAGGGCTGAATCCTTGGGTGGCCCTGACCCGGGCGAGAAACACGCGAGCCAGTTCTTCAGCGCGTCGCCAGGTTTGGTTGGCGACGCTAGCGTGAATAGTAGCCTCCGGGATGTTCTCAGGTAGCCCGCCGCCAGATCGGGGCGCAAGGGACATCGGTGTCATGTCGTATGCCGGCGCAATCGCATACGGACGACCATGCTCGGAGACGAAAGACAGGTTGCCGCCATGCATGTCCGTGTTACCGATCAGCGTGCCAAAAGCCCAAAGAAGGTCTGCAATGTCTGCCGCCTCCGGTTGAATTTGCCGGTCGGAGGCGAGACGGCGCGCAATGGCTGGCCAACCGCTCGCGGCTGCCCCGACGAATTCGGCGTCCAGCGCCGCCAGGGAAAACACCGCGCGTCGACCAAGGTCTCCGATGCGATCAAAGCGCTCAACCTCCAGAAAGCGCTGACCGCCATGGTCAAACAACTGCGTATTGGCAGCGGGAACACCCGCGTCCGCCAGCGCGCCCAACGCCAGGTGTTCGGCCAGAAGCAGATCGCGCCAGCGTTCGCTTACCGGAGATTCCTCCAGCTCGCTGAACTTGACAATCACGTGCCGAGGCCCAGCCGGCGTCATCACGTTCGCAGTGAACTTTGGCTGTTCCCCCCCGGCGGATGAGCCGGGAATCTCACCGCGCGCGGCGTCAAGCCCCAGGCGGGCGTATTCGGTGACCTTCTCCCTCTCCGCGATCGACACGGAAGTGGGAGCGCTGAGAAAATGATCCCTTGTGGTGTCCCCTAGCAGCAGATTTCCCACTACGTCGTAACCATGTGCAAGCAGCGCCCTCAGGACATGGGTACCGGTCCAGTCGGGGAGGCGCTCGGGCAACCCAAGCTCGGCGCCATGGCGGGCCGCATACGCCCTACCGAGATATCCCTGTGGGCGCATGTCGTACAGCCACCACGGCAGGCTGTCGCTGTGCAGCGTAACACCGTCCTCTTGGCGCATAACGAACCCATCGGGGCGCACGGGAATAAGCGTTCCCAGGCGCCGAATCCGGCCCTCTGCATCGACACGGTAGACCGGGATATCCGGCAAACCGCGCGCTGTATCGTGCAACGCGTATTGAATTGATGGCCCGACTCCAACCCTCACCACTTCGTCACCCAATTGAGCAATGGCGCGAGAAATCGTCGGCTGGCTTACGCCAATTCGATCAATCAGTTGGCGCGTAGATAGGGGCCCACCAGATAGGCTCATGCGGATAGCGTCAGTGTGCGAGGGCATGGGTGTGAATAAAGCTGTGGATAGATAGGTGCATATATAAGTGAATAGATAATACGCGTGAATCCTGAATCCACAAGCAGAAGAAACATCTGGAAGTAACCGGCGAGAGTTGATCGCCACTCAATGGCGCGCTCTATAGCGCGCTGTAGACGAAAGCTACGGCTTCGGTGGTCTCGGCACGAAGCCTTCCACCTGTCCGGTCGCGTTGAAGCTGACCTGACAGACCTCCATCAGATGCGCCTTGAGGCGGACGCGGGCGCGCTGGACGCGCGACTTGGCCGCCGGCAGGCTGAGGCCAATGCGAATGGCATAGTCCTGCTGGGTCATGCCCTCGATGTCGCATAGCGTGATGGCTTCGCGATCCTGCGGCGAAAGCTCGGACAGCACGCGAGGCAGGCATTGGCTGAGCCCATCCACGGGCGCCAGCTCGGTGGCGAGTTCGGCGGCGAGATCCTCGGGCAAGGGCACCTGCTCGCGCGTCATGCGCAGCCGGTCGATCAGCAGGTTGCGCGCCGTCGTATAGAGCCAGGCACGCGGATTGTCGATTCCGCACAGGCCGTTCTTCTGACGCAAGGCGCGCAGGAAGACGTCCTGTAGAACGTCCTGCGCCTCGCCATCGCTGTGGGTGCGATGGCGCAGGAAGCGGAACAGCTCACCCTCGTGCCTTTCCCAGGCGTCGTTGACGCAGCGCATGTCAGCAGCAGGAATTGCCCTTGGCAGTAGGCGTGCAGCCGCAGCCCGGGGTCGGCTCGGCAAAAGTCAGGCCTGGCGGTACCGCCACCGGCTTCGCCTCTTCGTCGAACGCGGCATCCAGCATTTGTCCGGCCTCGTCGCGGAGGTGGCGAGCAATGTCGACGACCATGTCGATCTGCTCCTCGCTCACGCCGTAACCGCGCAGTCGTTCGATCTGGCACAGGCCCTTCTTCGGATGATTGGCGGCGATGTTCGCGGCGAGCGAAACCATGGCAATGATCGAGGGATGCAGCGGTGCGCTATTGCTCATTTGGATTCCTTACCGAGAACTGACCGCTGGCGCAACAACGAAATACTTCCTCTGGAACCACAGCGCCACGTTCACCAGGCCAATCATCACCGGTACTTCCACCAGCGGGCCGATGACNNGCCGCGAAGGCGACGCCGGAGTTGATGCCATAGACGGCCACGGCGACGGCGATGGCGAGTTCGAAGTTGTTGCTGGCGGCGGTAAAGGAAAGCGTCGCGCTCTTTTCGTAACTTGCGCCGAGGCGCTTGCACATGTAGAACGAGAAGACGAACATGACCACGAAATAGAGCAGCAAGGGAATGGCGATGCGCACGACGTCGAAGGGAATGCTAATGATCAGTTTGCCCTTGAGGCTGAACATGACAACGATGGTGAATAGCAGGGCGATCAGCGTGATCGGCCCGATCTTCGGCACGAAATGATCGTGGTACCACTCCTTGGTGACAAAGCGCAGCATGACCACGCGCGTCAGCACNNAGGTAGATGAAGACGCTCTGGGCAATCTGCTTGATCGAGATGTCGACCACGGAGCCGGACAAGCCGAACAACGGCGGCAGCACGGTGATGAACAGCCAGGCATAGACGCTGAAGAACAGCACCTGGAAGATNNGATGACCATGGCGATGCAACGGGCCAGGCCGATCATGATCAGGCCGACCATGTATTCCGGCTTGTCGGGCAGGAAGATCACCGCCAGCGCGAACATCAGGATCGGCCCGACGATCCAGTTCTGAATCAGCGACAGGCCGAGCACCTGCTTGTCGCGGAAGACGTCGGGCAGCTCTTCGTAACGCACCTTGGCGAACGGCGGATACATCATCAGGATCAGACCGACCGCGATGGGAATGTTGGTGGTGCCGACCTGAAAGCTATTGATGAAGTCCTCGACGCCCGGTACCAGGTAGCCGAGTCCGACACCGAGCGCCATGGCGGAGAAGATCCAGACGGTGAGGTAGCGATCGAGGAAAGAGAGTTTCTTGCTGACAGCGCTCATGTCATTCTCCTCAGTTCATTCCCCACCGTCGCGCAGGCGGCCGATCTGGTCGAGCTCGCGCTTGATGGCCATGGCGTCCAGCTTGGCCAGCGGCAGGCTGGTGAACAACGAAATGCGCCGGTTCATTTCGGCGAATGCCTTGAGGAAGGCACGGCGCTTGTCGTCGTCGCTGCCCTCGACAGCGGCCGGGTCTTCGATGCCCCAGTGGGCGGTCATTGGTTTGCCCGGCCACACCGGGCAGACCTCACCGGCGGCGTTGTCACAGACGGTGAACACGAAGTCGATGGGCGGCGCGCCGGGTACAGCAAACTCGTCCCAACCCTTGCTGCGCAGGTCCGCCACCGCCATGCCGTTCTTCGCCAGCAATTCGATGGCGAAGGGATTGACCGTGCCGCCGGGATGGCTGCCGGCGGAATAGGCGCGAAAGCGCCCGCGGCCGGCGTAAGTGAGAATGGCTTCGGCGAGGATAGAGCGCGCCGAATTGCCGGTGCAGAGGAAAAGAACGTTGAAGACTTTGTCTGTGCTCACGAGGGGCTCCGGAGGTAAATGGGTTGATCAGGTGGATTTGGCGCGTCGCCGCTTGTCCGTGGTAGCGGCGGCGGCTGTCTTCGGCAGGCAGGCCTTGCCTTGGCAGCAGTTGTCGGTAAGGTAAGCGATCAGTTCGTCCATCGCCGGGTAGGCGGCCGAGTAATAGATGAAGCGACTTTCCTGGCGTGCGTTCACCAACCCGGCGCGATTCAGCTGGGCGACGTGAAACGACAGTGTCGCCGGCGCCAGATCCAGGGCCTCGGCGATGGCGCCGGCGTTGAGGCCCTGATCGCCGGCCTCGACGAGCAGGCGGAAGATCTTCAGCCGGGTCTCTTGGGCGAGTGCGGCGAGCTTATCAACGGCTTGTTCGACTTTCATTATTGGCGACTTCCATGATCGTGGAAATATGGAAGCATTGTAACCAGCAATTTGGTTTGGTCAAGCCCAGCGTCTCCTCAGCACGATTTGGGCGCAATCGGCTTCTGCGTATCCAATTCGGCGTTTCTTGCGTCTAACACGATGTACCAATCCGGTACTTCACCTGGAGCCATAGCATGCTGGACGAAAAGACCAAAGGACTCATCGCCGTCGGAGCCGCCATCACTGCAAACTGCCAGTCGTGTCTGGAGGTACGTAGCGGCAAGGCCAGGGAACTGGGCGCGACCGATGCCGAAATCCTCGCCGCCATCGAGGTCGCCAAACAGGTACGCACCGGCGCCGCGGGCAAGATGGACCGCTTTGCCGCCGACTTGATGGGCAGAGAAGCGCCTGGGACGGGGGCAAGCCGCTGCTGCTGAAAATGTCCAACGGGCTGGCGCATCCCCGATGGCCCCGCGCCAGCCCATCTTTGCTTTCCCGGATGGACGATGTCCCGGACGCAGAGCGCCAGCTGACGGCGCGGCATGTCGCCGACCAGATTCTGGACTTGCTGGAGCAGGAGGCGGTTGCATGAATTCGCATACGGCATCAACATACGGCAATCCGCAAGCGAGGCCGGAGCGATGATGAACGAGAAGCCGCAGAAACAGGCATTTGAAATGGTCGCCAGCGAGCTCATTCCTGTATTGACCCGCTATCTTCGTCACTACGCGAGCGACAGGTCTGTGGCCGATGACCTCTTGCAAGAGACCCTCGTTCGGATATCGCACGGGCTAAGCAACTTCGAGGGCCGCTCCAACATAAGAACATGGGCGTTTGCAATCGCAACGCGGGTAGCCGCCGACTACTTCCGCCAGCCGGAGCACAGGATCAAGATCGTCGATATCCTCAATCTGGAAGATTCGGAGGAGTTGGCAATCGAAGAGGCCGCCATCGACGAGAAACTCGCCAACGGCGCCATGGCTGCCTGCATCCGCGAAGTCGTCGACAGCCTGCCGGAGGACTACAGGGCCGCGCTCGTGCTGCACGACCTGGAGGAAATGACGGCACGCCAGGTTGCGGAGATATGCGGCATGCCGATTTCCACCGTCAAGATCCGCATCCACCGTGCTCGCAAGCGGTTGCGCGAAGCGCTCAAGACTCAGTGCGAGTTCTACCGCGACGACAGCAACGTGTTTCGCTGCTACCGAAAAGCCGCGCCCACAGATCAGTCAGAATCGGAATCGCCAACGACCTGAGTGTGTTGGTACTGCCAGGCACGCGCTCCACAAATCCGCCACTCAACCGGACCTTCCCACCTCTTGCCAAGGAAGTCACAATGATTACAGTTCTCGTTCAATTCAAGCTTCCGCAGCTCCTTACCCGCGATGAGGCCCGTGAGATCTTCTCCACCACGGCGCCGAAGTACAGGGAGATTCATGGACTCATTCGGAAGTATTACGTTCTGTCGAAAGATGGCGGCACGGCAGGCGGCGTCTACCTTTGGGCATCACAGCAGGACGCGGAGCGCCTCTATACGGACGAATGGAGAGATTTCATCCGGGACAAGTACGGTGCTGAACCATCGGTCACCTACTTTGAGAGCCCCGTGGTCGTCGACAATCTGGCTGGGGGAATCATTACCGACGCCTGAAGGGCAAACAAGGCGCTGTCGGATCAGCCGCCCGTGCTGGCCATGATGCGCACATCGCCGGATGACCCGCGGCTGTTGTTCCTATCGACAAGGGTCACGGAGTAATTAGGACGGGCACCGAGCACTCATCCGCCAGAACGGAGGCGGCCCTTCAGTAGGCTTGGCGCCACTGTCGGTTCTCACTTAACTCGAAACCAAGGCCTCCCAATATACAAGGGGTTGGACGCGAGCCTATCTCACCGATCTGAATCCGTGAGGAGGAAGACCTCGATAGCACCGCAGCCGCGGCGCGCGTCCTGAAGGAGAAGACCGGCGTTGTCGCACCCTATCTGGTCTGGAGCAGCTCTATACATTTTCCGATGGAGCCCGTGATCCACGAGGCTGGTCAGCCAGCATCGTCTATTACGCGCTGATGGCGCCTGATGTTCTGTACGAACAAGGCAAAACTCAATATCGACTGGTGACCGTCGATTCGCCTCCGCCACTCGCCTTTGACCGTCAGCGAATCGTCTCCTTCGCGGTCGAGCGGGTTCGAAGCAAGGCAAACTACTCATCTATGCCCTGCTACTTGCTGCCGGACACATTCACGCTCGCTGACCTCCAACGCGTCTATGAAAGACTGCTGGGGGATCAATTCGATAAGTCGAGTTTCCGTCGCAAATTGGCAGATCTGGACTTTCTGGAGCCGGTCAAGGACGCCATGCGCACCGGAACGCATCGCCCGGCCCAACTTTATCGAATGCGGTCAGGCAAGAGACCAACGCTAAAAACCCCTCCGGGTGCCGGCCGCCTATCGCCACCGGCGCCCCGCGCGCATGCTCCTCTACAATCTTGCGGCAGTGCGGGCCGCGCGACTACTTTGCCACTGCCATCCGGAAGTCAGCATCGTCGAGAAGCTTGGCCACCAAAGACTTGTACAACGAACTGTACTGGTTGATCGCCGCAGGAATTGCAACCGCGCCGACGAACGACGACTTCCATTCAGCGGAGACCGATAGTTCCTTGTCGAACACCTGCTTCCCGGCACGTGACACCATAAAGCGCGCCGCAAGTCGTCCCGTACCGGTACTGATGGCCGCATCGACCTGGCTGTCCGTCAATTGACCGTCAATCACCACAGCCGACTTCTCGTCATAGAGCCCCGCCGCCTTCAACTCGGTCGCCAGAACATCCCTGAGATACAGGGCATAAGAGCCGTTTGGCGCGGAGACCGACGAACCGCGAAGTCCGCCGAGGCTGGTATCCATCGAAGCAGGCTTCCCGGGGGCAAGGGAAAACTTGCCTGTACTTGCCGAACCGATGTTGGAAGCGCGCAATTTCTGCACCGTGTCTCCGCTCGCGGTCGGCGGCGGCAGTGTCACCGACGCGCAGCCCACAAGAGCGCCGCAAAGGCAGGCGGAGGCAATGAGTCTTAGAGACGAAAGAGAAATATCAGCCATGCTTGATCCTTACTTGAACGCAACATCATTGGTCACATCATGCAGCACGTTGCTGACAATCTGACGCGTCATGAGTTTGACAGCCTCCATCACGTCGCTGGCCTTTGTTGCATCAGGCGGCGCAGAGCCGTTGCCAATCACGGTATGGATGGCATGTCTGGCGGATTTCGCAATCGATCCCTGTTGGCCGGGCCCGGAGTATTTGGCTGTACAAACGTACCCGTCCGATACCTGAGATCCGGCCAGTCCAAAGGTCAGTCCCGTTACGAAGCCCTTCGAAAAGGCGTCGTCAGTTAGGGGGACATTGTTTAGGGTGATGCTCAACAACGCATTCCCGTCGACCGGCCCCTCGCCAACCGAAGTAAAGACCTGGCTCGCCTGAACTTGATCCAGTACTTGCTTCTTCAGCGCCTCCGTTGCCCTAGCGTTGGCAACCCCCTTGGTTTGGAATTCGAACAGCATCTGCACCGGGTGCGGCGGATTTGTCTTGCCGAACTTCGAACTGTCAACCTCCTTCGTGTGGTTATCAACATATACGCTTGCACATCCAGACAAGGCGGCAATGGCCACGATGCCGGTTAACACGCGCAACCAGCGCGCAACGATCGCTTGCGACTGCATTTTCCAACTCTCCCTTCACAAAGCGCGCCCCATGTCGGTGAGACGAGGGACAACTTAATCGTATGGCATTATTACGACGTCGTGGACGAGCTTGCCAAATGCCCGGCCAACCTCAGTACCACGTCGGCATTCTAGTTAATGCCAATAGATTTTGTCGCCCGGAGGCCAATTTCATTTGAGGCTAACCCCGAATCAGCACAGGAATCACTGTTTGCGCACAATAAGTCCTGGAAGTCCTTGTGAATCGTCCCGGATTCCGTGGTGGTCTGTTGGCTTAAGTCAGACTTCAATGGTGGCCTGACGGGCGGCCGTTAAGGGTCGGAAAACCGACCCCAGCCGTCCATTCATCTACCGTCGGCGCTGCTCGCTTGTCGGACGGGGTCAGAACGGGCAATTTCTGGGAAATGCCTTTCTGAAGCTGGTCTTCATGCGCTTCGAGTTCAGAACTGAGTGCAAGAAGTTCGAAACTCAATGAAAACCGACAGCCACAGCGGCGACAACCTGCAGAGTAGCCAAAGTCGACTTGATTCCTCAGGAACCTTC
>PMIF01000187.1:0-1321 GCA_003157035.1 Rhodocyclaceae bacterium
TGATCGGGCTGGCTGCCGATGCCGATTCGTTCTGGAGCGACCTGCGCGTGGGGGAACTGCGAACACTGGCGGCCCTGGCGATCGGCGATCAGGAGGCGATTGGCGAGGGCTGCGATTGGGTACGGCACTTCGAGCAACTCGACGCTGGCCGCCGCCGCGTCTATCGCTGTATCGAAACCTTGCTTGATCTGGACGGCGCCGACGGCTACCGCAGCGCGCTCGAACACCTCTACGGCAAGACCACGGTGACCACCGCCGAGGCCATGCTGCAGGGACAGCAACGCTTCTTTGGCGTCGGCGCGATGGGCAGAAATCTCGAGGGCTGCGACATGCATCAGCGCTTGCTGGCCGCTTACGCCAAGTTGTGGCCATAGGGTAGTGAGCAAAGCTGTCGCCCGGCACTGTCGTCGACGGCCATGCGTCACGACTAGAACAAGGGCAAGGTTGTGGCGTCCGCTGTCGTTGCCGGTGTTGGTGCATTTCTGTCTGTTGGCTGTGCCCCCGGCCGGCACAGGGTGCCGACGCGAACGCCCAGCAGCCTCAGCTTGCGCTCGAGCGGCACGCGCTTCAGGCAGAGGCCGGCCGTGTGGCGGATGGCTTTCGCGTCACTCGTGGCCAGCGGCAGGGTCAGCTCACGGGTGGCAATGCGAAAGTCGTCGTAGCGCACTTTGACACCGACGGTACGGCCGACGTAGCCCTTGCGTCGGAGATCTTCGGCCAATCGTTCGCACAACTGAGTGAAAATTTCGCTGAGCGTGCCACGATCGCGTTGAGGATGTAAATCACGCTCAAAGGTCGTTTCGCGACTCAGCGACTTGGGCTCACTGGAAGTCACCACCGGCCGCTCGTCATGGCCGTGCGCCGCCTCGTGCAACCAGGCACCGTAGTTCGGGCCGAAGTGCTCGATCAGGCTGTGCGGGTCCGCGGCCGCCAGGTGTCCGATCGTCTCGATTGCCATTGACTTCAACTTCTCGCTGGCCTTCGGGCCGACGCCGTTGATGCGCTTGACGGGCAACGGCCAGATCCGCGTTGGAATGTCCGCCGCGGTCAGGATCGTCAGTCCGTTCGGTTTCTCCAGGTCGGAGCAGATCTTGGCAAGAAGCTTGTTCGGCGTGATGCCGATGGAACAGCCAAGCCCAGTGCTTGCCTTGATTCGCGACTTGATCTCCTGCGCGATGGCGCGTATGCCGGCGAAAGGATCGTCGTCCGTGCAGTCCTGAGCGCCGGCAAGTTCGCTGAGGTCGATGTAGATCTCGTCGATCCCTCGATCCTCGATTAGTGGCGCCACTTCGGCGACTGCCGCCTTGAACAGTCGCGAGAA
>PMIF01000187.1:1403-2577 GCA_003157035.1 Rhodocyclaceae bacterium
TAGCGCAACAACTCGACGGAAGCGTAGAACGCGTCCATGTCGAGATGGGCGATCCACCTCATGACTCGCTAGCCGCGCAGCGGACAATCAGGTCAGCGTCATCGTTCGCTGGACTGTTCACCCGGCGGGTGACCGGATACGCTGCCATCAGCTGCTCCGGATAGGGGCCGAGCAGGGCCAGCAGTTGCCCGACATCCGTGAGTTGCGGGTTGAGCCACGTTTCGTACTGCTCGGGGGCAATGATGGCCGGCATGCGGGTGTGGATGCCGGCCATGAGTGCGTTTGGCGAGGTGGTCAAAATCGCGAAGGTGCGCACGTCGCCTTCAGGGCCTTGCCAGTGTTCCAGCAGCCCGGCCATGCCGAAAGGCGACGCATCTTTCATCCGGATCAGATAGGGCTGCTTGCCGGCAGCGCCGGCTTGCCACTCGTAGAAAGCATCGGCCGGTACCAGAATGCGGCCACTGCGAAAGGCATGGCGGAACATCGGTTTGACTGCCGCCGTTTCGGCCTTGGCATTGATCGGTCGGGTAAATTGTTCGGGATCCTTCACCCAGGACGGTATCAGACCCCAACGGGCGTCGATGAAGGCGCGATGTCCGTCCGCAGTTGCGGCAACAACCGGCAGGCTCAGCGAGGGTGCAATGTTGTAGCGCGGCCGGAATTCGAACTCATCCTCGGCGCCAAAATGCTCCCGATAACGGGAGGTCGGTCCGTACATCGCATAGCGTCCGCACATGATGGAATTATCTGCCCGTTCGCGGGCGGCCTGTCAGCGCCACATGTCGCGCATGCGCTGCGCCAGGTCGATCGCGGCTTGCCGCGATCCTGGGGTGCCGTGGGACCCTTCCGGTGGAATGGGCCAGGACAGCTGTTCGAAACAGGGCAGCATGGCATTGCTGATGAAACGGGTCCGGCTGCCGTAAAGGTGACGATCGCCCATGCCGCTTTGCTGCGTGACGTAGAAGCGCTGCGGCGTGACGATGTCGAGGTAGTCCTTGGCGCGCGTCATGGCGACATAGAGCAGCCGTCGCTCCTCCTCGATTCCCTCGATGCTGCCGGTGGCCATGTCCGACGGAATGCAGCCGTCCACGGCGTTCAGGACGGTTACCGCGGTCCACTCCTGTCCCTTCGCTGAGTGAATGGTGGACAGGATGAGATAGTCTTCGTCGAGCAG
>PMIF01000203.1:0-3808 GCA_003157035.1 Rhodocyclaceae bacterium
CAGTTCGACCTCGACCGCGACATCGACGGCGCCGCCCGCGACGTCCAGGCCGCCATCAATGCCGCGCGCTCGCTGCTGCCGACCAGCCTGCCGAGCAACCCGACCTATCGCAAGGTGAACCCGGCCGACGCGCCGATCATGATCCTGTCGATGACCTCATCGACCTTGAGTCGCGGCCAGATGTATGACGCCGCATCGACCGTGCTGGCGCAGCGTCTGTCGCAGGTCGAGGGCATCGGCCAAGTCACCATCGGTGGCAGCGCATTGCCGGCGGTGCGGGCGGAGCTCGATCCCAACCGCCTGAGTCGGAGCGGCATCGCGCTTGACGACGTGCGCGCCGCCATCGTCGGCACCAACGCCAACCGGCCGCTCGGCGCCGTCGAGCAGGATGGCCGCTATTGGCAGATCGGCGCCAACGACCAGGCCAAGACCGCCGCCGAATANNGTGCGCAACTACGGCGCCAGCAACGGCCGCCCGGCGGTGCTGCTGATCCTCAATCGTCAGCCGGGCGCCAACATCATCACTACGGTCGATCGCGTGCAGGCGCTGCTGCCACATCTGCAGGCGATGATTCCGGCCGCCATCGACCTGGCAGTCGTCATGGACCGCACGCCGACCATCCGCGGCTCGCTGCGCGAAGTGGAACGCACGCTGTTGATTTCGGTGGCGCTGGTGATCCTGGTGGTCTTCCTGTTCCTGCGCCGCGCCCGTGCCGCGCTTATCCCCAGTGTCGCCGTACCCGTGTCCCTGATCGGCACCTTCGGCATCATGTACCTGTGCGGCTACAGCCTCGACAATCTGTCGCTGATGGCGCTGACGGTGGCCACCGGCTTCGTCGTCGACGATGCCATCGTCGTCCTCGAGAACATCGTCCGCCACATCGAGTCCGGCAAGACACCGATGCAGGCGGCGCTGCTCGGTGCGCGAGAGATCGGTTTCACGGTGATTTCCATCAGCCTGTCGCTGATCGCCGTGTTCATTCCCGTGCTGATGATGGGCGGCATCGTCGGCCGCCTGTTCCGCGAGTTCGCCGTCACGCTTTCGGCCGCCATCCTCGTCTCCATGGTGGTGTCACTGACCACCACGCCGGCCATGGCCGCCCACCTGCTCAAACCGCAAGTCAAGAACGCAGCGCCAGGCCGATTCGCCCGCTGGGCCAACAAGCTGCTGCGCCGGCTGATGAAGGGTTACCGACGCAGCCTCGCCTGGTCGCTGCGGCACGGCGTGTTCATGTTGATCGTCCTCGTGCTGACGATCGGGCTCAATGTCATTCTTTATCGCAGCATCCCCAAGGGCTTCTTCCCGCAGCAGGATAACGGCCTGATCACCGCCACCTCCGAGGCCTCGCAGGACATCTCCTTCGCGGCGATGCAGCAGCATCAGGAGGCATTGGGCAAGATCGTACAGGCCGACCCCGACGTCGCCAGCGTGGCGATGGCGATCGGCGGCAGCGGCCGGGCCGGCAATAACGGAAACCTGTTCATTACGCTGAAGCCGCGCAATGAACGCAACGCCTCCGCCCAGCAGATCATCGGCCGCCTGCGTCCCAAGCTCGAAAAGGTCGAGGGCGCGCGGCTCTATATGCAGGCGGCGCAGGACGTGCGNNAAGGGCTTCTTCCCGCAGCAGGACACCGGCCGCCTCACTGGATCGGTGCAGGCCGACCAGAGCAGCTCCTTCCAGTCCATGCAACAGAAGATGAAGAACCTGATGGCCATCGTCCAGGAAGACCCGGCGGTCGACAACGTCACCGGCTTCACTGGCGGCGGCCAGCGCAATTCGGGTTTCATGTTCGTCGTCCTCAAGCCGATACGCGAGCGCAAGATATCCGCCGATCAGGTCATCGGCCGCCTGCGCGGCAAGACCGGCCACGAGCCCGGCGCCAACCTGTTTCTGGTGCCGGTGCAGGACATCCGCGTCGGTGGCCGCCAGGGCAACGCCCAGTACCAGTACACCCTGCAGGCCGACAACCTCAACGACCTGCGCACCTGGGAACCACGCATCAAGCGGCTGCTCGCGGAAATGCCGGAACTGGTCGACGTCAACACCGACCAGCAGGACAAGGGCTTGCAGACCTCGCTGGTCATCGACCGCGACACCGCCTCGCGCCTCGGCCTCAACATGCGCACCATCGACACCACGCTGAACGACGCCTTCGGCCAGCGTCAGGTGTCCACGATCTATAACCCACTCAACCAGTACCGCGTGGTGATGGAGCTGGCGCCACCTTTCCTGCAGAGCCCGGAGACGCTGAAGACGATCAACTTCACCACCACTGGCGGCGGCCAGGTGCCGTTGTCGGCCTTCGCCCGCATCGAGACGACCAACACGCCGCTGGCCGTCAATCACCAGGGCGGCTTTCCGGCCTCGACCATCAGTTTCAACCTGCCGGAGAAGATGTCGCTTGGCACCGCATCGATTGCCATCGATCGCGCCATGGCCCAGGCCGGCGTGCCGACGTCGGTGCATGGCAGCTTCCAGGGCACGGCCAAGGCCTTCCAGGATTCGCTGTCCAGCCAGCCGCTGCTGATCCTGGTCGCCCTGATCACCATCTACATCGTGCTCGGCATCCTCTACGAGAGCCTGCTGCATCCGCTGACCATCATTTCGACGCTGCCGTCGGCAGGCGTCGGCGCGCTGCTGGCCCTGCTGGCCTTCAAGACCGACTTCAGCATCATCGCCCTGATCGGCGTGATACTGCTGATCGGCATCGTCAAGAAGNNATGATGATCGACTTCGCCATCGAGCGGCAGCGGCGTCTGGGCGTCTCTGCCGCCGACGCCATATTCCGCGCCGGTGTGCTGCGCTTCCGGCCGATCATGATGACCACCACTGCGGCCATCTTCGGCGCCATCCCGCTCGCGCTCGGCAGCGGCGACGGCGCCGAGTTGCGCGTGCCACTGGGCATATCCATCGTTGGCGGTCTGGTGGTGAGCCAGATGCTGACGCTCTACACCACCCCTGTCGTCTATGTCGCGCTCGACCGTCTGCGCACCCGCCTGCTCGGCGCCCGCCGGCCGCCGGTACCGCTATTCGAGCCGGAGATCGCCTGAGGACCTACGCCATGCGCCCCACCATTTCCACTTCTCTGCTGCCGCTGCTCCTGGCCCTGGCGGCCTGCTCGCCCGGCCCCGACTATGTACGGCCGACGGTCGAGACGCCGAGTACTTTCAAGGAAGCGGGCGAGTGGAAGGTGGCGGCCGGCGGCGAGGTACCCGCCGAGCAAAAGTGGTGGCTGGCTTTCAATGACGCGACGCTGACAGAACTGGAAGCAAGAGTCGAGATCGATAACCAAAACCTCAAGGCTGCCCAGGCGCAATATCAGGCGGCCCGGGCCGCTGCCGACAGCGCGCGCGCGGCCTTTCTGCCGTCGCTGTCGTTGGCGGCAGCGCGCAATCGCGGTGCCAGCACGGCTAGCCAGCCGGTGGCCACCGGCTATTCGCTGTCTGCAGCGCTGAATTGGGAAATCGACGTCTGGGGCCGCATACGCCGCAGCGTCGAAGCCGCCGACGCTCGCTCGACCGCCAGCGCCGCCGATCTGGCGGCGGCGCGCCTGTCGGCACAAGCACTATTGGCGCAGGATTACATCCAGTTGCGGGCCACCGAACGACAGTTGGCACTGCTGCAGCGGACCGCAGACTCTTACCAACGCTTCCTCGACTTGACACGCAACCGACTGGCCGCCGGCGTCGCCTCACCGCTCGATGAGGCCCAGGCCGAGACGCAACTGGGCGGCGCCCAAGTCCAGGCAAGTGAGGCCGAGAACCAGCGCGCCCAGTTTGAGCACGCCATCGCCGTGCTGGTCGGCG
>PMIF01000203.1:3815-7903 GCA_003157035.1 Rhodocyclaceae bacterium
GGCTTTCGCAGCGGTACCCTGGCCCATCTCGTCAGTTTGCCCAACCGCGTCTGGTCTTTGGGTCCGACGCTGGCAATGACGCTGTTCGATGGCGGCGCTCGTTCGGCGGCCGTGCTGCAGGCGAGTGCCGGCTACGATCAGGCGGTAGCCACTTATCGGCAAACAGTGTTGACGGCCTTCCAGGAAGTCGAGGACAACCTGACCGCGGCGCGCCTGCTTGAAGGCGAGAGCGAGATCCAGGAACGCACGCTGCTTGCTGCGCGCCGCTCGCGCGAAATCGCCGAGAACCAGTACCGCGCCGGCATCAATGGTGCGCTCAACGTCATCACTGCCCAGGCGACGGAACTCGCGGCGGAGGTCAATGCCATCGCCATCGCCAGCCGCCGCCTGCAGGCCCATGTCCAACTGCTGAAGAACACCGGCGGATGGCAAACTGGCACGCTGCCGCAGCAAGGCGGGAAACCGCGGTAGCACCTTTACAACCGCCCCATACCGCGCCCGGAATCCGGACGCGGCAAGAACGAAAGGAATCACCAATGGAAGACTGGCTCTGGCTCGTCGAGAACTTCGAGTGGATCGTCCTCTGTATCGGCGCAGGGATCATCGCCTGGATGTTTCACCTGCGCCGCGTCGAGCTGAAGAAGCGCGGCTAGCCCCAGTCGTCACCGCCGCCGGACGAGCCATCGTCCCAGGAGCCGCCGTCGCTGACGCCAAAGTCATTGCCACCGGCATCGAAGCTATCCGGCGCGGCCAGAGGATTGCCCAGCGGCGAGGAGTCCGTCGACTGACCACTTGAGTGGTTTGCCGACTGATCGCCCGATCCGCCCATGACGCGATGCATCAGGGCTTCTCCGGCCACCATGCCGGCACCCACAGCCGCGCCGGTGGCCAAACCACCAAGGATGCCCGAGCCCATGCCGCCACCCGGCGTCGCCGCACCGGCCATGCCGCCACCGCCGAACGGTTGCGGATTGCCGCCATAAGCGTTGGCCGCCGGGTAGCCCGCCGGAGGTAGTTGTCGCGGCCGGTTCATCGCGCGGACAAAGAACCAGACAGCCGCCGCCAGGATCAGGCCCATGAACACGAGGCTCCAGGGAAACGGGCTTTGGTTCTGATGCACGGGGGCCATTGCGGGCGCCAATCCGGGTGCCAAGGGGGCTGCAACCATAGGGGCCGCAACCGGGCGTTGTGCCTGGTGGCCACTGGTCGCCAGGTGCTGCTTCAAGGCCGTCACGGCCTCCGGCTTGGCAAACGGCAGACCGGGAGCAGCGCGCTCGGCGAACGCGAGTTCGTCGCGCGCCTTGTCCACTTTCCCTTCCTTGGCCAGGATCTCGGCCTCGACATAATGGGCCTTGGCGCTGTTCGGGTGAGCCTTGAGCACCTGCACCATCATGGCCTCGGCCTCCGAGAGTCGCCCGCTGTCGACGGCCTGATAGACCTCATGCAGACTGGGATCGGCGGCCCAGGCAGCGGCCATGGTCAAGACGGCTACGCTTGCAAGGACAAGTTTCGACCAGGAATTACGCTTCATGCTGGCACCTTTCTATTGATGGAGACCAAGGCGCCATATGGTGGCGCCGGCAACATATTCAACAACACAGTTGTAACAGGAAGGTGTCAGACCGCGGATCGAGGACAAAGTGCCCTGCGCCGCCGGTCGCCAGACTTCCGCCAATATAATTCATCCCGCACCCTCCTCCGCCAAAACCTCGTCGGCCCCAGGAAAATGACCCTACAGAACAACTATCTGCACGACGTACGGGAGCAATACGAACACCTCCCCTATCCACCGCGCGATCCCCAGGATGAAAGCAAGCGCCTGATTACGACCTGGCTGGATGATCTGCCCATGATCAACCACTATTGTTATGCAGGAAGGCAGTCGTTTCGCAACGGCTTTCGCGCCCTGGTCGCCGGGGGTGGCACGGGCGACGGGACGATTTATCTCGCTGAGCAGCTGAGAAATACTGGCGCTGAGATTGTACATATTGACCTGAGCGCAGCAAGCATCGAAATAGCGCAGCGTCGGGCGCAAGTACGCGGCCTCGCTAATGTGCGTTGGCTCCATGGCTCGTTGCTTGATCTACCTGACCTGGACGTTGGCGAGTTTGACTACATCAACTGCAGCGGTGTTCTGCACCACCTCGCCGATCCGAACGCCGGACTGGCTGCGCTGCTCAAGGTCAAGAAGGCGTCAGGTGCGCTTGGCGTGATGGTTTACGGCCAGTACGGGCGTACGGGTATCTACCAGATGCAGGAATTGCTGCGTCTGATCAACCGAACCACGGCAGAGCCCGCTGAGAAACTGGCGACGGCAAAGGAAGTCCTGAAGACTCTGCCACCATCGAACTGGTTCAGGCGGGGTCAAGATTTGCACCGAGATCATCTTGTCTTTGGTGATTCTGGTCTTTACGACCTGCTCCTCCATAGCCAGGACCGTGCCTATACCGTGGAGGAAATATTTCGCTGGTTTAGCGACGGCTACGGTTTGCACTTGCAGTTCACCGATGTTGGCAGGGGGCGATCCTCGTACATGCCAGACATGCTGGTGGGACCACACTCACCCGGGTTCCTGGCCGACGTTTGTGCCCGGCCGTTGCGTGAGCAGTATGCAGTAGCCGAGTTGTTGAGTGGCGCCCTGACAATGCACTCCTTCTTTGCCACCCAGTCAGCCGCAAATGTGGCTCCCTACGGCGACGCGGAGCAGATTCCCTTCTTCTTTCATGAGCCGGTAACGGGCCCTCAGCTGTCCGCACTCATCCACAAAAGCAAGGTAGCCCCTTTCGTGTTCAATCATGCCCACACCGGGATCACCAAAGCCGTGGATCAAGGGAAGTTCGGCAAATTCATCCTGAAATACATCGATGGCAAGCGGCCATTCGCAGATGTCTTCGCACTGGTCAGGGCCGAGGACCAATTCAAGCGATCACCGCCCGGCGACACGGAGCTGTTCGCCGATTTCCAACCCCTTTACGACTTTCTCAATGCCATCGACCGCCTGTTGCTCCAACATCCGTCAGCAGCCGGCTAGTCGCCGGTGAAGACTGGTTTGCGCTTTTCCTTGAACGCCTTGATGCCTTCCCGGTAGTCGGCGCTCTTGAATACGCGGTGACGCAACTCCTGAATTCGCTCGAAGATTCCCGGCTGCAATGGCGCCGAATCGCTCAACATGCGGAACTGTTCCTTGGCCGCCGCCACGGCGAGAGGCGCCTTGGTGGCGATTCCGCGCGCCAACTCCAGCGTGAATGCTTCCAGCACCTCATTCGGAACAAGGTGATTGAGGATGGACCAGTGCAGCGCTTCATTCGCCTTGATCGGCCGCGCGGTGAAGATCATTTCCTTGGCCGCATTCAGGGGCAGGCGACGCATGAAGTTGAGCGTGCCGGCGGTGTTGTAAGGCAGCCCCAAATTTACCGGCGTGATGGCAAACGAACAGCTGTCGTCGCCAATCACGATGTCGCAGGAAAGCACCAGATCGGTGGCGCCGCCCCATACCGAACCATGCACCATGGCAATCACGGGCGCCGGGAAGTGACGCACGGCCCGGAGCAGTTGCTCGAGTGGATCGGAATAGAGCAACGGATCCTCGCCCAGAGGAAGTTCGGCTATGTCCGCACCAGCGGACCAGACGCCGGTATCGCTGGCGGCGCTGAGGATCAGGGCCCGCACCTTGGCAATGGCAAGCGCATCCATGCCGGCCAGCAGTTCGTCGATGAGGGCCGCGGACAGGGCATTGCGCTTTTGCGGATGATCAAGCTTCAGGAAGCCGATGCCATCCAGGTGTTCGGTGATCACGTGCATGAGGCGGCTTCCTTTCAGGCGGGTACGGGCTTGCGCGCGATCAAGCCGATGAGGGCTGACTTGCCCTTATGCCCCGCGCCTTCCGCAACATCGTCCTCGTATTCGGCAAGTTCTTCGATGATCCAATCATCAAATGCCTGCCGCAGCAAGTCGGCCGTGTACAGGTTCTCGACCGCAGAGGGGCCGCCGGTGCGATATTCGAGTTGTTTCGGCGTATAGCCATGCAGAAGTATCCGGCCGCCCGGGCGTGTCACGTGCTTCATGGCCGCGAACTGGCGCTTGCGTTC
>PMIF01000203.1:7975-13992 GCA_003157035.1 Rhodocyclaceae bacterium
GTAGCGCCTTGTTCCAGCAGTGCTAGCCGCCGAGCGAGAAAGCGATTGGGTTCCGTGCCGAAGACATAGTCGTCGCCGGCAGCGGCATAACGGGCGTTCCAGTGGGCTTCGTGATCCATACGCTCCAGGCCTTTTCGGCGTTGACAAAAAACCGCGTTGCTCGGGCTGCGCCCTGATTACGCGATGGCAGCCAGGGCCTTAAGGATTAGGGTCGAGGTCATCTGTGGCTCCAGTCGAGGTGATTCGGAGATTGCCGATCATACGCCGCCGGCGCTGCCCTCGATGGACGGCAGCGCATCAGGGATTGCCGGCACCAATCGGGCTCCGCATAATGCTGCCATGAAGATCATCGTCCTGGCAGCACTGCTCATCCTCTCGTCGGCCGCTCTGGCGACCGCAGGCGGGCCGACACCGGTCGGTCTCTGGCGCGTGATCGACGATGTCAGCGGTGAAGCAGAAGCCCTGGTGCGCATCAACGAGCGCGACGGCGTCTATGAAGGCACGATCATCGAAGTGTTCGCCCGCCCTGGCGTCGCCCCCAACTCAGGTTGCGAACTCTGTCCAGGCGAACGCAAGGACCGGCCAGTCAAGGGATTGACCATCCTTACCGGGCTCACCCGCCACGGCGACACGTATGACGGCGGCGAGATTCTCGACCCGGACAGCGGCGATCTCTATCGCTGCACCGTCAGAGTTTCCGCGGACAATGACAGATTGTTCGTCCGCGGCTACCTGGGCTTTTCGATCTTCGGCCGCACGCAGACCTGGCTGCGTCAATGACTGGCCCGGCAGCGATCACCCGTTACTTTGGGGGAATCGAACTTCAATGCGCGTTCCCTCTTCTGCCGAGGAAAACAGTACGACCTTGCCGTGAAAGCGTTCGGCGATTTCATGCACGATGGCCAGGCCCAATCCGGCGCCGCCGCTGCTGGACGAATCCGGGCGGTAGAAGCGGGTGAAGGCGAGCCCGATGTCGCCAGGCGGAAATCCCGGTCCGTCATCGCTCACTGCCAGCACCACTTGGTCGCCATCGTTTCGCACCGCCGCAGTGGCCCGCCCGCCGTGGCGGCCGTGGCGCAAGGCGTTGTCCACCAGATTGCAGATCAGTTCGGAGAACAATACCTCGTTGCCGGCAACCCAATGTGCCCCCTGGCCACCCTCGTAGCCCAGATCCGCCTGCAATTGATCGGCCAACGGCAAGAAGCGCTCGACCGATGCCCGCGCGACAGCGGCGAGATCGACAGCGCGGTTCTCCCCGGCAGCGGTCTCGGCCTTCGCCAGCGCCAGGAGTTGCTCGACCAGGTGCGCGGCCTGAACCGCGCTGGCCTCCACCTCGGCCAGACTAGCGCGCACTTGCCCCATTGATTCGGCCTTCAAGCCCAACTGGGCCTGCAAGCGCAGGCCGGCGAGCGGTGTGCGCAGCTGATGGGCAGCGTTGGCGATGAAATGCCCCTGCGATTCGAGCACCAGCGACACCCGCATCATCATGCGATTGATGGCGTCGATCAAGCCGCGCACCTCCGTCGGTGCGTGCAGCGGGTCGAGCGGCGTCAGGTCGGTACCGGAGCGCCTGGCAGCCTCGGCCTCGAGCGAGGCCAGCGGCGACAAGGCATGGGCGACGCCCTGCCACACCAGGCCGACGGCAACAGCAATGGTGATGGTCATGAACAGGATGGTGCCGGCCAGAATGGTGTCGGTCATGCGGTCGCGCTTGCCCGTGGTCTCGGCGACTTCGACCAGAACGGGTACGTCGCTGGGGTCCACGAGATGGCGCATGTAGCTGACGCGCAAGCGTCGATTGTCCACTTTGGCTTCGCCGAATGCCGGCTGATTGGCCCCTTCGGGAACAACCGGCAACGGACCGAGATCGCCATTGGCGAGGATCACCCGGCCGTTGCGCAGGTCCGTGACGCGATAGACCACGACATCGCCTTCATCGGCCAGCAGCCATTTCTGCGCTGCGACCGGCAAGTTCACTTGTATCTCGCCAGCCTCGATGAACACCTGCTCGGCCAAGGTCGCCACGTCCTCGGCCTGGGCACGGTCGTAGGCGAGGTTGGCGTACTTGGAGCCGAGGGCGTAGGCAGCGACAGTACCGACAACACCAATGGCGGCCAGAACGATGGCCAGCCGCCGCGTCAGCGCCACCCGTAACGACGTCGGCAGCGGCTTGCCGCTAGCGTCGAACATGGTCGCCTTCATAAAGTCGGTAGCCCAGGCCACGGATGGTGCGAATTTCCACTTCCGCGTCGGCCAGCTTGCGCCGCAGGCGATGGACGTAGACCTCGACCAGGTTGTCATCCGCGGCCTGTCCGTCCTCGCCGAGCAGCAAGGCCAGGCTGGACTTGGCGACCGTCCGCCCGGGATTTTGCACCAAGGCTTCGAGAACCGTCAGTTCGTGCCGCGACAACTCCAGTGCTTTGTCGTCGACCACAGCTTCGCGGCGATCCCGAAGCCAGTGCAACCGCCCGATATTCGGCACCGCTCCCTGACCGCGGCGAAGCAATGCCCGCACGCGCGCTTCGAACTCGGACAGTTCGAAGGGCTTGGTCATGTAGTCGTCGGCACCTGAGTCGAGTCCGCGGATGCGGTCCGTCGTCTGGTCGCGCGCACTCAGCACCAATACCGGCAGCGTCTGCTGGCGCCGCCGCAGCCGCTCGAGTACCGAGAGTCCGTCGAGCTTCGGCAAGCCGAGGTCGAGCACCAGCAGGTCAAAACTCTCGGTGGCCAGCAGAGTATCGGCGTACAGACCATCGCCGGCCACCACCGGCTGGTGACCGGCCGTCACCAGCGCCTGGGCGAGGCCGCGTTGCAAGGTGGGGTCGTCTTCGACCAGAAGAATCCGCAACGAACCGTCCTTTCAGCTTGGGTTCAGGTTTTAAACCTATCATGGCGCGAACTTTCCCGGCTCCTGGCTCCATGCTCAACCGATCAGAATCGTCGCTGCCGCTGATATTGTTTCACGGACTACTCTCGTCCCCGCAAGAATTCGGTCTCATCGCGCATCCGCTGCGCGCTCGTGGCATTGCCCATCACGCGGTGACAACGACTGGCTATACGCTGGCGACCAATGTCGCGCAGCCGGACTGGCGACAGTGGCGCCAAGCCGCAGTCGCACGCGTGGACGAGATCGCCGGCGACCGGCCGGTAATTCTCGGCGGCCTGTGCATGGGCGGCATCCTTGCCGCCGCGACGGCCTTGCAACGCCGGCAACGAATTGCCGGCCTGGTGCTGATGTCGCCCACCTTCACTTACGACGGCTGGAATGTATCGCCGCTGCGTCATCTGCGTCATCTGGCCTACTGGACGCGACTCGACAACGTCTTCTCGGTCAGCGAATGCGAGCCATATGGCATCAAGAACGAGAAGATCCGCAAGTGGGTCGTCCGCGAGCTCCGGGAACGCGCGCAGTCGGCCGTCGGCCCGGCACGCATTCCGCTGCGCGCGCTGCGTCAGGCCGAGCGCATGATGGCCGAGGTACGGAATCACTTGGCCGAACTCGAGGTACCGCTGTTGGTGATCCATGCCCGCGAAGACGAGATCACCAGTCTCGCCAGCGTCGAGCGGCTGGTCGCCGATTTGCCGACCCAGGACAAGCAATTGGCTGTTGTCGACAACAGCTATCACATGGTAACCATCGACAACGACCGCCAGCAGGTCGCCGGCTTGCTGGCAGCCTTCGTCAAGCGCTTGACCAGCGCGCAGGTATCGCTGCAGCGCCCGTCAATTTCCGATTTCATCCCGTTGGCCAACGCCGCCTGAGGTAAGCATGAATACGATCGAGGAACTGAAGCAACTCATCCACAAGACATTCGCCATCGACACCGAAACGCTGAAGGCCGACGCACCGCTCGAAGAATACGGCCTCGATTCGCTGTCGCTGGCCGAGCTGCTGTTCGCCGTCGAGGAACATTTCAATCTCGACTTCCCCGACTCGAGCACCGGCATCAAGACGCTGGCGGGCCTCTCGCAGCTGATCGATGGATTGAAAGCCGCCAAGGCGTCATGACACGCCGGGTCGCGGTCACCGGCATCGGTCTGGTGTCGCCGCACGGCGATTCGCCGGCGATGGTGTTCGACGCTGTGATGGCCGGACGCTCGGCCGTCAGCCGCTGGGACGAAGGCCTCACCGAGCCGGCGGTTGTAGCCAAAGCCCCTTTCGAAGTCGAACGCTGGTTCACGCGCCTGCAACTGGCGGGCATGGATCGGGTCAGCCAGATCGCCGTCGCCGCCGCCGAGTCTGCGCGCACTGACAGCGGACTCGCGGCACTCGCAGAGGATGCCGGCGTTTTCGTCGGCTGTGGCATGGGCGGTGCTGCCGCCATCGATCTGGCTTTCAGCTGCCATATCGGCGACCGCCGCATGCCGCCGCTGTCGGTGCCGGCATTCATGCCCAATGCACCAGCCGCCCACGTTGCCATGCGCATGCAGGTGCACGGCCCGGTGATGACTTATTCCGTCGCCTGCGCCTCCGCGGCGCTAGCGCTCGCTGAAGCGGCCAAGGCGGTCGCCCGCGGCGATGCGCCGATGGCCATCGCCGGCGGCAGCGAAGCGCTACTGGTCCCGAGCGTGGTGCACGCCTGGCAGGCACTGCAAACGCTGGCCTCACCTGCCGGCGAGGATCCGACGCAAGCCAGTCGGCCGTTCAGCAGCGACCGTTCCGGACTCGTGCTCGGCGAAGGGGCCGCATTCCTTGTGCTTGAACCACTCGAAGCCGCGCAAGCCCGCGGCGCCCGCATCTACGCCGAGTTCGCCGGCAGCGGCGTCTCCTGCGATGCCACCCACCTCACCAAGCCGAACGCCGCCGGCCAGGTGCGCGCCCTGACCAAAGCGCTCGGTGACAGCGGACTGACAACCAGGGACATCGGCTATTGCAATGCCCACGGCACCGCCACGCTGATCGGCGACATCGTCGAAGCCGAAGCACTGTGCAGCGTCTGGGGCGATGATATCGATCGTTTGCAGGTCAGTTCCACGAAGTCCACGCACGGCCATCTACTCGGTGCCGCCGGTGCGCTGGAAGCAGCATTGACGGTCCTGGCAATCCACCACCGCGCCCTGCCACCGAACATGCACTGCCCGAATCAGGATCCCGCATGTGGCCTGACACTGGTCCGCGAACCCGGCACGCAGGCAGCGCACCTGTCCGCCGCCATTAGCAACTCGTTCGCCTTCGGTGGTACCAACGCCGTGCTCGTGTTCCGCCGCACCGACTGACTGCGCGCGCGATTCCGTGCCTACCAGCGGAACGCAGCGATGTTCTTCGGCGATTCCCCGGGGAACGTGACCACGCCGTGGGTGACATCGAAGAAGTGGAGGTGGATTTGTCCCGGGCTGTCCGCTGGGGCGGCGCTCTGCCGCGCGCCACCAAACGTTGTACCGCCCTGATACTCTTCGATTGGCGCGTCTAGGGACTGGCCGGAGAGCGCCCCAGCGGCCTGGTAGAAGGCGCCTCGTCCATCCGCGGCGTAGCCGTAAATCGTCACCACAAGCGTCTGCCCCTGGGTCTCGACGCTCATCCCGCGGCCTGGCTGCCCATCAGTCTCGCTGGCAATGCTCCATAGCCCGCGTGCCGGAGCGAATGCATCTGCAGTGGCCGGGACATGCCAGTTAAATTTGCTGATCGTCTTGGCGGATTCGCCGGGAAAGGTAACCGTTCCGTGCTCCGCATCCGAGAAGGTGATGCCGACGATTCCCGCCGAGCCTGTTCGCGCCGCATCCTTGTGCGGCTGGCCAAAGGCCGCTCCGCCGCTGAACGTACTCAGGGTCGAGCTGAGTTGGTTGCCGCTGATCGGGGCCGCGGTCTGATAGAAGGCGCTGTTGCCTGCAGGGTCGTAGCCAAACACAGTCACCACGGTGACCCCGTTCTGGCTTTCAATAGTGAATCCGCGTCCAGGCTGTCCATTCATCTCCGCATCGACGGCCCACAGGCCCGAGGTCGGATTACCGGAAGTCGGTGCCTCGAGCGCACCAATTCCGGGGGGCTGAGGCCTGGCGAACAGTTGTTGATCGAGTGA
>PMIF01000203.1:14062-16565 GCA_003157035.1 Rhodocyclaceae bacterium
CGTTCCACCAATAATTGGCGTCGAACAGCAAGCTCGGCGCACTCATTGCGTTCAGCGGGCAGGCGTTGGTCGAGCCATCGTAAGACACGCCGAAATGCCCTGCGCTGGACGCAAACACGTTGCTTGCAACGGTCACGTTGGTCGTCGCCTGCATCTTGTCGACCGGCGCTGGCGGGTTGGCGCCGACGCCCCAGCATGGGTTGACGGCAACATAATCTTGCGCACTATCGCTCCACGTCTGGCAGTCGCTGCCGGCACCCTCCGCTGCGCTGCCCGTTTGGCTGTCGTGAATTCGAATGCCATCGCCGCCGGCCACTTCGGTTCCGTCGAGCGGCGGCTGGTAGCCCGCAGTGAAGTAGATGGTGTTCGCGATTGCTGTGCACGACGCGCAGCCGGAAAACTCCAGGGCTGCCTCGCGGGCATCGATGATGATGTTGTTTCTGGCCACCGTATTTAGGGCCTCGTAATCCCATCGCCCGTCGGCGGAGAAATAGTAGGTGGCGTCGGTGTGTTCGCCGCCGAGTTCGACGCGACGCACCCGATAGAAGACATTGCCTTCGTAGAGGATGTCCGTCGAGCCCCCCTTGGCCTCGATGCCGAGGCCGCCGCCGTTGTGCGCGACGACGTTGCGGCAGAANNTCCGCCTGGTTGAACTTGATGCCGTCCTCGTCGTAGCCGGCGGCCGTCTCGCCGTCGAAGTCCGCGGCCGCGAACAGGTTCTGGATGGTTACCGAGCGAACGATGAGGTGATGCGATGGGACGAACCGACCATAGATCGACAAATCGATGGCTCCGTTCCGCACTGCGCTCGTTTGGCCGTTGAGCGCCGTCCCGGCGATGTGGATGCCGGCCTGGGCAGCCAGCGGCAGCGGTGTGGCGTGCATGCTGCCGTTCCAGGCGCCGACCTGGCTCGGCCCGATGGTCACGCCCTCGATCGCGACGTAACTGACGCCCACCAGGTTGATCCCTTGCCCCAGCACGGTTGCGTTGGGACTTGGGTTGGTGGCTTGAAGGTACACCGGCGACGCGGCGATTCGCAGCATGTGCTGGGCATAGATCTCAGCGCCTAGCGTGTCCGCGTACACGCCCGGAGCCAGCCGAATCCTGACGGGGCTGTCGGGGTGGGCGTCACGGGCGGCGATCAGGGCGTCGCGAATGCCTGCCGTGCCGGCAATCGGTGCTACGTCGATATTCGTCCAGTTGGCGTCGTCGATGGCGTCCACGAACAGCGGGCCGTCGCAGGCTATCGACGACTGGCCAAACGCCGATGTTTGGAGCATCAGTCCCGCGGCGATGGTAACGATGCACTGGCCCTTGCTTGGCACGAAACGGTTCCCACTATTGCTGCGCTGCGAATACCAGCGTAGCGGAGCGCGGTGGCCAAAGCAAGCAGCGCATCGTTCTTCGCGACAAGAAATCAATCACAGCTTACGGATAGCCCTTTGGGATTATCAAAGTACGCCCGCCACTGGTCTGGAGTAGATTGTCGGCTTGGCAATTCCGCGCTGGAGACGAAAATGCAAATGCGCCGCATCGGCCGTGATGGCCCCCTCGTATCGGCCGTAGGCCTGGGCTGTATGGGAATGAGCGACTTCTACGCCGGGCGCGACGATACGGAATCCGTGGCCACGATTCATCGCGCCCTGGACCTGGGCATCAATTTTCTCGACACTGCGGACATCTACGGGCCGCATAGCAACGAAGAACTGGTCGGCAGAAGCATCCGGGAACGACGCAATGAAGTCTTCCTGGCCACCAAGTTCGGCATCCTGCGCGATCCGAAGGACCCCTCCGTGAGAGGTTTCGACAGTCGCCCCGAATACGTTCGCAATGCGGTGGAAGGCAGCTTGCGCCGGCTTGGGGTCGCCACCATCGATCTCTACTACCAGCATCGGGTCGATCCGAATGTTCCCATCGAGGATACGGTCGGCGCCATGGCCGACCTGGTCCGCCAAGGCAAGGTGCGCTACCTCGGTCTGTCCGAGGCGTCGGCGGCCACCCTGGAGCGGGCCTGCAAGGTTCATCCCATCGCTGCACTGCAAAGCGAGTATTCGTTATGGACCCGCGATCCGGAGTCCGGTCCGCTCGAGGCATGCCGCCGTCTGGGCGTGACATTCGTGCCGTATAGCCCGCTGGGCAGGGGATTTCTGACTGGCGCGATACGCCGCCCGGAGGATTTTGCCGCCGACGACTACCGTCGATCGAGTCCGCGCTTCCAGGGCGAGAACTTCGCCCGGAACCTCGCCCTGGTCGACAGCATCAGGGAATTCGCCCTCGATGTTGGCTGCACGCCCGGGCAACTGGCTCTGGCATGGGTATTGGCCCAGGGTGACGACATCATTCCCATTCCCGGCACCAAGAGGCGCACCTACCTCGAAGAAAACGTCGGCGCCCTTGGCGTCAAGCTGACCGGCGAACAAGCCCGATGCCTCGGCGCGCTATTCCCGCCGGATGTCGCAGCGGGCGAGCGCTACCCGGCCAACATGATGGGCGCCGTGAATCG
>PMIF01000203.1:16593-25307 GCA_003157035.1 Rhodocyclaceae bacterium
ACAGGACCAAACTCGGAATAGTGTTCAACATTGAACCAAGTCTTTTCGGCCACCTTACGGCTTACCTTCAATGCGGGCGAGAAGGTAGGCGTATGAGTGTTGCCGGACAGAGCCATACCTAAGATCGGATTTACTGTCAGGTTCCAGTTATCTGTCTTGTAGCCGATGATGGGGCGAAGCTCGAAGTTCCAGTTGCTCTCTTCTGTGCGGTGGGAACTGGCGCCGAGTTCGCTATTGATGCCCCAATAGAAGCCTTGTTCAGGATTGTTGGCCATGTATTTCAGGCGCACCTTTGCTCCTTCAACATGCCAATCGCCAGTAGCCGCACGGATGACGGGAAGGTAGAAACCGAATTCCCAGTTCTTGTTCAAACCATAAGCAAATTCCGGCGTGATGCGCAAATTGTGGTGGGCCGGAATCTCGCCGCCATAGGCCGGAACCTTGACCCCGGAGGGAACATAGTTCACATGTAGATCAACGCTGGCTTCGCCAGGTTTATTGATGGCATCATCGTAGACTTGGATTTCATCACTTGATGCGCCCAGCACGTCGGCACTGACAATGGCCGCGTACAGAAAGAAGATCGACTTGAATTTGCGCATTGCCCTTCTGAACTGTCAGAACATGGTGGATACCAGCGACATTAGATACCTCGCCCCTCAACGACTCCGTTCGATAGCGAACATACTGGCCAGAGCCTGAACCGAAGTAGCTCGAGGGCGCGTGTGTTGCGGCGGTTGGTGACAGACTCGCAGGGCGAGGCGCCGCAGACTGGGTGCGGATGACAGCGCGATTGGGGCGGCGACAGAACTCAATGGGGTGCTGGGCCGCTCTCGACCGTTGCGCGAGTGTTTTCAACGACCACCGCTTCGCCTTCGATGATATCGCCGCCTGGCCGGAGATCGACGGGCGCCTCGCGCACGGCGCGCCGGAGTTCCCGCGTCCGCCACAGAAGGTAGGCCCAGACCGCCAGGCCGACAGTGACCAGCCCGACCAGCACCACGACCGAGAACACCAGGCCGAGCACGAGCAGGATCGTGCCGACGACGAAGGCGAACAGTTTTTGCAGGGGACCGGCTTGCCGGTATGAAGGGGCACCACGGCGCATCGCGCTGACTTTCCGGAAACGAGGCCGCCAGTTTACGCGCTTTCCGCTGCGGCACTTCAGTCCGGGGTGGCGTAGGCCCTGCGGGGTATTTCATGTCGCCATGCTTGGCACCAGTGGTGGGCCTCGCACGGTTACTGACCTGCGCCGCCGACTTCAGCGAGCAGGCGCAGGATGGCCGGATAGTCGAAGCCTTTGGCAAGGCGGGTTAACACATCGCCCAGTTGCCGATGGATCTCTCCGACCTGGATAAGTAGTGACGCGATGCGTTCGCTGTCCAGGCACTCCAGGGCCTCCTGGAGTTCAAGCCTCAGGGCAGCGGGCAGGGCCACCGCCGTCAGCGTAACGGGGCTGGCCTGCGTCTGGGCGGCCTCGGTGCGATAGACGAATTTCAGCCCCAACTGTCGCGCCAAGCAATCGTAGATCTCGCCGAAGCGATAGGGCTTGGAGACGAAGTCGTCCATGCCGGCGTCGAGCATCTCTTGCTGCTGCTCCTTGAAGGCCGAAGCCGTGACGGCGACGATCTTGACCTTGCCGCCGTTCGGCAACCGACGGATGCGGCGGGCGGTCTGCGGCCCGTCCATTACCGGCATACGCCGGTCCATCCAGATCAGGTCCGGATGCCATGCCTGAAAGAGCCGCAGGCATTGCTCGCCGTTGGCCGCTGCCTTGGTTTCGAGGCCGACGGCATCCATCAGCCTGCTGAGCAGCAACTGGTTTTCCTGCTGGTCCTCGGCGATCAGTATTCGGTAGGCGGGTTGGCCGGGGCTGAGCCCAACCACGTCACGTTGTTCTAACGGCTGAGCGGCAGGAAAATCCGCCTGTTCCACCGGCAATTCGACCCGGAACAGGGCGCCGCGGCCGAGAGTGCTTTCGACAGCGATGCGGCCGCCCATCAAGTCGACAAACTGCCTGGTGATGGCAAGCCCCAGGCCTGTGCCCTTCTGCTCCGCGCCTTCCGCCAACTGCACGAAGGGCCTGAAGATGCGCTCCTGGTCTTCTGGGCTGATGCCGGGGCCCGTGTCCTCGATTTCGATCAGCAGGTGCTGGTGTTGGTCGTGCCTGACGCCCAGGCGCAGGGTAACGCCACCCGAGTGGGTGAACTTCACGGCGTTGCCGATCAGATTGACCAGGATCTGCCGCAGGCGGGCTTCGTCGCCCCGGATGACGCGCGGGAACTCTGAGGCTTGGTCGAGCCGCAGCGAGAGTCCCTTCTGTTCTGCCCGCAGGCGCATCATGTCGGTGACATCTCGGGTCATGGTGCCGAGGTCGAAGGGAGCGACTTCCAGTCGCAGTCGCCCCGCCTCGATCTTGGCCATCTCCAGCACGTCGTTGATCAGGGCCAGGAGGTGCTCGCCGCTGCGGTTGATGATGTCCAGGCTCTCGACCTGGGCGCCGGTCAGTTGCGGATCGCACCGCATCATGCTCGAGAAGCCAAGAATGGCGTTCAGCGGCGTGCGCAGCTCNNAGCTCGTGGCTCATGTTGGCCAGAAATACTGACTTCGCCCGATTAGCTGCTTCGGCGGCTTCCTTGGCGATCAAGAGAGCAGTCGTGCGCTCTTCAACGAGAGATTCAAGGTGGTGACGATGACGTTCGATCTCGGCAGCCGCCTCTTTCTGTGAAGTAATATCGACGCAGAATCCGATATAGCCGATGAACTCACCACAGCTGTTATAGCGGGGATTCCCGTCATCCCTGAGCCAGTGATACGAACCATCGGCATGGCGCAATCGGTAGTCCATGCTGAATGGCTGTCGTTGATCGAATGAGGTACCGTAGATTTGCAGACAACGGTCGAGATCTCCCGGGTGCACGCCTTCGACCCAGCCGTTACCGAGTTCCTCTTCCAGTGTGCGCCCGGTAAACCGCAGCCACGGTTCATTGAAGTAATTGCAGAGTTTGTCGACCCCGGAAGTCCAGATCAGTGTGCTTCCACCATTCGCCAAGGTGCGGAAGTGTTGCTCGCCTTCGCGCAGAAGCATCTCCACTTGCTTGCGCTCCTCGATTTCATGCAGAAGAATTTCGTGGTCATCCTTGATCTGCCGGCTCATGACATCGAACGACTGCGCCAGCTGCGCAACTTCATCATGTTCTGCTGGTGCAATTCCGCTTTCGGCGCCGTACTCGCCCTTGCCAACGCGTTCTGCCGCCAGGCGCAGTCGAATCAAATCCCGTGTTAGCCACCAATTGAACAGGGACAACAATACGGTTGCCAGAGCAACGCCGGCGATGGCAATCAGTCCGTTCTGCTTGGCCAGCGAATCGCGAGCCTCCTGCAGAAACTCGACGGACATGCCCAAGTTCAGTTTGCCAACGTTTTCGCCATTGATGGTGATAGCCATGTCCTTGTCAACATGACTAGCCAATTGGGAGCTCCCCTCATGCCGATCCTCGTTCGTCACTACGCCGGTTTCGGCGACGACATGCCCGTCGGCATCCATGACTCGGATATACGCTATTGCGTTGAGTCGGCGAATCTCGTGAAGTATCTCGGTGAGAGTGGAATAGTCGTGTTGCACGAGCGGCCCGGAAACCGCTGCATTCAATAGCGGAACGACTGTTTCCACCCGGATGCGTGCCTGCTCCTTGAGATAGTTCTGGGCGATGCGGTTGGCGTTGAAGACAATCAAGGCCAAGACCACACCTTGAATGAGTACTGTGCCGAGTATCAGCTTGGCGCGCAGCGATAGTTTCATCACGACGATTTGTAGCTAGAGGGTCGGTTATTGCAGTTTCGCTTCGGTTGCATCCAGGTAGGGATCCAGACGTCGCATGGCATCTTCTGGTCATGCAGCCAACGGTTGAATATTGTGACCAGCCAAATGCGTCTTTGTAACGGAGTCACGTTCGGGATTTAGCGTCGGCTCCACTGAAGATGCTCATTAAGTCGCAGACGTCGCCTGAATGAGAATCACCCCTAATCGTAATCATCATCGTCACTTGCCGTCGTTTGCCCCACGACCTGCGCGTAGGCCTGCTGCGGCAGACCGGTAGACCACAGCCCGACAACAGGTAGCGCAATCACCGCGCCGTAGATGGCCAGACCGGCCAGGGTTTCCACCAGCCGTGGCGACCGGCCACGCAAGGACGGCAGCAAGGTGCGCAGGATCTGCATGCGCTGCGCGAACGCCGGCCACCGCGGCCCCGGTGATTCGTGCAGGCGGGTGAGGATTGCCCGGACAGCATCGTCGCCGGCGTGATACGGAATACCGACCAGGAGGCGTGTGCGCCGCCAGACGGCGGGCAAAGCCAGGCTGAAGATGAAACCGAGCGCGGCAAAGGCAACGCTGTCCACGGCCAGGCCGACTGCCACCAGCGCCATGGCGCTGGCAGCCAGAAAGGCAAAGCGCAAGCGCGGCCTGTGGGCAAAGAGAAAGTTGTCGACGATCTGACCGCCATCGAGCGGGGAGAATGGCAGCAAATTGAAGTAGTTGATCACCAGCGCCATGATGCCGATCGACAGCAGCAATCGATGTTCGTCGGGTCCGGGCATCGCCAGGCGCAGGGCGATCACCGCGAGCAACAATCCGGGCAGCGGTCCGGCCAACAACACGGCCAGTTTCTGCCAGGGACCAGCGTCGTCCTTGCGGCCGATGGCCACCGCGCCGAGGAAGGGCAGCATNNAGCACGCCAAGCCCACGATAGCCGACCGCGCGCATGGCCAGCGCATGGCCGAACTCATGGAATAGCAGCACCGCAACCACCACGGGAACCATGGGCCATGAAACCATATAGCCGAAGGCCGCGATGCCGGCTACGGCACTGGCCAGGAACCACAGCACCTTGCTGCGCCTGGACATGGCATGGTTGTCGAGCAGCGCCTCCTGGTTTTGCCAGGCGTTGGCATCGGCCAGGCAACGCAACTCCAGCGGTTCGACATCGACCATGGGGGGTAGCGAAGCAATGCGCCGATCGCCCGCCGTTACCTGGCGAAGGTAGCTCCAGGCGCCTTTGGCCGTGAACGCCCACTCGTCACCGATTCGCCGCATCGAACCCAAGCGCTGCCCGTACTCGAAGACCGCCGCGCGCAGCCCGCTGCGCAGGGCATGAAAGGCATCGGCGTCGGTCACAGTGACCCCCTTCGCGTCGTCGAGCCGCCGGCGATGGCAGGCCCATTGATCGGCCAGACAGGTCACGCCGGCGTCGATGGCGTCATAGCTCGGCGGCATCGGCTGATACAGGTGCAGCCGACGATTCTCGGTCGCCAGCAGTCGATCGCCGAAGTTGTTCAGAAGGCTTACGTTGACCAGCGCACCCGGTTCCGGAACCTCGGCCAATTGCACTAATGCCCAACTGCCGGAAGCAGCATTGAAGTACACGTCCGCCCACTGCTCGGCGCGACTGGCGCCGCGCAGTTGCGCTTCGATGCGCAACGATTCGCGGTAGCCGAAGCCAAGCGTTGCCAGGCGCGCTACCATCGGATCCAGTAGCAAAGCGACGTCAGCAGGCAGGGCATCGCGGCCGACCCTGACCGCGCCCCCGGGAATGAAACGCAAGCGCAGCAGACGCAACCAGGCAACGAAATAGCGGGCAGAAAATGCCGCCAGCCAAAGGCCCGCGACGACCGCGAGCAGTAGAATGAAGTTCATCTTGTTCATGCGGGAAGCTTACNNAAAGCGCGACTCTATATCCTTCTCGTCAGCATGCTGGTCGGTGTTGTGCTTCTCGGCGGCTATGAGGTGCTCGAGTTGCGCTCCCATATCCTGGACCAAAAGCGGCAGGCGATCCGCGCCGTGATCGAATCAAACCTGGCGGTGATTCAGGAACAGTACGAGTTGGCCAAGGCCGGCAAGCTCACCGAGGCGGACGCGCAGCGCATCGCCAAGGACAGCCTGCGCCGAAGCCGGTTCAACAATGGTGCGGACTATCTGTTCATCTACGATTTCAATGGCACGAACCTGATGCACGGCTCCAAGATCGAACGCGAGGGCAAGAACTTTCTCGACACCAAAGATCCGAACGGCAAGGCGTACATCAAGGAATGGAACGAGCTCGTCAGACGTGACGGTGAGGGTTACATCGATTACATGTTCCCCAAACCCGGAACCAACGATCCGATCCCGAAGATTTCCTACGCCAAGGCGTTTCAACCCTGGGGCTGGTGGCTGGGCACGGGCGTCTATATCGAAGACGTCGACGAGGAATTTCACCGCGCCGCACTGAAGTCGCTGATCTTCCTGATCGTCATCGGTACTGCACTCGGCGTTCTCGGTTGGACGATCAACCGCAGCGTTCAGCGCCAGATCGGCGGCGAGCCTGCCGGGGCGGCAGAACAGGCCGAAGGCTTCGCTAGTGGCGACTTGACGCGGCAGATCGTTTCCTCGAGCGACCAGCCGGGCAATCTGCTCGCCACGCTCGGCCACATGCAGGAGAAACTGGCTGGCATCGTCCGCAATATCCGCGCTAGCACCGAGCAGGTTGCGCACCAGTCGTCCGACCTTTCGGTCTCGGCGGGCGAGATCAGCAAGGCCGCGCAGCGCCAGGCCGATTCGAGCGCCGCCACCGCCGCCGCTGTCGAAGAGCTGACGGTCAGCATCAACGAAATTTCGCAAATCGCGCTAACGACGGAGAGCAATTCCCGGCAGACGGCGGACCTGGCCGGCAAGGGTGCCGACGTCGTCAGACGCGCGGCCAAGGAAATGGAGAACATCGCCGGTTCGGTCAACGAATCGACACAGCGAATTCAAACTCTGGTCGGGCGTTCGCAGGAGATTGGTTCCATTACCCAGGTGATCAGGGAGATCGCCGATCAGACCAANNGCCGACGAGGTGCGCAAGCTGGCGGAACGCACGTCGCAGGCGACCGCCGAGATCACGCAAATGGTTGCCGCCATCCAGGACGACACGCAGCAGGCTGTCCAGGCGATGGAAGGGGCCACGCCGCGCGTCAAAGGCGGCCAGGAACTGGCCCAACAGGCGACCGGCCTGCTCGACCAAATCCAGCAGCAGGCCAACGATTCTCTGGACAAGGCGCGCGAGGTGGCCAACGCCACTCGTTCCCAAGCCACCACAGCGAACGAGATTGCCGGTCACGTCGAAAGCATCGCCTCGATGACCGAGCAGACCAACGCCGCAACGCTAAGCAACGCGGATGCAGCCGATCAGTTGAAGGCAGTCGCCGACCGACTGCAGACAGAACTCGCGTATTTCAAGGTCTAAGGAACCAATACCACTCACTGACGACCGCGACCGCCGCTCACGGCTTGCCTGGATCCCTGAAGTCGGGCACCTGATCGAACTCGACGTTCTGTAGCCGGCCAGCCACCCGCTCCACCTTACGGATATAGATGGTCTGCACGATGTCGCGGGTTACCGGATCAATGCTCACCGGACCACGCGGGCTCAGCCACTTCAAGCCCTTCGCCGCCTCGATGAACTTGTCGCCATCGGCGTTGCCGCCGGTCTTCTTCAGTACCTCGGCAATCAGGTGCATGCCGTCATAGCCGGCCACCGACATGAAATTCGGTCGCTGCTTCGGATAGGCCTTGTAGTACGCTTCGACATAGGCCTTGTTCTCCGGCGACTTGTGCGACTCGGCGTAGTGAAAAGAGTTGATGATGCCGAGAGCCGGATCGCCAATGGCATCCAGCACGTCCTCGTCAGTGAGGTCGCCAGTGGCGATCAGTTTGATGCCGGCCCCGGCCAAGTCACGCTCGGCAAACCCTTTCATGAAGGCAATTCCCTGCTCGCCAGCGGGCACGAACAGAAATACCGCTTCCGGCCGCAGATCCTTGATCCGCTGCAGGAAGGGCGAGAAATCGGGATTCTTCATCGGCGTGCGCACTTCGCCCACGACCTCGCCACCGGCCGCGCTGAAGGTCTTCTTGAACTGCGCCTCGGCATCAAGTCCCGGACCGTAGTCGGCGACTACGGTGAACACCTTGCGGATGCCGTTCCTGGCAGCCCAACTGGCGATTGGCGCCGCGTTCTGCGGCAACGTCATCGAAGTGCGGACGATGTACTCCGACTTGGTCGTCACTGCCGAAGTGGCGGCGTTCATCACCACCATCGGCTTCTTGGCTTCGGTGGCGATCGGCGCGACGGCAAAGGCCGAAGGCGTAAGACCAAAGCCAGCGAGGATATCCACCTTGTCCTTGACCACCAGTTCCTGGGCCGCGCGCTTGCTCACCTCCGGGGCAACACCGGTATCGTCGCGGACGATCAGCTCAACCTGGCGGCCGGAAAAGACCTCGCCGTTCTGCTTCAAGTAAAGCCGGACACCACTCTCGATCTGCTTGCCATAAGCCGCGAAGGGACCGGACATGGGCAGGATCAGGCCAATTTTCAGAGCCTCGGCGGCGGCTACCGGCCAAGCCAGCGCCAAGCCGGCAATGACGGAAAGCACGGCGGCAGCGCGTTTTATCGTTTTCATGTCTCCTCCTGTTGTACGGGTGTAAGCCGACATTGTCGACGCAAAACCTCATTCGGGGAAGCAGGCGTCGCAATTGTCGTCGCCAATACAAAATCCACTGGCATTTAGCGCGAGAATTGGCACCTGTCTTGCCAGCCGAGGAGCCGTCATGGATTTCCAGCAATTGTATGACCGCAAGCGCATGGCCGCAGCCGATGCAGTACGCCTGATCCGAGACAACGACGCCGTCGTCGTTC
>PMIF01000164.1 GCA_003157035.1 Rhodocyclaceae bacterium
GAGCCGTACTCCTCGGCCTTCTGCGCCATCAGGCCGACGTTGGGCACGCTGCCCATGGTGGACGGGTTGAGGGCGCCGTTCTTCCTGCAGTCCTCGACCGCGGCGGCGTAGACCTCGGCGTAGCAGCGATCGGGGATCATCGCCAGCGTATCGTAGGGCTTGCCGTCTGCCCCCCACATCTTGCCGCCATCGCGGATCATCGGCGGCATCGAAGCATCGATGATCACGTCCGAGGGCACGTGCAGGTTGGTGATACCCTTGTCGGAATTGACCATTGCCAGCGGCGGGCGGGACTTGTAGACAGCTTGAATGTCGGCCTCGATTTCCTGGCGCTGGGCTTGCGGCAACGTGGCGATCTTGGCGTAGAGGTCACCCAGGCCGTTGTTCGGGTTGACCGCCAGTTCCTTGAAGGCTTTGGCGTGCTTCTCGAACACATCCTTGAAGAAAACCACAACTGCGTGGCCGAACATGATCGGGTCGGAGACCTTCATCATGGTGGCCTTCAGGTGCAGCGAGAGCAGCACGCCCTGCTGCTTGGCGTTGTCGATCTGCTCGGCATAATAGGCGCGCAGCGCCTTGACGTTCATGGCCGTGGCGTCGACGATCTCGCCGGCCTTCAGCGCCAGCTTGTCCTTGAGCACCGTGGTCTTGCCATCGCTGCCGACGAACTCGATGCGTGCAGTGGTCGCCTCCGGCACGGTCACCGAGGTCTCGCTGCCGTAGAAATCGCCCGACTTCATGAACGCGACAGAGGTCTTCGAGTCCGCGGCCCAGGCGCCCATGCGGTGGGGATGCTTCTTGGCGAAGTTCTTCACCGACAGGGCGGCGCGGCGATCGGAATTGCCTTCGCGCAGCACTGGGTTCACGGCGCTGCCGAGCACCTTGCTATAGCGCGCCTTGATGGCCGCTTCGGCATCGTTCTGCGGATTTTCGGGATAGTCGGGAATGTCGTAACCCTTGCCCTGCAATTCCTTGATGGCGGTCTTGAGCTGCGGCAGGGACGCCGAGACGTTCGGCAGCTTGATGATGTTGGCTTCGGGCTTCTGGGTCAGATCGCCAAGCCAGGTCAGCTCGTCGGCAATCTTCTGCTCGGGCGCCAACTTGTCGGGGAAGGTAGCGATGATGCGCCCAGCCAGTGAAATGTCCTTCGTTTCAACGCTGACGCCGGCGGCAGCGGTGAATGCCTGCACGACAGGCAGCAGGGAATAGGTCGCCAAAGCCGGCGCCTCGTCAACTTTCGTCCAGTAAATCTTGGCTTGTTCGCTCATGCTAGGTCCTCGAGTCGTGCAGATTTTGGGTAAAAGGGCGCATTCTGCCCGTTTATGAGACAAAAGTGCACTGCGACGCCGCCGTCCGGGTATCCATATTGCGTCCGCGATTGATGTGATCGTCGATCTCGCCGGCACAGCCGACCATGCGGCCGAACAGGAAGGCGGTGAACGCCGCTGTCTCCATGGCCGCCTCGGAGAACTTGCCGGAACGGTAGCGCGGCCAGAGCAGCTTCAACAGCAGCGCCGCGATGACGGCATCGATATTGACGCAGAACACGTTCGGCGTCACGCCATTGTCGTAGAGCGCTTGCACCAGTGCCCGGTAGAAGTCGTGGAAGACGTTGACTTCGCCGCGCTCCTTGAACAGGCCGGAGAGATAGACCTCACGCGGATCCTTGTTCACCAACTGGCCCTTGAACACCGGATGGTTGACGCCCGGAATGTTGCGCACGCTCTCGCCGACGCCTTTGCGCGCCCTCTTCTCGGCGGCAAAAGTCAGCGCGAAACGCGTGCCCATAGCCGTAAGATCCAGATTCTGCTTGGGCTTGCCGGCATCCTCGAGGCCGGTGTCGGCGAACTGCTCGATGAGGAACTGGATGCCCTCGTAGCCGTTGCCGCCGTGGGCGAAGCCGGTATGCGTCAGGAAGCCGATCATCGCCTTGTTGATCTGCACGCGCTCGGGGCTCTCCGGACCGTCGGCGGACACCGCGCCCTTGCAGCCCTGNNGCCGACCACGAATCGACCAATTCCTTGTTGGCCACAGCGCAGAAGCTGTCGGCCTTGTGGTGCGACGAGTCGACCGCGGCGCCGATGATGACGGCGAACAACCTGGCATACCATGGCAGGTTATGCGCCGTCAGGCGCGAAATCTTCTTGCGCATCAGCGCTTCCCAACAGAGTGTCGTCGTGATCGCGGCCAGCACGGCATCGGCCGTCGGATGGCCGCCGAGTGACTTCAGGAAGTCCACGAATACCGACTTGGCTCCGCGCGCCTTGAGTCCGTCGAGCATCAACTTCGCCTTGGCGTCGGCTTTCTTGCCCAGCAGGGTCGCCAACTGCTCCGGCGACGGCTTCAGCGGCGGCAGCTTGAACGCGGTGTCGCTACCGCTGTGCAGGCCGCTATGGCCGAACAGTTCGATCAGCGTGTCGACCGCGGCGGCGGCCGCATGCACGCGTGCCGGTCCGACCACTGCGCAGGCGGCCGCGAGTACTGAATTCGGCGAGTTGCCGCCGGCGCGCACAGCATCGGCCACCGCGACAGCGGAGTCATCATGGAGATTGATGTCGACAGCGATCGCAGTGTTGAACAGCGCGTTGTCGTTGTCGTCGTTATGTTCGCGCAGCAAAGCCAGGCAGTAATTCGATTCGAGCGAATAGCGGGCGGTGTCGAGAATGGAAACGCCGCTGACCCGCGTCACCTGGGTCTTGGCATCCATGATCGAGGAACCGGAGCGATCCTTCATCGATTCGCGCGGGAAGATGGCGCCCACCTGCTTGGTCAGTTCCGCGATCTGGTCCTTGTAGGGCTGGAACGGCTCGACCAGCGGAATATCGAGNNTCCATCACGGCGGTCAGCGCCGCCGGGATGTGGGCGATGTTGGTCACGACAGCGCCGAACTGCGAAATGATCGGATTCTCGGGCGTGTAGATGCCCTTGACCTTGAGAATGCGCTGAAACCATTTCTCCTTTGCTTCGGCACCGTCGCCGCTACCGGCGATGGCGCCGGCGTGGCCGACGGCACGAGTCAGCTTGGCCTTCCAGCGACCGACGACGCAGGCGATCACCGGCTTTCTGAACTGCAGGTTCTGTTCGTAGTAGCCGCCCGGCTCGATGTACATCACGGCTGCCTTGCTGCGCGCGTCGTTGCCAAACGCATAGGCAAACTCGGGCGAGGCGAACTGGATGTAGAGATCCTTGCCGCTGGAAATGCTCGTCGTCGTGCCCCAGCCGCCTGCCGCCAGGTAGCCAGCCATGGTGGTGGTGAAATTGCCGGAGTTCGAGTAGATCGCCACCGAGCCCTTCTTCAACGATTCCTCCGGCTTGTCGCCGCCGAGCGCACCGCCGAGGCGGACGTGATTCCAGGCATCGGCAACGCCCAAGCAGTTGGCGCCGAAGACATCGACACCGCGCTGCTGCGCCATGGCGCGAATTTCGCGAGCATCATGCACCGACACTTTCTCGGTGAGGATGACGATCTTCTCGATCGCCTTGTTCACCCGCATCAACTCGAAGACGCCATCGCGCACCGCCGCTGGCGGCAGGTAGACGACGCCGACGTTGAACTCGTGGCCATCGTCCATGCCCTCGCGGACGTTGTTATAGACCGGAATATCGCCAATTGGCGTCTCCAGCACCTCACCACGGCGGCCGGGCGAAGTGCCGAAGACGATGTTGCCGCCCGAATAGGCATGGCTCACCGGCGTCACGCCACGCGACTCGTTGCCGAGAATATTGAGTACGCAGACGCGGTCGCGCGCCGTCGCCAATTCCGCCAGCGAATCGATGCCGACGAAGTAGTGGAAATTGCCGTTGCTTCGCTTGTTCATTGCATTGTTCCTTTCGCCGCCGCGTTCAAGGCGCCACGCCGAGTTTCTTGGCCAGCATGTGGCGGCCACCAGCTTTCATCCAACGATCGGCCTCCTGGGCATAACGGACGACATCGGTCATTGCCGAATCGAAGGAGAACATGCGGTAAGGCAAGCCGAGGGAGTCCACCACATCCTTGAAGGCCAACAAGCCGCGCGCCAGATTCGGACCGCCGCGACCGATCACCAGGTACACCGGCGTCGGGCCGTGTTCGCTGAAATACTCGCGCAGGGCGTCGGCCATGGCGCGGAAGGTGGTGAAAATGTCGGTGTTGTTGGCTTTGCCGCCGATGATGAAGAGCACGTTGGTCTGCTTCAGCCAATGCCTGAGGCAGATGCGCATTACCTCGCGCATCTTTTCGTAGGGCGGATTGCCGCCGAAATCGGAAGAGATGATGGCGTCGTCACCGAGAAATTCGGTGACCAGCGAATTGGCGCCACCACCGAAAGTCGGGGCCAGGATGGTGCCCTTCGGGTTGATCACCGAAACGTCCGACTGGCCCTGGTAGGTGCGCAGCTGGTTGATCTCCTGCTCGAAATCAGAATAGTCGAGCGCGAAAAGATCATTGGGCAGGTTCAGGCGCTTCATGCGCGGATCGTCGCGATCGAAGCCGCATTTGAAGTCGCAGGCGATCGGTGTCAGCATGCCGGGACGGCGCTGACTCATGCGAATCGGATTGAGCTCCAGCGTCGTCATACCATTGTGGTGAAACAGATCCCACAGCTTTGGCAGGTTCTGCGCCAACGGCGAGATGATCTCGCGCGGCGCCTTGATGTCCGACAGGGCGTTGGTGATGACGAAGGACTTGAGGCCGGTCAATGGATCGAAGGGAATCTCGGCGATCTGGTCCTTGGGCAACTCTTCGATGTCCATGCCGCCACGGTGCGTAATGGTGATGGTCGGTGCNNTTCTCGGCGATCGCCGTCTTCAGGTCGCGCGCCCGGCCGATGAGGCCCGACTTGCCCTTCTTGCCGATGCCGCCGCGAAAGATCGGCTTGACGAAGATCTCGCCGTAGCGGCCGATCATGTCCTTGATCTCCTGGTCTGTGGCTTCCGGGCCGAGGACTTCGGCGGTCGGAAAATCGACCATGTTCAGGAGCTTCGCTCCATAAAGCAGTCCCGTGATGTTCATGACACCGTTTCCTTAACCAGAGTAGTGGATTTCAGTATTCCTGCGGCAGCTTCTTCAGTTCGGCCCAGGAATAGACTGGCCCTTTGACGCAGACATAATCCTTGCCGACATTGCAGCGACCGCACTTGCCGATGCCGCACTTCATTTTGTTTTCGATCGTCGTGTAGATCTGCTCGTCGGCAAAGCCGAGTTTCTGTAGGTTCTGGATGACGAACTTGATCATGATCGGCGGCCCGCAGGTGATGGCAACGGCATTGACCGCCGGTGGCGCCTTGTCGAGCAGATTGGCCGGCACGAAGCCGACGTAGCCGGACCAGCCCGGCTCGGCGGCATCGACCGACAGCTGCACGTCGACGCTACCCTTCAAGCGTTCGAAATCGGCCTTGTACATAATGTC
>PMIF01000289.1:0-4150 GCA_003157035.1 Rhodocyclaceae bacterium
GTCCGGTTGACCGAAGGGTTAGGGCCCGGGGCGTAAGCAGGCCTGACGGCAAGCCAACTCACAACGATGCCCTCCTGCGCGGCGAAGCGGAGTCACTTGCTGCGGCGTCTGCATTTGCAGGAACCGACCAGTGTCTTTGCAGCCACCAAACAAGGCCGACCGCTGAGCCAAGGACGAATGCCCACGGAGTAAACAGAATGCCCAACGGTCCCTGTGGACTGCCGAGAACCGACGTAGTGAAGATGATTAGCGCCGCCAGCACGGCTACGCCGAGAATTCCTGAGCCGATCAAGTAGCTGCCGAGACTCGGGGCAAGGACAACGGCGGCAACGTGGTGCCGTTGAGAGACGAGATAAAGGCAAAGCGCACAGGCAACCAGAAGGAACAGAAGCGGTGCGACGAGGAAGACGACTGACAGCACGTTGGGGCCCTAACGTTTGAGGTAACCGGCCGCCCGGCGGCGAAGCCGACGGGGAACCGAGAAGCGCAGCTTCTCGGCGGTCCGGTTGACCGAGTGGTTAGCCACGGGCGATCCTTCGTTCCATTGACATAACCTCCGGAATCGGATGAGGTGGGGTTTCGACAAACCCAAGGCTGGAGTAGAGCGATATGGCAACCGGATTGTCGCGGTAGACACCCAAAGCTATTCGTTCTGTGTCGGCGTACTTGGCGGCCTCAGCGAGGAGGAGATCGCAAAGTGCCCTGCCGAGGCCACGCCCCCTTTTGGAAGGAGCGACGATGATTCGCGAAATGCGCAGGACGGTTGGAGTGGTCTCCACAAGTTGGCCGAAACCCAGAAACTCGGCGGACGAATTGGTCAGAGAATAGCTTGAGCAGTTATCACGCGCCAAGAGCATTGGCAGTTCCGAGCTCGAAAATGGAAACCGTAAATATGGTCCGGCCCAACGGGAACACGAAGTCGCGTCAGTGACCCACGATACAAGGCTATCGTAGTCTGCGGAAACCGGCGGGCGCAGAAAAAGTGTCACGTGGCTAACGTTAAGTGTGGCGCCTAAAACTTGACGGAAATGAAAACGTCATGTAGGCTGTATAAAAGGTCAGTATCAAATTAGATCAACTGGCTAGCGGCGAATAGTGGGGCCTAAATGGACGGGAAAGGGGTCGTCGGGTCGGGCGAGCCTCGCTTGCTGGACGAGGTGCGCGGGCGCTTGCGCTTTCGACATTACAGTCTCCGTACGGAACAGGCGTATGTAGATTGGATTAGACGATTTATTGTCTTTTCTGGCAAGAGGCATCCGCGGGAGTTGGGGGCTGAGGAGGTGACGGCCTTTCTGACCCACCTGGCAGTTGCGGGGCGCGTGGCGGCCTCGACGCAGAATCAGGCCAAGAGTGCGCTGCTGTTTCTTTACAAGGAGGTCCTGGACCTCGAGTTGCCGTGGCTGGCGCGCGTGGAGCCGGCCAAGGCGCCCAAGCGCCTGCCGGTGGTGCTGACGCGGGACGAGGTGCAAGCGGTGCTCGATCGGTTGGAGGGGGCGAACTGGCTGATCGGCACGCTACTCTATGGTTCCGGCCTGCGCATCATGGAGTGCCTACGTTTGCGCGTGAAGGATGTCGATTTCGCCCGGGGCGAGATCCTCGTCCGCGACGGCAAAGGCGCCAAGGATCGCGTCACCATGCTGCCGGCGCGGCTGGCCGGGGCGCTGCGCCTGCATCTGGCCCGGGTGCGGGCGCTGTGGCAGCAAGATCGCGCGGCCGGCGTCGGCTCGGTGTATCTGCCTTACGCCCTGGATCGCAAGTATCCGGGTGCCGGCCGCGAGTGGGGCTGGCAGTTTGTGTTTCCCTCACGGCGGCTGGCGGTGGATCCGCGTGGCGGGGCACTGCGCCGCCATCATGTGCAGGATCAGGCTTTCCAGCGCGCCATGCGCCAGGCCGTGGTCGATGCCGACCTGGTCAAGCCGGCGACACCCCACACCCTGCGCCACTCCTTCGCGACCCACTTGCTGGAGAGCGGCTACGACATCCGCACGGTCCAGGAACTGCTCGGCCATGCCGACGTGTCGACTACCATGATCTACACCCATGTGCTGAACCGCGGTGGCCGTGGCGTCATTAGTCCGATCGACCGGCTAGCGAGCTGAAGGCCGGCGGGAATCGGCTGTCGACTACAATTCGGCCATGCCCCAGTTGATCCTCGTGCCCGGCAAGGAGCGTTCGGTCTTTCGCCGCCATCCCTGGCTGTTCGCCGGTTCGGTCGAGCGCCTGATCGGACAGGCGCGCCCGGGCGACACGGTCGAGGTCGTCGCCGGATCGCAAGTGCTGGGCAAGGCGGCGTGGAGCCCGGCGTCGCAGATCCGCGCCCGCATGTGGAGCTTCGACGCCGCAGAAACCATCGACGACGTCTTCTTCAAGCGCCGGGTGGCGGCGGCCGTGGCCCGGCGCGCGACCCTGCCGTCTCTGGTCGGACAGTCCGGCCTGCGCCTGATCCATGCCGAATCGGATGGCCTGCCCGGCGTCATTGCCGATCGCTACGGCGATCTGGTGGTGCTGCAATTGACGTCGGCCGGTGCCGAGAAGTGGCGCTCGGCGATCGCCGGTGCGCTGGCGAAGGCTACCGGTTGTAGCCGCATCTACGAGCGCTCGGATTCCGAAGTGCGCTCGCTTGAAGGTCTGGAGCCGCGTACCGGCTGGCTCTACGGCTCGCCGGTGGAAGAGGCCGTGGTGATTGATGAGCATGGCATTCGCATGGGCATTGACTTCGTGGCGGGCCACAAGACCGGCTTCTATCTCGACCAGCGCGACAACCGTCGCTTGCTTGGCCAGTTGGCCGGCGGCCGGCGGGTGCTCAACTGCTTTTGCTATACCGGTGGTTTCAGCCTGCAGGCACTGGCCGGCGGTGCCGCGAAGGTCGAGTCCGTCGATAGTTCCGAGCCGGCATTGGCCCAGGCGCGCACCAACCTGGCGCTGAACCCACAGTTGGACGCCGCGCGTGCGGATTGGCGCTGCGCCAATGTTTTCGACGAACTGAGGCGCTTGCGCGCTGCGGGCGAGCGCTTTGACTTGATCGTGCTCGATCCGCCCAAGTTCGCGCCCTCGGCCAGCCATGCTGAACGGGCTGCGCGGGCTTACAAGGACATCAATCTGCACGGTTTCCGGCTGTTGTCGCCGGGAGGGCTCTTGATGACTTATTCGTGTTCGGGCGGCGTTGGCCTGGAGCTGTTCCAGAAAATTGTTGCCGGCGCGGCGCTCGATGCGGGTCGCGATGCCCGCATCGTCCAGCGGCTGCAAGGCGCCGCCGACCATCCGGTGGCGCTGGCCTTCCCCGAAGGCGAGTACCTGAAAGGGCTGTTGGTTGAGGTTTCCTGACCGTTCCAGGCGTGCAGGCAATTGCGCCGGAAGGGGGGATATGCTAGAAATTCGCCTTTGATACGGCTGGTACGCAACTTCCCGTGGCATTTTCCTTTTTTGGCAAGAAATCTTCACCCACCTCGGTCTCCCGGCCCACCCCCCGCGAGACACCGTCTTCGGCTGCCCAGCCTGAACCGCTGCCCGTTGTTGCCGACGAACTGATCTCGCTCGACTTTACCCGCCCGGGCGAGGCGTTCGATCCCGGTAGCCAGGTTCAGGAAGTCGAGAATCAGGTGCCGCCGACCATCGAGCAGGCGGCAATGCTGTTCTCGGCCGACCAGGCGCAACTGGCCTGCAGTTCGCTCGAAGCCGCGATCCACGGCCCGCCGCTCGGCAACTACGAGCAGCGTGCCTGGGGCATGCTGTTCGATCTCTACCAGCAGTTGGGCAGGCAACAGGCCTTCGAGATCCTCGCCATCGAGTATGCCGGCAAGTTCGAGACGTCGCCGCCCGCCTGGCGCGGTGCCGGCGGCCAGGTGCGCAGCCCGGCCGCAGCTTCGTCACGGACCACGGTGTCGCTGTCCGGTGTGCTCAATGCCAAGGCTTCGGAGTCGTTGAAACAACTGCAGAGCCTGGCCGAGAAGAGCCCGATGGTTCGCCTCGATCTGGTCAAGATCACCGATGCCGAAGATCAGGGCTGCGCGCTGCTGCGCAGCTCGCTGGCCACCTTGAAGAAGCAGAAGCGCGACTATCTGCTTGGCGGCGCCGATCGCCTGGCCGCGCTCCTGGTGCGCAAGATCACGGTGGGAAAGCGCGAGCGCGAGCCGATCTGGCTGCTGCTGCT
>PMIF01000289.1:4214-7147 GCA_003157035.1 Rhodocyclaceae bacterium
GTGCGCTTCAAGCAGGCCAGCCACCTGATCACGGCACTGTGGGAGATCATCGGTCTCGACCGCATTGCCACGATCGAGACGCGCAAGACCTGAGCCAGACATGGAGCAATACCACGGCACCACCATCCTCTCCGTGCGCCGTGGTCAGTCGGTTGCCCTTGGCGGCGACGGTCAGGTGACCCTGGGCAACATCGTCGTCAAGGCCAGTGCCCGCAAGGTGCGCCGCCTCTATGACGACCGCGTGCTGGCTGGCTTTGCCGGCGGCACGGCGGATGCCTTCACGCTCTTCGAACGCTTCGAGGCCAAGCTCGACAAGCACCAGGGCAACTTGCTGCGTTCTGCCGTCGAGTTGGCCAAGGATTGGCGCACCGACCGCATGCTGCGCCGGCTGGAGGCGATGCTGGCGGTCGCCGACCGCGAGCATTCGCTGATCATCACCGGCAACGGTGACGTTCTCGAGCCTGAACTGGGTATCGTTGCCATCGGCAGCGGTGGGCCCTATGCGCAAGCGGCGGCGCGCGCGTTGCTGGAAAATACCGACCTGGCGCCGGCGCCGTTGGTCACCAAGTCGCTGGAGATCGCGGCCGACTTGTGCATCTACACCAACCGCAATTTCAGCATCGAGACCCTCGACTGATGGCCCGCGTCCCCGTTCGCCCCGGTGATATCGTCATCGGCCAGCCGCTGAAATGGGACGTCTATGATCTGCACGGCAAGATGCTGCTCGGCCGTGGCATCGTCCTGGCCAGCGAGCAGGAAAAGACTGACTTGCTCAAGCGCCATCGGCTGCGTGAACTCGATTTGCGCCTCGACGTGGCGAGTGCAGCCGACGAAGAAGCTGCCGAGTCGAAGCGCGACGTGCGTATTCTGCTCGACGAGACGCGCATCGAGCCCGGCGATAACATGCAGATCCAGAGCAGCCTCGATTCGGCGCGCTTCGCGGTGAAACTGATCGGCTACCACAAGGGCAAGTCGGTGATCGTCACCAATCCGTTGCAGGATGGCACGCCGATCTATCTCAAGGAAGGCCAGGCTTTCGTCGCCCGCATTTTCTCCGGCCGCTATGTCTTCGCTTTTCCTTGCTCGGTGCTGGCCAGCTCCGTCAAGCCCTATTCCTACCTGCACCTGTCCTATCCGGCCGATGTTGCCGGCGTCAATATCCGCAAGGACGATCGTGCCCGCATGCGGGCGATTGCCGCCTTCGACACCGATGATGGTGGTCGTGGCGCCGGCGTCATCGTCGACCTCTCCGGCGGCGGTGCCTTCTTTCTCAGCAAGTCGACCGAGATCGCCATGGGGCGCCATCTCATCCTCAAGTTCAAGCTGATGATCGGGCCGATCGAATACGTGCTCGAGCTACCCGGCCTGATTCGCTCCGTGCGGCCGAACGATGACGAGCCGCACCTGGGCAACGGCTACGGCGTCCAGTTCTCCGATGTCTCGGCCGAAGACAACCTGGTCCTCAACACCTACATTTTCCAGCAGATGGCCCACGGCCAGAGCTGAGCCGCCCATGAGCCAAATGACTCCCGCCGAGATCGTCTCGGAACTCGACAAGAATATCGTCGGCCAGGCGCGCGCCAAGCGCGCCGTGGCCATTGCCTTGCGCAATCGCTGGCGCCGCGCCCAGGTGGCCGAGCCGCTGCGTTCCGAGATCACGCCGAAGAACATTCTGATGATCGGTCCCACCGGCGTCGGCAAGACCGAGATCGCGCGGCGTCTGGCGCGCCTGGCCAACGCCCCGTTCATCAAGGTCGAGGCGACCAAGTTCACCGAGGTCGGCNNGAGACGCAGCCGACGGAGGATTCGGCCACCCGGCAGAAATTCCGCAAGCGACTGCGCGAGGGCGAACTCGACGACAAGGAAATCGACATCGAAGTGGCGGCGGCGCCCAGCCAGATGGAGATCTTCGCCCCGCCGGGCATGGAAGACCTGACCCAGCAGATTCAGGGCATGTTCCAGAATCTCGGCCAGGGGCGCAAGAAGTCGCGCAAGATGAAAATCAGGGACGCCATGAAGGCGCTGGCCGACGAGGAAGCGGCGCGCCTGATCAACGACGAGGAAGTGAAGGCGCAGGCCATGACGAATGTCGAGCAGAACGGCATCGTCTTCCTCGACGAGATCGACAAGATCGCCAGCCGGTCGGAAATGCAGGGCGCCGACGTCTCGCGTCAGGGGGTCCAGCGCGATCTGCTGCCCTTGGTCGAGGGCACCACGGTGTCCACCAAGTACGGCATGATCAAGACCGACCACATCCTGTTCATCGCCAGCGGTGCCTTCCACCTGGCCAAGCCTTCGGACCTGATTCCCGAGTTGCAAGGTCGTTTCCCGATCCGCGTCGAACTCGATTCGCTGTCGGTCGATGACTTCGAGTGCATCCTGACCCAGACCGATGCCTGCCTGACGCGCCAGTATCAGGCCTTGCTCGGCACTGAGCAGGTGACACTCGAGTTCGCCGATGATGGCATCCGCCGTCTGGCCGAGATTGCTTTTCAGGTGAATGAACGCACCGAGAACATCGGTGCCCGCAGGCTGTATACCGTGATGGAAAAGCTGCTCGAAGAACTCTCTTTCGCTGCCGGCAACCGTAGCGCCGAGCCCGTGGTCATCGACGCCGCCTATGTCGAGATGCGCCTCGCCGGCCTGGCGGGCGACGAAGACCTTTCCCGCTACGTCCTGTAGCGACGGCTACTTTTCCGCCGCCGACTTTGCCGCCGGCTTCAGGTCCAGCTTGAGGGCGATTTCATTGCCGTCGTCGGGCATCTTCCCCGCTGTCCCGGTGAGGGTGCGCTCGGCCGGTGCGCCGGCAGCGGCCAATATGGCCATCGCCACGGCGCTGCGGGCGTTGGCCAGCGCCAGCAGGGTCTCGTCGCTGATCACCTCGGCGGCGGCCAGGCGCTGGTAGAGCAGGCCGTGGAAATCGCTGCCCTTCA
>PMIF01000258.1 GCA_003157035.1 Rhodocyclaceae bacterium
ACGGCGATCTGCGCTGTTTCGAGGTCGCGGATTTCGCCGATCATGATGACGTCCGGATCCTGGCGGACGATCGAGCGCAGGGCATTGGCAAACGTCAGGTCGATTTGCGGCTTGACCTGAATCTGGTTGATGCCCTCCATCTGATATTCGACCGGATCCTCGACCGTAAGGATCTTGACGTCCGGCTGATTGAGCATCGACAAGGCCGTGTACAGCGTCGTCGTCTTGCCGCTGCCCGTGGGGCCGGTCACCAGCAGAATGCCGTGCGGACGGACCAGCAGATCGGTGAACTTGGCCAGCAGATCTGGCTCGAAGCCCAGCGATTCGAAGTTCAACGGCACGCCGCCCTTGTCGAGAATCCGCATCACCACGCTCTCGCCGTGCATGGTCGGCACCGTCGACACCCGCAGGTCGATTTCCTTGCCCTGGATGCGCAGCTTGATGCGGCCGTCTTGCGGCAGGCGTCGTTCCGCGATGTCCAGNNATGCGGTAGCGGACGATCAGCCGGTTCTCGAACGGTTCGATATGGATGTCCGAAGCGCGGGTGTCGAGCGCCTTGCGGATCACCAGGCCGACCAGGCGGATTACCGGTGCTTCGCTTGCCTGGTCTTTCAGATGCTGAACGTCGGCCTTGTCGAAGTCGTGGATGTTCACCGACTCGATGTCCTCGACGATCTGGCCCATGGCCGTGCGGCCGCTGCCGAACAGGCGTTCGAAGGCGGCCTCAAAGTCATCGCGACTGGCCACGCATACCCGTACCGCCCGTTCCGTCAGGACGTGAAAGGCCTTGATCGCATAGGCATCGGCGGGATCCACCATGGCTACGGTGACGGTGTCCCCATCCTCGGCGACGGGCAGAGCCGAGGCCTCGCGCAGAAAGCGGACAGCCACGCGTTCTTCAAGCATGGGAAACTCGGGGTAGGCCGTAGCGGTCATTAGCGGCAGGTCGAATTGCGCCGCCAGCGTGCGCGCAACGTCGCCATAGCTGATGCTGCCGAGCCGCACCAGAACTTCGCCCAGGCGCAGCCCCGGCTCGGCCTGCTGGAGGGCAAGGGCGCGCTGCAGACCATCTTCATCGAGCTTGCCTTCCTCGACAAGGTATTCGCCGAATCGTTTGGCCAAGCGAGGAACCCTCAATGCAGGTGAAATGACGATTCTATCAACTTTTGTTCCCTGGCCCTGCCGGCGACCCGCGGCAAGCACGGGGGCGACAGCCGTGGCGGCGGGGCCCTGAGGGACTCCGGCAGGCCATTGTTGCCAACGCAGCGCCGGCGAACATCACCGGCGTGGCGCACTGCAGACGGCGATAACGGTTGTTACATGTTGCTTTTGCGCAACAGACCATAGTCAGTGCAGTCGTCTAAGATGAGATTGTCTCTGCCGGTCAGGCGAATGGAGTCATAATTCGCCGTAATGTTTTTGCTGGACGGGGCGCAGAATACGATCACAAGCCCGGATGCGGTTGCTCGCCGGTGTATGGCTGGGGCAGCAACGGCATGAGCCGGCACGAACCGGCTGCGTTTGCTGTCGTGTGCGGCCATTCATGCCAGAAGCATGCTTGGGGGTTCGGGTGGGGCGGTAGTGTGATGGCGGATCCTGACTTATTTGACAGTTCGCGCTCTGGGGTTATAGGATTTGAATACAAGAGGTAGGTTGCGTGAAAATCTCCGTTAGGTGGCTGTTGGTTGCGCTGCTGCTTGTGGTGGCTGGCTGTGCCGGTGTCGGGTCGTTGGCGCAGAAGAGCAGGGAGCAGGTCGTTTCGGAGCGCGCTGATGCCCGCTGGCATTACCTGATCAAGGGGGATTTTAAGGCAGCCTATGATTACCTTTCTCCGTCCTATCGCTCGGCGGTGAGTCTGGACGAGTACCGGGCAGGGATCAAAGCGGGGCTTTGGACTGGGGTCGAAGTTCGGACTGTGCAATGTCCGGAAGAGGGCGTCTGTAAAGTTGAAGTCGATGTCGACTATGCGTACATCTTGAAGGGCCGATCCGTACCTGGCAAGCGCAGTCTTCAGGAAACGTGGCGAAAGGACATGGGGCAGTGGTGGAATGTCCCCGAGTGAGTCTCAAAGGGTTGGAATAGTTGTCTTTTAGTTTGTTGTACTTTTAATGGAGGGGCTAACGAGAATCAAAAACAGTCTTTTGATTCGTGGTAGTCTTCCGTCCGCAACCGAGTTTGATCCCCCGGGGGGTCGAATAGCTTGATACCCAAGCTTACACATGTGTACTAAAGGAGCCAAAGTGATGAAATTCAAAACCAAGGTGCTGAGCGCGGCAGTTATCGCTGCTGTTGGTGTAACCTCGGCCCAAGCTGTCACGATTTCCAATGACGGTCTGGGTCAAGTTCAGCTGTACCCGTACTACACGGTCGAGGGTGGCTACGACACCCTGATTTCCGTGGTCAACACGACCAGCCGCGGCAAGGCCGTCAAGGTTCGTTTCCTCGAGTCCTTGAACAGCCGTGAAGTCCTTGACTTCAACTTGTATCTGTCCCCGTATGACGTCTGGACCGGCAAGGTCACGGCGGATGCGGGTGGTGGCGCCAAGCTGGTGGTGACCGATGCTTCCTGTACCGCTCCTCTGATCGCCACGGCGATCGGTGGCACGGGCGAGCAAGCCTTCTTCACCTACGGTTTCGATGGCACCAACGGCGTGCCGGCCGATGCCCTGGGCACTGCGGGCGTCGCCCGTACCCGCTCCGGCTATATCGAACTGATCGAAATGGGCGATATCGATCCCGCTTTCGTCATGGAAACGCCGGGCACGAACTTCCTGCATGCGATCACCCACGTCAATGGCGTTCCGCCTGGCTGTCAGGATGTCGTCAATGAATGGGCGGCCACCAAGTTCGCCGATGGCGGCGGTACGACCCTGACCAACGTGCTCGAAGTCGGTGGCTTGTACACGACCTCCGGCGGCCTGGCTGCCAGCGGCACGCTGATCAATGTCGCCAAGGGTACTGACTACACGTACGATCCGACTCCGTTGGTCGGTTACTCCGTTGATCCGAACCACACCGAGCCGGGCAGTCTGAACCCCTCGCTGGCTGACTCCGGCAATCAGAGCCAAGTGGTTACGCTCGACCAGGCCACGGGTGCCGTTACCGTTGCCTACTCGAACTGGGTCAATGCCAACAATCACCTGTACCAGGGTATCGATGCCGTCAGCGCCGCGCTGATGCGTTCTGCGGTCATCGACGAGTACGTCGTGAACGCCGACATCCACGCCGGTACCGACTGGGTCATCACCATGCCGACCAAGCGTTGGTATGTTGACGTCGGCTCGATGTTCAAGCCGCAGGCCGTCATATCGCACGGTGTGCGTCCCTTCAGCAGCCTGTTCACCACGGGTGGCGCTTGCGAGACCATCGGCTTCGCAGTGCTGACCAACCAGGAAGAAGGCGCAACCAAGGGCTCGATCGGCTTCTCTCCGGCTCCGGTCGGCAAGAGCCAGACCCTGTGCTGGGAAGCCAACGTCATCACCTTCAACAAAAGCAACGTTCTGGCCTCGACGCAAACCGGTCAAAACGTCGATGTTGGCACCTACCCGGCCGGTTGGCTGGAACTGACCTTCCCGTCTTCCGCCAGCGCGGCTAGCAACCTGCCGACTGACTTCGTCAGCGGACTTGGTGTTGGCGTGGCCAGCGGTACGGATGCGGCTGATGTTGTCTCCCACCAGATGGGCACGGGCGAAGGTGCCACGGCGACGACCTTCCAAGGTCTGCCGGTCATCGGCTTCTCGGTCCAGCAGTATGTCAACGGCGCTCTGGCCGGCGGCGTACTGTCCAACTACGGCGGCAACTTCGGTCACAAGTACAACCGTAGCGTCAGCCCCAATTTTGGTACCGCTGCGGCACCGGCAACGAACTAAGCTCGCACCGAGTTTGGCTTTGTATTGGCGGGGGCTTCGGCCCCCGCTTTTTTGTCCACGTTTTGCGCGAAGATTGACTCGCTTCGCTACTGCCCGAGTGGATCGGCAATAGCCACATCGGCACCAGCGGTACTTGTCTTGATGCGGCTACTGCCGCGCGCCCACCGACATTGGGCTACATTGCGCTGCTGAACGACCGGGCTCCCCGGTCTGTGAACTCCACCAGGAGAGACGCAATGCAAAACCACCCCAACGTATTTACCGTCGTCGCGCCGTTGTCACTGTTCGTGGCCGCAGCCTTGGCCGCGCCCGCGATCGCCGGTACCATCACGCTCCAGGCTAGCGGCGGCGCCGCCTGGGCGGGCACCGCCAACACCTGCACTTACACCACCTTGAACGCCGATGGCTCCGGCAACGTGACTGTCACCTGCCAGGGCGGCGGCGGCGGCGGCGGTAGCGTCGTCAACGGCGCCTGCGGCAGCCAGAAGGGTGGCACCTTCAGCACCACGCCGTCGGGCGCGCTTTGCGGCACGGGCGCCGCCAGCACGGTTCTACTGAGTGGCAGTCAGTACAGCTGGACCTGTACCGGCTCTGGCACCGGCCATAAGGATGACAGCTGTACGGCCACCTACCAGGCGGCGGTCGCCGGCGCCTGCGGGGCGACACCACCCAATTATGCCGTGCAGACATGGGCGCAGTCCGACTACACCAACTCGACCACCGTGATCACCCAGGTGATCCCGCCGGACTCGGGGGTGTCGTTCCAATTCACGATCGCCACGGGCTCATATCCCAAAGGCGTCAAGCTCACCGACGCTGGTAGCGGCTCCAAGATCTACTCCATCAGCCGTTGCCCGGGCGGCACCGACGGGCCACTTTTGGGCGAGAGCGGTAGCACTTCGGTCAATGGCGATGGGGTTCCGGACAATTGCGCCGACATTATGGGTGGCTACGTGCGCTACGAGGATACCAGTGGCAGCACGCCGGTCTTCTACGCTGGCGCAGGCCTGTCGGCGCAAAATACCTGTTTTCTGCCGACGACGACGACGCAGGGCGGCTCGACGCCGGCCACCTACTACATGAACGTCTATAACAGCTCGACGACGACGCAAGCGAGCATGCAGTTCAAGCAGCTCAAGCAGACGAACTAGGCGCGGCGGAAAAATCGGTGGCTGACCCCACGGCGCGGACTCACGTCCGCCGCCCGTGGGCGGCCCTGTAACGAAAAGGTAAGAAAAAGTAAAAAGAAGCGGCGCGGCCCGCTTCTCGCCGCGCGGATATAACTGCATCGCCTATAATGCTGATAACTGGACGAATCGCTGTCCACAATCGGGGCGGCAGGCCGGAATCTCGAGCCCGCCCCAACTGCCATATCAGCAGGAGAACTTAGATGCGCACGCAACTCAAACTGTCCATTGCCATGGCCTGTGGTCTGCTCGCGACCGCCACCGCCAACGCCTACGTACCTTGCACTGTGACGCTCTCGTCAATGCTGCCTGGTGGCCAGATGGTCCTGCAAGCGAGTTGCCCCGGTGCCGAGATAGCTGGTATCGATTGGCGACGTAACGGCGCCGAAATTATCACGGGTGGCGCAGCCCTGTCGCCCACTTTGGATAACGCCAGCACTACTCAACTGATCTACTTGACAACGCAGGCGCTCTCAGGTCAATACACCGCGGCTGCAGCCGTGCCTGCAGACACACCGCCATATGTGTTCACAGGCGCGAAGGCTATGGTGCTCAACCTGGCAGACCCGACCTTAACTGTGGCGGTTACAACCGGCGGTTCGGTCTCGGCCGCCAGCGGCATCAGCGCCTGCACCAGCTCAGCTGGCACCTGCTCCGCCACTTACCCGGCCGGCAGCACCGTCCAGCTGACGGCCACTCCAAACACGGGCTATGTCCTCTCGACCTGGGGCGGTGATTGCACCGGCACGGCCAACGTCTGCGCGCTCAACATGGCGACCCTGCGCACGGTTAGCGCGGCCTTTGCTACCTCCCCGGTAGCGGGCGCCTGCGGCGGCGCAAAAGATACCCCGACCGCGACCCAGCCGACCGATCTGTGTGCCAACGGTACTACGGCCAGCTCGGTCTCCCTGGCTAACAATCTCTACAGCTGGACCTGCGCTGGGATCAACAGTTCGTCGACGGCCAGCTGCACCGCGCCGCAAATTGTCAACGGCAGTTGCGGCACGCCTCCCGGCATCCCTTTGCAATCGACACCGACAACCAACCTGTGCGCCACGGGCTCAGCCGGGACGGTGACCGCACCGAGCGCCGGCAACAGCTATAACTACACTTGGGCCTGCGCCGGCATTGGCACCGGCAGCACGCCGAGCGGTACCTGTACAGCCGCGGCGGCCACGGTTAACGGTGCCTGCGGCACCGCCAAGGGCACCACCGTATCGTCGACACCCAATACGGCTCTTTGCACGCCGACGGGAGGTAGCGCAACTTCGGTAACCACTAACTCGGGAACCTACACTTGGTCCTGCAACGGCACCGGCTTGGGCGCAACCAATGACACCACCTGCTACGCCAATCGCGCGGCGAGTTGCGGCACGGCCAACGGCCAGACAGTTTCGTCTACACCCACGGGTGCCGCCCTTTGCGGCGTTGGCACGGGCACGGCGGTGCTGACGGGCAGTACCTACAACTGGACCTGCACCGGCTCGGGCACCGCCAACACGGCCAGCTGTAGCGCCACATACCAGGCATCGGCCGGCGGCTGCGCCGCGACGCCCTCGAACTATGCGGTGCAAACGTGGGCGCAGTCCGACTACACCAACTCGACCACCGTGATCACCCAGGTGATCCCGCCGGCCTCCGGAGTGTCGTTCCAATTCACGATCGCCACGGCCTCATATCCCAAGGGCGTCAAGCTCACCGACGCCGGCAGCGGCTCCAAGATCTACTCCATCAGCCGCTGCCCGGGCGGTACCGACGGGCCGGTTTTGGGCCAGAACGGCACTATGTCGGTCAACGGCGATGGGATCATGGACAATTGCGCCGACGTTATGGGTGGCTACGTGCGCTACGACGATACCAGCGGCAGCACGCCAGTCTTCTACGCCGGGACAGGCCTGGCGGCTCAGAATACCTGCTTCCTGCCGACGACGACGACGTTGGGCGGCTCGACGCCGGCCACCTACTACATGAACGTCTATAACAGCTCGGCGACGATCCAAGCGAGCATGCAGTTCAAGCAACTCAAGCAAACGAACTAAGTCAGGCTCCCTGCTGTTCCTTCCACCGGGTGGACCAAGCGTCCGCCCGGTGCTTTTGTAAACCCACCATTCTGTTGACCTGCCAACGATGACTCAGAACCCCTACCCCACGCTACTCGCCGGCCTGGCCATGGCCGCCCTGGCCAGTATGGCCCTTGCCGATACTCCGGCGCCGGAAGTGCTCGTCCGTTATGGCGACACGATCACCATCACCAGCGCCGATGTTGCGGCGGCGTTGCGCGGCCTGCCGGCCCACGTGCGCGAGCAGGCGCGCAGTAATCCCAAGACCGCCACCCAGCTGCTGGAAATAATCCTGGTCAACCGTGTCCTGGCCAAAGAGGCGCGTGAACTTGGTATCGACCGGCAGCCGGAAGTGGTGGCGGAACTGCACCAGGTGGATGAAAAGGCGCTGGCGATTCGCCGCATGGAGGCCCTTGACGCATCGCTTGCTATCCCCGATTACGCCAAGGCCGCACAGGAGCAGTACCAGGTGAACAAGGCCAAGTACCTCGAGCCTGAGCAGATCGAGGCGGCGCATGTGCTGGTCGCCACTTCGAACGAGCACTCCGAGGCCGAGGCCCTGAAGCTGGCCCAGGAAGTGCGCGCGAAAGCGCTTGCCGGCACCGACTTCGCGGAACTGGCCAAGGAATATTCCGCCGATCTGGGTTCCAAGTCGAAGGGCGGCGACCTTGGCTTCTTCGGCCGTGGGCGCATGGTTAAGCCCTTTGAGGAGGCCGCCTTCGCCCTGCCCGAGATTGGTGCCATCAGCGAACCGGTCAAGACCTCGTTTGGCTATCACGTCATCAAGTTGCTCGCCCGCAAGCCGGGCCGCCAACGCTCCTTCGATGAAGTCAAGGACAGCATCATCGACCCCATGCGCGCCCAATTCACCAATGCCGAACATGCGCGTTTTCTGTCCAAGATCAGAAACAGCCCCGACATAAAAATGGATACGGCGGCCATCGACCGGGCCATCGGCGTTGCCGCCGATACCACGGCCGCGCCTGCGACCCAGGCAACGCCGTCGGCGGCGAAGCCCTGACGACATTCACCGACGACTGACCGATTCGGGCGCGCCGGAACATGTCCCGTAGCGTCCTCGTTGGCCTGCCCCGCCTGTGGTGGAACCAGCGTTGGCTGCTGGCGACGTTCATCGGCCGCGAGGTGCGCGGCCGCTACGTCGGCAGCCTGGGCGGCATGGCCTGGGTGCTCATCCACCCGCTGATCCTGCTGGGTATTTACGCGCTGCTGTTCCAGACCATCTTCCGCGCCAACTTTGCCGAACTGGCCGGTGTGCCCTTCGTCGCCTTCGTCGCCCTGGGCCTCTGGCCGTGGTTCGCCTTTCAGGAAGGCGTGCAGCGCGGCAGCCAGGCCGTTCGTGGCAACGCGGCGCTGGTGCGCAAGGTTGCCTTTGCCCACGAACTGCTGGTGTTCGCCTCGGTCAGCGCCAGCTTCTTCGTCCATNNCCCGCCGCCGCCCTCCTGCTGGCCTCCCTGTTTTCCCTGACGGTCGCTCTGGCACTGGTGCTCGCTGCCCTGCAGGTGTTCGTGCCCGACGTCGAGCAGTTCCTGGCGCCGGCCTTCTCGATACTTTTCTACGCCACCCCGGTGCTGTATCCCTCCTCGGCCGTGCCCGAGTGGCTACGCCGGATCATGGCCTTCAATCCCGTCATGCACTTCGTCGAGCCCATCCGCTCCGCGCTCGTCGCCGTGCCGTCCGCCACCGGGGCCGCCACGCCCTGGGTGTGGTGGCTGTCGCCCCTGCTGCTGCTGCCCGCGCTCTGGTTCTTCCGCCGCCTGTCGCCCTACTTCGAGGACTTCGTCTGATGCCCGCGCCGCTCATCCGGCTGGCGGGCGTAGGCAAGGACTACCCGGCGATGGCGGGTGGCGCCAGCCGCCTGCGTACGCTCTGGTCCCTGCTGCGCCGCGGCACCGTCGGCCACGCTTTTCATGCCCTGCACGACGTCTCCTTCGATGTCATGCCCGGCGAGTCCCTGGGCTTCGTCGGTGAGAACGGTGCCGGCAAATCCACGCTGTTGAAGATCATTGCCGGCGTCGTTCGGCCCAGTGCCGGAACGGTGGCGGTCACCGGCCGCATCGGTGCCCTGCTCGAACTGGGTGCCGGATTCCATCCGGAATACACCGGCCGCGAGAACATCTTCCTTTCCGCCTCGCTGCTCGGCATGGGCCGCGCCGAGCTCCTTTGCCACATCGATGAGATCATCGCTTTCGCCGACATCGGCGAACACATCGACCAACCGATCAAGCACTACTCCTCCGGCATGGTGGTGCGCCTCGGCTTCGCCGTGGCCACGGCCATGAATCCACAGATCCTCATCACGGACGAAGTCCTCGCTGTCGGCGACGAGTCNNCAGAAGGCGATCTGGATTCATCACGGCGCCATGCGCGCTATCGGCAGCGCCGCCGACGTCACCCGCGAGTACCTTGCCTATCACGAGGAAAAGGCGCGCCTGGCCAAGCCGCAGACGGCCAGCGCCTTGCCGCCGGTTTCCGCGGAGCTATATCAGTTGCGCCAGATGCAGGTGAACGGTTGCCCGGTCGACGCCGGCCCCCACCGCATGGCGCAGGGCGAGACGCTCACGGTTTCGGGCAGCGTGCACTCGCCCGACGGCCGCAGGCCGCAAATCGCCATCGGCCTTGTCCGGGCCGACGGCTCGGGTATCTACGGGGTCGTCAGCGACATGGATGGCTTCCGGCTGGAGCCCGTCGGCGACCACGAATTCGCCTTTGGCCTGCGCTGTCCGGAGCTGCCCTTGTTGCCGGGACGCTATCTGGTCCGCGGCCATGCCATGGATCCGGAAGGCTTGCGCATGCTCGACCACGTGGAGGCGACGCTCGATGTCACCGGCGAGACGCGCGAACTGGGCGTCTGCCGACTTGCCCATCACTGGTACATCCCCTGAAGAATCACCATGGCTGTAGTAGCTATTCATGTTGATCTGGCCAATGACGCCATTATGTCTCTGTTGCACAACCATCAATACATCACGCGGTTGCACGGGTGAGGCGATCACCGGCAGCTAGGCTTTTGTGGTGACGGGAGATTCGCTCTTGTTGAGGCTGGTTTCGTGGCGCGAGCGTATTACGCGTTTTTGTTTGGCATCTCGCACTGCAATGAGTGGGCGATGAGTAGCGGAAAGGAGAAACCAGATGTATCATGCAGCAATGCAATCATGCCGCATGAAGGAGACTGGTATGCATGCCATTAAGACTGTCGGCAAAAGTGGCCAGATTTCGGTCGGCAAAGCGCTTGCCGGTATGGGCTTCATCATGGAAAGGCTGCCTGACGGTGACATCATACTAAAGCGTGCCGTTGTCGTGCCTATGAACGAACGCTGGCTACATGAGCCTTCCGTGAAGGAACGACTGGCCCAAGCTGACGACTGGATGCGTCAAAATCCGCCCCGTGAAACCGACTTGGACGAGCTTGAAGCTAAGCTCATCGCGGGGTCATGAGCGGGGGAATGATGTCAAGGTACAGCTCGACCTGAATGTCCCAAACTTCCAGTCTGACCTATTCGACCTTGATGCATCCGAGGTCAAGAAAGTATTCAAGACCCTGAAGAAGCTCCAGGGGCTCACTTGGAACGAGGTCTTCCGAGACCGAGGACTCAATTGGGAAGAGGTCAAGAGCATGCCGGGTAAATACACGATTCGACTCTCTCAGTCGTGCCGTGCCGTTGCAACTCGTAACGAAGGGTGGATGCGGTTTGTCACTCTTCATCGGGACCACGACGGAGCCTACGGGAAGAAGTAACACCAGCCCTCCTTGCCATTTAGCTTGGAGGGCTTTCACGTCTGAATGGGTGTGAGCGCTGGTCAATATCTTGATGTCCAGCGGCGTACCCCGCTTTCGACTTGCCCGGCTTGGTTTGACCCCGGCGAGATTTGCTATCCCGCCACTGTAGTGGGATAGCCCAGGCGTCTTGTGCATCAGACATAATGGCGATGACTGACGGACACAGCGAGCAACAATGCGGGATCGAGCCCGGCGCGGGAGGACTGTTCGATGGCGCGGAACCAGCCCAGGTACGAGTCGAGGTACTTGGTGGCCACGCCGCGAAACTGGCGCATCCAGTCCTTCAGTTGGGAGTGGTACGAATTGACGTTTTGCACGTGCCAGGCGCCGACGCCGCGGACGCCGGCGGCGACAGTTCCCGCACTACGATCTCTCGCTGCGCGATCGTCAATGTGCCCAGCTTCGCGATCAGTTTTACCAGATCCCGTTGTCCCACTTCACCCCTCCCTCTACCAGCGCCCACGCGCTACCGCGCCAGTATGAGGAGCTCAGTGGCTCACAGAATGAGCCTATCAACATCAATAGCTACTACAGCCATCACCATGCACACTAGTTCGATGCGGCACATGACGCACCTCGTTGCCACCCACCTGGCGACGCGCGCGACCCTTTCCATCGCCGACCTCGGCAGCTGCGACGTCAATGGCAGCTATCGGCATCTCTTTGATCGGCCCGGCTGGCGCTATGTCGGTGTGGACCTGGCGCCCGGCGCCAATGTCGATGTAATACTGAAGACGCCCTATCGCCTGCCCTTCGCCTCCGCCAGCCTGGATGTCTTCGTCTCCGGCCAGGCCTTCGAGCACGTGGAGTACTTCTGGCTGACATGGCTGGAGATGGTCCGTGTGCTGCGACCCGGGGGCATGATCATCCTGATCGCGCCGTCGCGCGGCCCGGAACACCGCTTTCCCGTCGACTGTTGGCGCTTCTATCCGGATGCCTACGCGGCGCTGGCACGTTATGGCGACCTCGACCTGCTGGAAGTGCATACCGACTGGGAACCCGACGCCGTGGAGGACAGCGCTTCCTGGGGCGACACGGTCGGCGTTTTTTGCAAACGCCGGCAGAGTTTCGGCCGGCGTCTGCTGCTTGAACTGGCCAGCCGTCTACGCTCCTTGACCATCCCCCAATCCCGTTAGCGAAGCTGCGATCGTGACCAAGCGCCCCTCTGCCAAATCCACCAAACCTGCCGAAGCGACCAGACCGGCGGCCGCCTCCATTGTGCCAACCATCGCCGCCACGCTGGCGCAGGCGCAGGCCGCGCATCACCACGGCCGCCTGGTTGAGGCGGAGCAGCTCTACCGCCTGGCACTATCGATCGCCCCGGACCACGCCGACGCCCGGCATCAGCTCGGCGCGCTTTGTCACCAACTGGGGCGTCATCAGGAAGCCGCCGACTTGATGGCCCGGGCGCTCGCGCTTCGGCCAAAGGCGGCCGACATCCAGACGAACCTGGCAGTCGTTCTGCTGGCACTGGATCGCCCGGAGGAGTCGCTATCGTTGCTGGACCAGGCGCTGCAGCAACTGCCCGACCATCCGGCCGTGCACTACAACCGTGGCAATGCCCTGCGCCAACTCGACCGCCTGCCGGAAGCGCTGGCCGCCTATGATCGGACGGTGGCGCTGCAACCACAGTATGCCGAGGCCCATGACAACCGCGGCGTGGTGCTGGAACGGCTCAAGCGCTACGACGAGGCGCTGCAGGCCCATGACCGGGCGCTGCAATTGCAGCCACGGTACGCGCAGGCGCATCACAACCGCGGCGTCGCGCTGATCGGCCTCGAGCGCTTTGCAGAGGCGCTCACCAGCCTGGACCGCGCCGTGCTGCTGCGCCCCGACCTTCCCGAAGCCCACTACCACCGCGGTGCCGCCCTGGGCCGCCTGGAACGCGACCAGGAAGCCCTAACGGCCATGGATCGCGCGCTTGCCCTGCGGCCGGACTATCCCGATGCCGTGGGCGCGCGCGGCGGCGCCCTGGCGAAACTCAACCGACCGGAAGAGGCGCTGCCGGCGCTGGACGCGGCGCTCAAGGTCTTGCCCGCTGCCGCCGCTTTGCACAGCAGCCGGTCAATGGCGCTGCTTGCCCTGGCACGCTACAGGGAGGCATTTGCCGCTTGTCAGCAGGCGGTCCGCCTGGATCCGAAAACGCCGGAACATCGGTGGAATTTGTCCAATCTGCAGCTGCTGCTCGGCGATTTTGCCAATGGCTTTGTCAACTACGAATGGCGCTGGCGTTGCGAACGCCTGCCCAAGCCGAGGCATGTCGACAAGCCGCTCTGGCTGGGCGATTCTGCCATCGCCGGCAAGACCATCCTGTTGCATGCCGAGCAGGGGCTGGGTGACACCCTGCAATTCTGCCGCTATGCCGACTGGGTGGCAGGCCAGGGCGCCAAGGTGATCCTCGAGGCGCCGCCGGCGTTGAAATCCCTGTTATCGAGTTTGACGGGCGTGAGCCAACTGGTCGCCACGGGCGAGGATCTGCCCGAGTTCGACAGCCAATGCCCATTGGCCAGCTTGCCCCTGGCCGCCGCAACGCGTGCGGATTCCATCCCCACAGCCGTGCCCTACCTGAGTGCGGATGCCGAGCGCATGGCGGCCTGGCAAGCTCGCCTGCCCGCGGACGGTCGCCGGCGGGTGGGCATTGTCGCCTCCGGCAACACGGACCACAAGAACGACAGCAACCGCTCGATGCCGCTGCGCGCGATCGAGCCCCTGCTCGGCTGCGACGTGCACTTCGTGCTGTTGCAGAAGGAGATTCGCGACGCCGACCGGCCGTTCCTGGCCGAGCATCCCGAGATTCAGGTAGTCGCCGATGATCTCAAGGACTTCGCCGACACCGCCGCCCTGGTGGCGACACTGGACCTGGTGATCGCGGTCGATACGGCGGTCGCGCATCTTGCCGGCGCGCTGGCGAAACCCCTTTGGTTGCTGCTGGCCAATGTCCCGGAATGGCGCTGGCAACTCGATCGTCCCGACAGCCCGTGGTACCCGACGGCCACCTTGTTCAGGCAGGGGGGGCAGGCGGACTGGCCGGGCGTCATGGCACGGGTGCGGGCCTGCCTGCTCGACCCTGCGGCGGAAGCGGCGACAGCCGGCGCAGCGCCTGCCGCCAGCGCTGACGAGTGGCTGGCAACCGATATGCAGCGGTGGAGCAACCCCGATTCGCTGCTCGGCGAGTGGGATTCACGGGCGCAGGTGGCCGCGCAGTACATCCCCGCCGGGGCGACGGTCCTCGACATCGGCTGCGGCAAGATGGCGCTGGAGAAGTTTCTGCCCCACGGCTGCCGCTACCTGCCCGCGGACCTGGTGGCACGCGACGAGCGGACTACGATCTGCGATCTCAATGCTGGCCAGTTTCCGCAGCAGCAGGCTGCCGCGGCTGACGCGATCACGCTGCTGGGCGTCATCGAGTATTGCACGGACATTGCCAGCGTACTGCGCTGGCTGCGCGGCCTGCAGCGCCCCGTGATCATTACCTACCACCCGGCGGATGCGACGGCCAGCCTCGACCGAACTGCGCTGGGCTGGATCAACCACTACCCCATGCCGGAGTGGCAACGCCTGCTCGAGGATGCGGGATTCACGGTCGCCAACGCCGAACGACTGAGCAATATCCAATACCTCTTTCAGTTGTCGCCCGAGCCTGCGGCCGAGTTTCGCCCCAAGCGCGTCGCCGTTCTGTCGCTCAACAATGTCGGCAATTTCGGCGATCGCCTGGGTTATCACTTGTTGGCGTCCGTGTTGCCGGCCAATGCGGTGCTGCAGCAGCACTACTTCTCGAGCTTGAGCACCGCCGATCCGGGCAGCATCGATCTGCTCGTGCTCGGCATCGGCAATTCGATCTTCCAGCCTTTGCTGACCGACGAGTTGCAGCGCCTGGTCGATGGCGTGCCGCACGTCGTTGGCATCTTCGGCACGCAGTATCGCAATCAAATTGACCAGGGACGAATGCGTTCCCTGCTGCAGCGTCTCGACTGCTGGTTCGCCCGCTCCGAAGAGGACTTGCTGCTCTACGGTGATATGGCCCGCCATGCCGAGCACCTGGGCGACTGGCTGATCGATGCCAGTCCGATGGCCGTGGCCGACCTCGATGAACCCCTGGTCATCGGCCGCGAGGTCTGGGATGACCCGTCACTCGACCGCCTGATCCAGAAGATTCAGCGCCACCGCACGGTGATCTCGACCCGCTTGCATCCGCTGTTGTGCGCGTTGACCAGTGCCGAGAAGGTCGAGTATTCGGAACA
>PMIF01000027.1 GCA_003157035.1 Rhodocyclaceae bacterium
TACCAGTTGTCATCCTGGTAGACCCAGTACATGCCGTCATAGAAGAAGTAGTTGGAGTTCATCTGCGGCGCGTAGTAGACCGGGTAACCGGGAACTCGGTCGAGTTCGGGATACGCTTGAATGTTGATACCGATGCTCACCTGCGCCGCTGCAGGGATCACCATCGACAGCCACATCAACACTACGAAAAGTCCATTGCGCATGATCTATCCTCCGTCAGGTGACTACCCAATGACCACCCTATGCGCGGGCAGCCACTGCGGTCTGTGCGACATCGCACATAGACGTCTTCTGTCTTCCTCCACCTCCCTGACGGCAACGACCTGACCGGAGGCACCGCTACTGTCCGAGCTCGCATTCGATGGCGCGTTCAAGATGTTCAAGTCCGAACGACACATCGCGCAACACTCCGTTCACGAAGAACGCGGGCGTACATTGGATGTAACTGCTCTTGCCGCTGGCGATGTCCCTTTGCACGCGTTTCGCATACAGCCGATCTTGCATCTCGCTATCGAAGCGCTTCAGATCCAACTCAGCTCTGGCGGCGTACTGCCTGAGATCGCCAGCCGTCAAATGGCTCTGATTCTCCAGCAGCAAGTCGTACATTTGCCAAAATCTGTGTTGGCTGCCGGCCGCTTCGGCCGCCTCGGCCGCCAGTTCGGCGCACGGGTGCACGTCGCGAAGCGGAAAGTGCCGGAACACGAAACACAAGCGATCGCCAAATCGATCGCGCAACAGCCTCACGGCGCCGTGAGCCTGTCCGCATGCCGGACACTCGAAGTCGCCATACTCGACCACCGTGACTTTGGCGCTCTTTGGACCCTGTATGTGGTCGCCGGGACCAACCGGAGCACTAAGCGAGATAACCGCGGGTTGTTGACTCATGACTGTTTCCTCTTCTATGCCGCCTTGCCGATGATCTCGTCGATGAAGAACCCATCCACTCATCTCGCTCGTTGATTCAGCCACGATCAGGCCATCAACGGCTGCTGTGCCGCCAATTCGCCGTGCACCATCGCCTCTTCGGCCTTGCTCTGCGTCAGGATGCTTCTCGCCTTTTCGACCTCCTGGCTGGTACCGTGGGCGACAACCAGAAACTTGTTCGCCTTCAGCGCCGTTTCGTAACGCAGAACGCTGTCCTTGGGAATGCCGATGCTGGCAAGGGCACCGCCAAGGGCAGTGATCCCCCCTGTGACAACCGCGGTCTCAATCGCGCCGACCAGCCAACTCACCAGCGGGCCGCCGATCATGACTGGCCCGAGCCCGGGAATCATCAGGAATGCGGAGCCAAAGAGAAGGCCCCAGATCGACCCCCAGAATAAGCCGAACTTGCCCCAGGTCGCCATGCGTTCGCCGGTGTTGTAATAGCCGATGACATTTTCTTCGGTGTGATAGTCCTTGCCGACAACCGACAGCTTCTTCATGTCGTAGCCTGACTTCTGCAGCTCCTTGACGGCGATCTCGGCGTCCTGGTGGCTGCGGAACACGCCAACGGCTGAACAGTTCGTGTCGTTCATGATTAACTCCTTGGAATTGGGGACGATGCGCAGTCTCCTGCGCATCTGGCTAGGGATTGTTCGCCTCGTTGCCGAAGCCATCTGTTCTCTGCCACACATAGCGCCCACCAGCGGCAGGCAGGCCGTACCTATGGCAGCAGAACGGCGGGACCCCGCTCTTGCAGTGGACCGAGCGGATTGACGATCTCCTCGACTTCGCTGACCGCTGGCGTACCGCTCCACGACTTGTACACCACACGATCACCAACCAGGACGATCACTGCACTGAAGCGCCAGCCTGTAATCTCGGTGCGCCGCCTGTAGTTGATGAAATCAAGAAGCACGTTACCGACGCGGTCGCGGTGAATCTGCCGGTGGTCGATCGAATACGCGGTGCACAGCGTCTGCATATGCAAGCACTCGCGAATCCCCGGTTCCAGATATTCGTCACGAATCGCATTGGGGGCGTACTTGCTGAGCACATCGCTGAAGTGGAGAACCGTTACGTTGCTGTTAACGTAAGGATCGTAGCCAAGCTGCTTGAGCTCCTGAAGCGTCGTGCGGCCCGGTTCGATGCTGTCGTAGGTACGTTTGACTTCCTCGAAAGTCTTCCACGGCGCCTCTGTCTGTGATTTCGATCGTGGCAACAGCGAACCACAGCCGCCAGCGAGTACAGCGATCAGCAATAGAATGAAACGAGCGAAGCGGCAAGTAAGCATGACGCCAATCCCAAGTTCGATGGCAAGGCTCGCTTGGTCGACTCTCAACCCGAGCCCTTATCGCCGACTATCCACTCAATGTCAGATGGCTGCTGTGCGCTATCGCACATAGCAGCCTCGATCGACTACTCGCGAGGTTCGCCCTGTCCGTTGACCGTCACGGTCGGGCCTGGCGGCGCACGCAACTGGGCGCGATGCTGAAGACCCTGGAACTCGTAGGTGACATCCCAGTACTCCGGCCGCACCTGGCCGGGTGATCCGCTACAGTGCTGGACATTGCGCGCGTACGTATCGCGTCCATCACCGTCGCGGCCAACATTGGCGCCGACCGCAGCACCGGCCACCGCACCGCCTGCGGTAGCGAGATCCTGACCGTGTCCGCCGCCGATCTGGTGACCGAGAATGCCGCCGATGAGTGCACCGGCGATGGCACCCGGGACGTTGGCACCGGATCGCTCCTGTGGCACCTGCTCGCGTTCTATCCAGCACCGCTGTTCCGGCGCCCCCACCACCGCCCGCACGGACGTTACATTCGCCTCGAACACAGGCTCGTCGTTACGTCGCTGGTAACTGTACCCTGCCATGGGAATGGCGCCATAACGGTTATCGGCGGTGGGCACGTTTTCGCTGACCATGCGTGCCGACGAAATACGATCGTTCAAACCCATCGCCGCCAGCGACGGATAGTGTCCACGTGCCAGGACAACGCACCGGCCGCGAAAGTCGGCATTGTCGCAGACTTGCCATTGATCGCTGACGACTTCGATCGATGAGGCGCGATCATTGAAGCCATAGCGGTCGAAATTGCGCACCTGATCCCTGGTGGAAAAGGATCTGCCTTCGAAACCTGCCCGCTCGTAGAAAACGATCTGAGCTGCCGCCTGACCAGCGACCAGAATGCCGGCCATGGTCATGGCCATTTTCAATGAATTCCTCATGAACATCTCCTCGAAACCACCTACCCCGACAGAAGCCAATGTTCCATCAGGAGGCAGCTTATTTGATCTCGAAGCACTGCTGGCGTCTGTGCGGCCCGGCACATAGCAATGTGTGACAGCGAACAGACGCCCAACTTGAAAACAAGCATCGTTCGTGCTTCCTACCAGCCAACAGAAAGGGCAAACCATGAAGATCAAGTTCGCAACAACCTGTTTCGCCATCGCCACCTTGCTTGGGCCTATGGCCGCTCACGCAGCCGACTCCGATTCGGATCGTTCGCACCCCATGACTTATGTCAAAGACTCGGTGATCACGACCAA
>PMIF01000024.1:0-338 GCA_003157035.1 Rhodocyclaceae bacterium
CAGCGCGTGCAGGAAGTCACCGCCGGCTATATCGAGTTCCTACGGCTTGGCGGCCGCCTGCGGTTGACGGACCTGACCCGCTATCTGCTGCACGGATTGCTGCGGCGCCGGTGGCCGATCATTACCGGACTCAGTTCAACCTACCTCTACCGCGCGATGCGCGAATATGGCCCGAAGGACGACGCCGACGACATCCGCGGCACGCCGGGAGGCCATTTCGTCGTCCTCTCCGGCTACGACCGGCCGGCGCGGACCGTGCAAGTAGCGGATCCCTACGGGCCACATCCCTATGGACCGGCACGCGACTACTGGCTCAGCATCGACCGGGTCGTTGGCGC
>PMIF01000024.1:371-2674 GCA_003157035.1 Rhodocyclaceae bacterium
CCGCTATCAGAGTCTCGGCTACTATGTCTCGCTGCAGGCCGAAGCGCGGGGACACAAACCGCTGCCACGCGTTTCCGCCATCGGCGACCTGCAATCCCAGGACCAGATTCGCCTTATGACGGCCGGCCTGGACAAATTGATTGCCAAGTCCCTGGCGTCAGTCAAAGCGGACGAGTTCACCCTGAGCATCTATTTCGGCCGCAATGTCGCGGTCCACTACAACGCTCTCAGCCGGCAGATTTTCGACCTGTTCCAGGCTCCCTTGCTGCGGGCCCGGTTCGCGCGCACGGACAGGGGCTGGCAGGTAAAGAGCGTCAAGGCGATCACGGTCGCCGACATTCCACTCAACCACTACGATTCCATCGTCGCCGCGGCAGGCAGCTATTTCTCCGGCCACCTGCCGCGACTGCGACGCCGACGCACGCCCCGTTTTGATCTGGCGATCCTGCACGATCGCGACAATCCCCATCCGGCCTCCAACGATAAGGCCATCGCAAAATTCGAACAGGCTGCCGATGCAGTGGGCATCGAGGCCGAAGTCATCGACCGTGGCGACTTGGTACGCCTGGGACATTTCGACGGCCTGTTCATCCGCGACAATACCTTCTTGAACCACTACACCTACCGCTTTTCGCGGCGCGCCGCGGCTGAGGGACTGGTGGTGATCGACGATCCGGACTCGATCCTGCGCTGCAATAACAAGGTCTATCTGGCCGAACTGCTACCGCGCTACGGCATTCCGATACCGAAGACCCTGCTCGTGCATCGCGACAACGTGAACAAGATCATCCCGGCTCTCGGCCTGCCCTGCGTCCTCAAGCAGCCCGATAGTTCGCTTTCGTTGGGGGTTGCCAAAGCCGAGTCGGNNGCCGACGGAATTCGACTGGCGCGTCGGCATTCTCGACCGTCGCCCGTTGTTCGTCTGCAAATACCACATGGTGCCAGGACACTGGCAAATCATTCGCCACGAAGTCGAACGGAACACCTACGTGGACGGCGCCACCGAGGCACTGCCCCTGGAGGAAGCGCCGCCGCAGGTCNNCGCTATTGCGTGATCGAAGTTAACGACAATCCCAATGTCGATACCGGGGCCGAGGACGGCGCGCTAAAGGATGCGCTCTACGCTGAAGTCATGAGTGTGTTTGCCAGCAGGATGGCGGCGCGCAGGCAGTGCCTGCCATGACTGCACCCACGGAACCGCTGCACGCGTTCTCGGTATTCGGCATCGAACTGGAATACATGATCGTGGATCGCGACAGCCTCGCGGTGCGGCCAATCGCCGATCTATTGTTGGAGAAGATCGCGGCTGCCGCCGAGACCAAGGCGGACGCGGCGCACATCGACTGGTCCAACGAACTCGTGGAGCATGTCGTCGAGGTCAAGAATCCGCTGCCGCGAGCGCGGCTGGATGGACTTGCCGCGGGCTTCCAGGAGGAAATTGCCCGCGTCGACGGGCTGCTCGCCGAGTTCGGCGCGCGGCTCATGCCCGGTGCCATGCATCCGTGGATGAACCCGGCGATTGAAACACAACTTTGGCGGCACGAGAATGAAGCCATTTACCGCACCTACGACCGTATCTTCGATTGCCGCGCACACGGCTGGGCCAACATTCAGAGCATGCACGTGAACCTGCCGTTCGCCGACGACGCAGAGTTCGCTCGCCTGCACGCCGCGGTGCGCCTGTTGCTGCCGATCCTGCCGGCGCTGGCGGCGAGTTCGCCGGTGGCGGACGGGCGGCTGCGCGCCGATCTTGATTTCCGCCTGACGTGTTACCGCCTGCACCCGGTTCGCGTCCCCTCGCTGATAGGTCGCTTCATCCCCGACAACGCCACCAGTCGCGCCGACTATGAAGCGACGGTGCTGGCGCCGATGTACCGCGAAATCGCGCCCCTTGATCCCGAGGCCGTGCTGCGGCATGAGTGGCTCAATGCCCGCGCTGCCATCCCACGCTTCGACCGCAACGCGCTGGAGATTCGCATCATCGATGTGCAGGAATGTCCGCAGGCCGATATTGCCATCGCCGCCCTGACCAGTGCCGTCGTCCGTGCGCTGTATTCCTGCCGATGGTCGACGCTGGCCGGGCAACAGAGCATGGCTACGGACACCCTGGCGGAAATCCTTGACGCCTGCAGCCACGACGCCGACCGCGCCGTAATCGACAATGCGCAATACCTCGCGCTACTGGGCTTCCCACAACGCCACTGCGAGGCTCAAGAACTGTGGCAGTATCTGCTCGGCGCCACCGCCGCCGATCCCTTGCTGTCAGCGGCGCACCGTGCTCCGCTCGAGCACATTCTGAACCG
>PMIF01000197.1:0-2515 GCA_003157035.1 Rhodocyclaceae bacterium
CCTTCACACGGCAGGGGTCACTGGTTCGAAACCAGTACCGCCCACCAAATTGACCAAAGGGCCACCCGATCCGGTGGCCTTTTCTGTTTGGCGAGCCGTGTATGGATGGGCACCAAAGCTGTATCAGGCCGCCTCGAAACTGCGGATCTCCAATAAGGCCTGACTCAGGCTCATCTCGTCGGCTGCCAAGAGCTTGCCGACCAGATGCTCGGTCAGCGGCTTGAGCCGGATCAGCACGTCCTTGGTTTCGCCGTACAGGCGCTCGCTCTGCGCTTCCATGATGCTGCGCGTTTCCTCGTCCAGATCGCGGCCGCCGCCGTCGCTATCACGGGCGAGCGCACCGAAGTTCAGGCGGGTCTTGCGGTACATGCCCATCTCACCCACGGCGTGGTGCAGCAGTTGCGTCACGCGGGTGATATCGTTGTGCGCCCCATTGGTCGTACCATCCTCGCCGAAGAACAGCTCTTCGTTGGCCATACCGCCCAGCAGCACGCGCACGTCGTGTTCGATGTCGCCCTTGGTCTTGAGCAGGTTGGCTCCTTGCTTGTGGAAGACGAAGCCCAAGGCATTGGTGCGCGGATTGGCTTTGAGCGAAATCTTGATGGTCTTCATATCGGCCAGGATTTGCTCCCAGTTGCCGTTGGTCAGCTTGCGCTCATGCTCGAGGTCCACCAGAAAGTGACCCCACTCGTGCACGGCAATGATCCGGCGGTCGCGCTCGCGTTCTGCGGTCGTGTCGGTATTGACGTTGCCTACCAGAACACGTTCGGCAGCCTGCATCAGGGTATCGGCGTTGATCATCTCGCCGGCCTGAACGGCCGTGATGCCAGCCTGATTGACGATGGTCTCCAAGTCGGCCGGGCTACGGCCCTCGGTCACGGCCACCAGATGGCGCAGATCCAGGTCGGGTAGCACTTTCTCGGCGCGCTGGCTGAGGTAGTGGCCGACGATGGCCAGTCGCTCTTCCCGGTTGGGCATGCGGAAGTCCACCTTCATCTGGAAGCGGCGCAGCATGGCCTCGTCCATCTGCATGGTTTCACTGTTGAAGTTGCTGGCCACGATCCAGATGATCTCGGCTTCGTTCCTGCTGCGCACACCATCAAGCACGGACAACAGCGTGTTGGCGGTATCGTCGTCGAACTTGCGGCGGCCGCCGCGCTTCATAAATAGGTCCTGCGCCTCGTCCAGGAAGACGATGCAATGCTTGCGCCGCCTGGCCATGGCCATGATACGGCTAAGGGTATTTGACCCGCCGGCCACGAAGCCCGTTTCCAGGTTGGCCGCCGAGTGGAAGAGGATGGGCAGCCGCAGTTCCTTGGCCAGGTAGCTGGCCAGCTTGGTCTTGCCGGTGCCCGCTGGCCCGCTGAACATCACATTGAACGGTTTGAAGATGCCGTATTCGGCATAGGCCGCGCGGCGCTGATACTGGTCCACGATCTGTGCCACCTCGGCCTTGATGTCATCCATGCCCACCAGGTCGTCGATGGAGCCGTGCACCTGCGCCGGCTCGATGAATTTGAGCGACTTGAACTGGCCCCGGAGCTGGAAGTACAGGAAGCCCAGCAGGCCTAGCGTCAGCGTGGCCGACAGCACACCGCTGACACCGGCCTTCCAGCCGTCCTTCTCGGACTGCGGGCGGGCGCCGGCAAAGCGTTGGTCCAGGCGTTCGAACAGTTCGCGGCCGCTGGCGCTGAGTTCGCTGCGCGGAATGAAGTAAAGCTTGTCGCCCCACGGCGCGGTGACAGCCTTTTCGGCGAAGATGCTGGTCTCCATGTCGCTGGGATAATAGGCGTATTGTTTGCCCTGCGATTCGATCAGGACGATGCGCTCCGATACGTTCCACATCAGTGGTTCGTAGATCACCGTCACGCGCTCGACCGGTTTCGTTTCCAGGAAGCTCAGCATCGAGCCGGTGCCGAACACGACCGGTAGCTTGTCGTTGAGCGCCCATACTGCCTCGCCCCCGTTGCCGGCAACGGCCATTGTCCTGACCTGCTCGGCCACGAGAGCCTGCTTCCGGATGAGCACGAACGAATACATCGCGGTGGCCGGAATCAGAACCGCCATCACCAGCACGATCAGCTTGACGGCCACCGATTGAACCACAAACCAATCCTGTAACCGGCCGGCAGTCTTCTTGATGGCGAGTAGCGCTCCCGCTCCGGCCGTTCTGGCGTCGCTGCGTTTCGACAAATCCGACATGGCATCCCTCCTGGCGGGCGTTACGCCGCGTGCGACACCGTAACATGTGATTCGCGATCACCCGGCAGGAAGCGGCGTAACACTTTGTGATGCCCGGATGAAGTCAGTGGCGCGATACAGGCTGATCGAGGATGGCCTCGTAGGCATCCATGAAGTCCTCGAATTCATCCGGATCGTGCTCTTGGGCCAGGAATTGGCTGAATTCGCCGCGCATGCGGTCGGCCGTCGCACCACGCACCAGACCCATCCGCCCTTTGCGCTTGTCCAAGATCTCCAGGGCATCGAGTCCAGGATAATCGATCATGTAGAGCAG
>PMIF01000197.1:2527-3189 GCA_003157035.1 Rhodocyclaceae bacterium
CGCTGGCGTGCATGCTTTCATAGTTTTACTGGGCATGGCGCGGCCTGCTCCTGTTCTGATCGTCAAGTCTCACAGGCGTTACTTCGGTAACCGTCGTGAGCATGAAGGCTTGGTAGTTGGCGGCGTAGTCCCATCGCTCGATGACACAACGTCGTTCAGGTACAGCGCAACCCCAACGCACCAAATTGACCGAGTTCGGAACGTTGTGGCGGGTCCGCGACGAGACCGCTGTGCCGGCCTGCACGACCCACATGGGCCGCGCCAGGCCGGCCAGCGCCATCACGTAGGGCAGGTGAATGTGTCCACCCATCACAAGATCGCCGCCGGCGGCTGCCCAGCGTTGCAAGGCGGCGGTGTGTCCCCTCAACCGGTTATGTACGTCCTCAGCGCGGAGCACCGCAACCGGTTGGTGGACCACCAGTACGCGCAGCTGCTTGGGATCCGCGTTCGCCAGTCGCCGCGCTACCCGGTCGACCTGGGCCAAAGATACTTCGCCGTTCGTATGTCGATACCACCGCGTGGTGTTGACGCACACGACCAGCAAGTCGCGGGAGGAATGCACTGGTTCGAGATCCTCGCCGAATGCTTTGCAGTACTGAGAATACGGGCGACGCAGACGTGCGCCCAAGTCGAAGAGCGGAATGTCATGGTTGCCAGGAATG
>PMIF01000197.1:3324-7249 GCA_003157035.1 Rhodocyclaceae bacterium
CCCAGTGGCAGCCGTGGCTTGACGACCATGCGGTGAAACTTGAAGCTCTCCACTGCGTTTGCCTCACCCAGTGTGCCGATGGTGCCGCGTAACAATAGCCAGAGCAGTGAGAGTGCTCCTAGGGGCCGTAGCGTGGCCGCCGCCAGACAGCCATCGTCAATTGCGGCGGCCTCCTGAAGCCCCACCTGCTCCAATTGCAGGCGGTTGTTGCCGACAAAGAGTGTGGGTGTCGTCAATTCCCGCGTGTCGGCACCGAGTTCGATGCGCAGTCGTAGCTGACGGTGCTTGCCCAGCAATGTAATTATGGCGGCCCCGACTGCCACAAGCCGGCTGCGGCCAAAGCGAGCCTTGTAGGCCTCGCGGTCCTGGAGCAGTTCGGGGTATAGGCCAAGGCTGGCGTTGACCAGAAACACGCGTTCGTTGATCAAGCCGACCTGTACCGGCACGGGCGCAAAACCCAGCAGGGCCTGTGCCGCTTCGGCGGGATCGGCGGGAATGCCGTGCGTCCTGGCAAAGTAGTTGAAGGTGCCCTGCGGCAGAATACCCATGGCACAGCCTTCGGCAAGTGCGGCCCGCGCCACCGAATTAATCGTGCCATCGCCCCCGACAGCGACGACGGCTGAATGCCGGGCAGTGGCGGTAGCAGCCGCACGAGTTGCGGTGCCTGCAAGCTCATCGGGGCCGGCGAACAACAATTCACCGGTTCTTCCGGCGGCACTCAGCGCCTCTTCGATCACATGGCGCGTCGTGTCGGAATCGTTGCGACCCGAAGTGGCATTGATGACGAATACCAGCGGCGAAGCAGGGTCGATTGCCAAAGCGCTATATTTTGCCCAGCAGCAGCAGAACGACCAGGATCACCAGTACCAACCCAATACCACCGCTCGGACCATAACCCCANNGGTGCTGCAGGCTCATGTTACTCAGAGGACGGAAACTGTCTGTACGACAGCGCACACGAAGCCCGCTTTCTACTCTGTGCGACGACGCACAGAAGCTGGCGCCAGGACGGAGAGAATCTAACACGCGAGTGGATCCAGCCCGGCAAAGCGATCACGCACAACCGAAGTGACCGGGGCGAAGATCTTCGCACTTTCAGACCATATCGAAAAAGGAGCGACACCATGACCGAAAAAACTGCCAGCGTGCATTGGCAAGGCCGAGGCAAGCAGGGCCAGGGCAAGATCAGCACCGAGACCGCTGCGCTTGATGATTACCCCTATGGCTTCGCCAGTCGCTTCGAAGACGACCGGCGCGGCACAAATCCCGAGGAGCTACTCGGTGCTGCCCACGCCGCGTGTTTTACCATGGCGTTTTCCTTTGCCTGCGACAAGGCCGGGCTGGCCACCAGCGAGGTAGAGACCACGGCCAGCGTGCGCCTGGCAAAGCTGGGCGAAGGTTTCGTCATCGACCGCATTGCGCTCACTATGCAGGCCAAGGTACCCGGCATCGACGACGCGAAGTTCCAGGAAATAGCCAGCGCAGCCAAAAGCGACTGTCCCTTGTCGAAGGCACTTGCCAGCGTTCCAGAAATCACCCTTCGTGCAACGCTGAGGCAGGAAGGCGGAAGCTGAGTCTCCTGGACCGAACAATGCACCGCTCCCGTTCTGCCCCGCTGGTACCGCTCAAGACGCTTTTCGAAACCAAGCGCGGCAAGGTGGTGCCGCTGCCTCCCAGGCTGGCGCGCCTATACGGCAGCCTGCGCCTGCCACTGTCGCGAGCACATCCCCGCGTCATCAGCAATTTTGTCACCGCTCTGGATGGCGTCGTCTCCCTCAACACGAAGGGACACGCCAGCGGCGCCGACATCAGCGGCTTCAGCGCCCAGGATCGCATGGTCATGGGCCTGTTGCGGGCCATTGCCGACGTCGTGATCATCGGCGCCGGTACGCTGGCTGCCGACAGCCTGGGCGTGTGGACCGCCGCCGCAGTCTTTCCGCAACTCGCGGATGAATATCGACGGCTAAGCAAGGCGCTGGGAAAGAGCGAGGCACCGCTCAACGTCATCGTCAGCGGCAGTGGCAAACTCGATCTGCGCCTGCCCGTGTTCGTATCCGGCAAGGTGCAGGCGCTCGTCGTCACGACAGCCGAGGGTGCGAAACAGTTGCTCAAACGGGGGATACCCGATTCGGTCGAGGTCCGCGCGATTGGTCGCAGCGGCAGCGCGATTTCGGCGCGGGCGATCCTCGACGACGTGTGCCGGGTGCACCCCAGCAAACTGATCCTCGTTGAGGGAGGTCCCCGATTGCTCGGCCACTTTTACGCCGAGCATCTTGTCGACGAACAGTTCCTGACTCTCGCGCCGCAGATTGCCGGCCGCGATATTGGCGATCGACGCCCTGGCCTTGTCATGGGCAAAGCTTTCGCGCCGGGCGATGCCCTCTGGGGCACCTTGACCGACGTGCGGCGTGGCAGCAGCCACCTGTTTCTGCGCTACTCGTTCCCTGAAAGCAGCGACGGCATGAAGTGACGGCACCTGGCGTTGCCACAGATGCCCTAAACTTCATGCTTGCCGCCGACCGGCGCGACAACAGATCGATTACACCGTCAGGAAAGACACCGCCATGCACCACCCAGATCTCGTCGACGCCCAGGTCGCGCCCGAAGGCCGTTTGGAAATCCTCTCCCGCTCGGAGGTCACCAGACTGCTGGACAAGAGCCGGAACGGCCTGTTCGAAGTCTTCCGCAGCTGTTCGCTGGCGGTGCTCAATTGCGGCAACCCGCTCGACGACGGCAAGGAGTTGCTCGAACGCTACAAAGACTTCGACATCCGCGTCATCCAGCGCGAACGCGGAATCAAGCTCGACATCCGCGGCGCTCCGGCCAGTGCCTTCGTCGACGGCCGGATGATCAAGGGNNCGCTGGGCGTCACCGATTCGGTGTTCCACATCCTGCGCAATGCCGGCGTCCTGCATTCTCTGGACAATCCGAATATGGTGGTCTGCTGGGGCGGCCATTCCATACAACGTGAGGAGTACGACTACACGAAAGAAGTTGGCTACCAGTTGGGTCTGCGCGGCCTCGATATCTGCACCGGCTGCGGCCCCGGAGCGATGAAGGGACCGATGAAGGGCGCCGCCATTGCCCATGCCAAGCAGCGCATCGGCAGCGGCCGTTATCTCGGCTTCACCGAGCCCGGCATCGTGGCCGCCGAAGCGCCGAATCCGATCGTGAACAATCTGGTCATCCTGCCCGATGTCGAGAAGCGCCTTGAGGCCTTCGTTCGCGCCGGTCACGGTATCGTCGTATTCCCCGGCGGGGCGGGCACGGCGGAGGAAATACTCTACCTGCTGGGCATCCTGATCCATCCGGGGAACGCCGAGATGCCCTTCCCGTTGATATTCAGCGGGCCGAAGAGCGCCGCCGAGTATTTCCATCGCATCGACCGTTTTATCGGCGACACGCTGGGACTGGCAGCGCAGCGGCGCTACAAGATCGTCATCGACGATCCCGAGCAGGTGGCGCGGGAGATGCACACGGGCATCAAGCACGTTCGGGAATTCCGCAAGGAGAAGAGTGATGCCTACTACTTCAACTGGCTGATCAAGATCGACCACGAGTTCCAGCAGCCGTTCGCGCCGACCCACGAGGGCATGCGCAACCTGGATCTTCGTCGCGAGCAGCCAAGCCACGTGCTGGCAGCCAACCTGCGCCGGGTCTTTTCCGGCATCGTGGCGGGCAACGTCAAGGATTACGGCATCCGTGCCGTCGAGAAGCATGGCAGCTTCGACATTAGTGGTGACGCCGCCGTCATGGGTCCGGTGGACGAACTCTTGTCGTCCTTCGTCGCCCAGAACCGGATGAAGCTCGCGGGCCGGAAATACAACCCCTGCTATCGGATAGTGTCCAGCTGACTGTTGCTGCCGACTGCGGCTTGAGCCGATCCAAGTGGTCTTGCCAGCTGCCTGAAAGCCGCATGAACACT
>PMIF01000216.1 GCA_003157035.1 Rhodocyclaceae bacterium
TCCGTGACGCCCTGCAATTCGGCAATCTCTTGCTCGCTGTAACCGCCGAAGTAGCGCATTTCGACGACCTCGGCCAAGTCACGGTCGAGGGCCTCGAGTGCCAGGAGGGCATCGTGGGTACGCAAGATGGCCTGCCCGGTGGTCAGGTCGTCGGTCGGCAACGCCTGATCATCCAGCTCGACGTGAATTGCACCACCGCCGCGATGGCCGGCGCACGCCATCCGCGCCTCGTCGACGATGATATTGCGCATGGTCTTGGCAGCATAGGTGAAGAAATGTTGACGATCGGCGAGACTGATCTGGCCGGCCCGAATCATGTGGAGAAAGTTCTCGTGCACCAGTTGGGTGGTGCTCATGTCGTTCGGCCGCCCCTGGGCGTATAGTCGGCTGTGGGCTATGCGGCGCAGTTCCGGATATAGGGCGCTATACACCTGGTCCAGTGCAAGACGATCTCCGGCCGCAATGCGCTGGAGCAGGATGGTGACTGGCAGAGTCATTTCGACGGGGCAGAGTGCGGCGGTCTGCCCAAGCCTAATGCAGATCGGCGGCGACGTCCACAGTGGCGACGCAATCGGAGTGCAGATATGAAGAAGTGGCGGCAGGACGAATGGCGGCAGGTATCGACCTGGTTCGACGAAGTCATGACCCTGGAACCGGATCAGCGCCAGGCGTGGCTCGTTCGCCTGCAGACGGAAGATGAAAGCCGCCAGCCGCTGATCGAGGAACTGACGCGGATGTTGCTTGCCGCCGGCGAAGTGGAGACCAGCCACTTTCTTGCCGCTCCGCCGCGATTGGCAGCGCCGATCGCGACCGACTTCTTCGCTGGTCAAATCATCGGCCCCTATCGCCTGGAAAGCCAACTCGGCTGTGGCGGCATGGCAGAAGTGTGGCGCGCATCGCGGGCTGACGGGCAGTGGCAGCGCGAAGTGGCGCTCAAACTGCCGTTCCTGGCGCAACAGCCCGCTGGCCAACGATCGGCCTGGACCAGGCGGTTCCAGCGCGAGCGGGACATTCTGGCGGCCTTGAGGCACCCGAACATCGCCGCTCTGCTTGACGCCGACATCAACGACGAGGGCGTTGCCTGGCTGGCACTCGAGTACGTTCGTGGCGAGCCCATTACCAGCCATTGCAATTGGCAAGCGCTTGGCTTGCATGAACGCCTGCAGTTGTTCCGCCAGGTACTGCTGGCGGTGCAGCACGCCCATGCGCATCTGGTCATCCATCGGGATCTCAAGCCCGCCAATATCCTGGTGACCGAGAGCGGCGAAGTTCGTCTGCTGGATTTTGGCATCGCAAAGTTGCTGGTTGGGGATCAGGACTCGACGCAGGCGACCGAGTTGACGCTACTGGCTGGGCGGCCTCTGACGCCAGCGTACGCCAGTCCGGAGCAGGTACTTGGCCGACCGCTGACGACCGCCAGCGACATCTACTCGCTCGGCGTGCTGTTCTATGAACTTGTCTGCGGCCTGATCCCTTATGAATTGCATCACACGTCGACCGTAGAGCTGGAGCGGGCGATCATCGAGGCCGATGCACGCCTGCCGAGTCGGCGCGAGATGGACTCGGAGCACGCCAGGCAACGGCAAACGACGCTTAGGGCCCTGCGCGCACAGTTGGCCCCGGAACTGGACGCCATCGCCCTGCGGGCTCTGGAGAAGGCGCCTGAAGCGCGCTATCCGTCGGCCGACGCCATGCGCGCCGACATCGATCGTTGGCTCCACGGCGAACCGGTACTTGCCCGGCCGCCGGCCAAGTGGCTGCTGCTGCGCAAGTTCGTCTTGCGGCACCGCGTTGGCGTCGCCGCCGGTGGCACAGCGATCTTGGCGCTCGTAGCGCTCACTACCATGGCGGTCGTGCAGCGCGGCCAGGCACAGCATGAGGCTGCGCGCGCGGTCGCCTCCCGTGATTTTCTGCTCGAAATGTTCCGCTTGGCCGATCCCGACCAGACGAGGGGCGCCAATCTGACCGCCGGGGAGTTGCTCGAGGCGGGACGCAAGAGGGCGATCGAAAGCCTCGAACAGCAGCCGCTACTTCAGGCGGAATTGCTCGCCGCCATCGGCAACGTGCAGAAGGAGACAGGGCAGCTGGATCGCGCGGAAGCCACTCTGGCCAGGGCTGCCGAGCTATTGAGACAACAGGGTGACACCCGGCAACTCGTTCTGGCCGAGATCTTGTTAGCCGAGAACGCTTTGGCCATGATCAATGCTCGTCACACCGAAGACCTTCTCCGGCGCGCCGAGAACGATGCCACGGCATTCCTGGACGACCCTGAGATTCAGGCCAGACTGTTGGCGGTGCGGGGCTGGGTTCTTATCGAATCCGGCGACTTCGAAGGTGCCGCACGCGTGCTCGAGAAGTCGCTCAACGAAGCGACGGCCCGTTGGGGTCCCAATGGCGAACAGACCGTCACCGCACTGGCTCAACTCGCCGACGTTCAGGGACGCCGTCGCCAGTATGAAGTGGCACTGACAACCCTCGAAGAGGCTTTTCGCCGGGCCGACGCCAACCCGAACATCAGTGCCTGGCGTCGGGCTGACCTCGAGGTCTTTCGCGTCTATGCGGCACTTGAGGCCGGTAAATACGCCTTGGCAAGGGATCAGGCGGCGGCGGCGGTGAACCGCTGTCACGCCGACCTGGGCTTGGCCGGTCCACTCTGCCGCAGCCTGCAGCGCTTGCAATTGGTCGCAGCGCTGCGCCTCGGCTACGCCGACGAGGCGGCGACAATTGGCGCCGATCTGGTCCCGGATTTGGCCAGCAACTCCGCACCAGCGCGGCAGCTGCGGCTGCTCATTGCCGTTAGCCGAGCTTTCTCAGCTGCCGGCCAACTGCAACGCTACCCGCAGCTTCGCCAAGGCCTGCAAGCAGGCGCTGCCCGGGAAGATCCCGACTTGCCGCCATCGCTGCGCCTGCAGGCTCGGCACGCTCTGGTGGAAATCGCCCTTCGCGAGGGGCGGCTGCCGGCGGCGCTGAAAGTCGTCAACGAGGCACTTGCGGGTGAGAACTCGCGATCGGCGAGAGTCGACCTTCAGGCGCGGGGGCGCATGCTGGCAGGTTTGGCTTTGCAGGCCGGGGGCCGCCATGCGGAGGCGCTGGAAATG
>PMIF01000108.1 GCA_003157035.1 Rhodocyclaceae bacterium
GCGCTCGACCGCGCCGCCCGCAAGGCGCTGGAGCGCCTCTACCCGGCCATCGGCGAGATCCGCCTGATCGACTACAAGGTGCGTGTCCTCGATTCGGACAAGGCCTCGGCCGCTCGGGTGCGGGTACTGGTCGAGTCCACCGACGGCCGCGAGCACTGGACCACCATCGGCGTTTCCACCGACATCATCAATGCCTCCTGGCAGGCATTGGTCGACGCCATGGAATACAAACTGCTGCGCGACCGGGAGAGCGCCCGCTAGTCGGAACGTCGCGTTATCTTGCGCCGGCCGCGGCAGCAGCGTATTGTGGATTGTATGGGCTCCGCCAAGCGCCGCTCGGCAGCCATGACCATGACCGGACCGACACCGCTTTCGACTTCTGCCAGCATCGAAACCTCGCCGCCACCACAGCCGACTTCGATGAAGAGCTACCTTTACGGGCTCGCTGTCATCATGGCGATGTCGCTGGCCGGGATGATGGGCCTGACGCTTTATTCGGACTTCCACAATTCTCTGAGCCAGGAGCGGGCGCGCTTGGCAACGCTGAGCAAGCTCATCGCCAACAACACCAGCGTGCTGCTCGAGCGCAACCGCGAGCGCATGATCGGCATCGGCAAGCGGCCGGAGGTGTTGGCCATGGATCGGGCACGCTGCGGCAACCTGTTTGCNNGGCACCCTGCTCGGCGGTGCCGCAACCGGGCGGCAAGCCTGTTTCGGTGGCGAAGACGGAATGGTTCCGGCGGGCGCTGGCCCAGAAGCGCTTCATCGTCGGCAAACCCTTTCTTGGTCCAATCACCGGCAAGATGGTCGCCGTGCTGGTCGAGCCGGTCTGGAGCACGGACCAAGAGTTTCGCGGTTTCGTTGGCTTGCCGCTCGATCTGGAACGCTTCAATCCGCGCGTTCCCGAAGGATCGCTGCCCGAAGGGGCGCGCTTCGGCTTCATCTCCAGTGACGGCATCTTGATCTGGCGCAATGTCGATGAAGAGAAACTGATCGGCAAATACGTCGGCGACCAGACGGGTCCGAAACTCTCGCTGCAGATTCGTGACGGCGAGGCCGAGACCATCGGCACCGATGGCATCAGCCGATACTACGCGTTTGCCCCGGTGCCCGAGGCCGATTGGGTGGTCTTCGCCGGCATACCTTCCCGTCTGATTGTGCATAAGGTGTTATGGACTGCGCTACGCAACGCCGTGATCGCCGTCGCCGCCTTGTCGGTGATCGGTGTCTTGCTCTGGTTTTTGCTGCGCCGGATCGACATTGCCGAACACGATCTGCTGCGTACCCGCGACGCCGCGGAAGCGGCAAATCGCGCCAAGAGTGTGTTCCTGGCCAATATGTCGCACGAATTGCGCACTCCGCTCAACGCAATCCTCGGCTTTGCCGAACTGATGGCGCGCGACGAGAGTGTGCCGGAGGGCCAGCGCCACAACCTGGAGACGATCGCGCGCAGCGGCCACCACTTGCTGACGCTGATCAACGACATTCTGGAAATATCCAAGATCGAGGCTGGGCGCCTGACGCTGCAACCCGCTCCATGCGATCTCACCGAGCTGGTGGAAACGGTCGTCGAAGCGATGGAGTTGCGTGCGCGCCAAGCCGGTCTGGCAGTCAGGCTGCACATGACGGCAGCGGTGCCGCACTACATCCGCACCGATGCGGGCAAGCTGCGCCAGATCCTTATCAACCTGCTTGCCAATGCCGTCAAGTTCACAGCACATGGCAGCGTCGATCTCGATGTCGCCGTCCCTGCCGATGGTGGCGACAAGCCGCTGCTGGTGTTCGTGGTGCGCGACACGGGTGTCGGCATTGCCGCCAATGAGCTGGAGAGCATCTTCCGGCCGTTCTACCAGACAGAGCAGGGCGCGCACGCCAGCGAGGGTACTGGCCTTGGCTTGACTATCGCGCGACAGTACGCTCAGTTGCTCGGCGGTGAATTGACCGCGACCAGCGAGTTGGGTACAGGTTCGGTGTTCACGCTGCGCCTACCGGTGGCCGTGGTGGAGTCGGCGGCCCAGGCGCCACCGCTGCACCGCGTCCTTGGCGTCGCCGACGGCCAACCCCGCTGGCGGGTGCTCATCGTCGAGGATCGGCCCGACAACCAGCGTTTGCTCGAACAGTTGATGCAGCGCGTCGGCTTCGAAACGCATATTGCCAATAACGGCGAAGAAGCCCTGGCGGCCTTCGCATCGTGGCACCCTGAGTTCATCTGGATGGATATGCGTATGCCGGTGATGGACGGTTACCAAGCGACACGACGGATCCGCGCTTTGCCCGGCGGGCACTTGGTCAAGATTGCCGCCCTGACTGCCAGTGCCTTCCGCGAAGATCGGGAGAGTATTCTTGCTGCCGGTTGCGACGAGGTACTGGCAAAGCCGCTAGAAGAGGAAAAGCTGTTCGACGTCATGGAGCGCCTGCTGGGTGTGCGCTTCCGTTACGCGGCAGCCGACACGGCGGGCGAGGACGTAGCATTTGTCCTCGACCTGACGCGGCTACCGGCGGACCTATGCCACGAATTGGCGCAGGCCGCTCGCCAGCTCGATGTCGAGGCGACCGAGATCGCCATCGACCGAATTCGCGGTATCGACAGTGCGTTGGCAGAGGCGCTGACGGCCCTGCTGCGCTCTTACCGCTTCGACCGGATCCTGGCGCTGAGCGAGGCGGCGGTGACATGACCATGAACGAAACCGACAACGGCAGCATCGTCATTGTTGACGACAACCCGAACAACCTGCAGGTCCTCGCCGGCATGCTGCAGCAGGAAGGCTACAAGGTGCGGCCAGCCCTGAGCGGCGAACTGGCGCTGCGGGCGATCGCAGTCAGCCCGCCGGACCTGATACTGCTCGACATCCGGATGCCGGGCATGGACGGCTATGAAACCTGTCGACGCCTCAAGGCAAAGCCGGAGACAGTCGACATTCCGGTGATCTTCATCAGTGCCCTGAACGAAAACGAGGACAAGCTGCTCGCCTTCGCCGCTGGTGCGGTGGACTATGTCTCGAAGCCGTTTCAGGCTGCAGAAGTGCTGGCGCGGGTGCGGGCGCAACTGCAGCTGTACCGTATGCAGCGACGCCTGGAGCACTTGGTCGCCGAGCGTACCGCAGAGTTGCGCCTCACCTGTGAATCGCTCGAGAACAGTCGGAGCCAGTATCGGCGCATGCTCGAACAGACCATCCAGGCGATCGCCTTGACCATCGAGAAGCGTGATCCCTATACCGCCGGGCACCAAGTGCGTGTGTCTGGCCTGGCGACCGCGATGGCCCAGGAAATGGGGCTCGATGGCGAGCGCGTCGAAGGCCTCCGCCTCGGTGGCATGATTCACGATATCGGCAAGATCTATTTGCCGGCCGAGATCCTCAGTCGACCGGGCCGCCTCACCGACGCCGAATTCACGCTGATCAAGACCCATTCCGAGGTGGGCAGCGATATCATCGCCCACGTCGAGTTCCCCTGGCCGGTGGCGCAGATGATCCTTCAGCACCACGAGCGCCTGGACGGCAGTGGCTATCCCAGGGGGCAGCGCGGCAGCGAGATCCTGCTCGAAGCGCGGATCCTGGCCGTCGCCGACGTGGTCGAGGCCATGGCATCGCACCGTCCCTACCGGCCTGCGGTCGGCATCGACAAGGCGCTCGATGAAATCCACCTCGGCCGGGGTCGCCTCTATGACCCGGATGTCGTCGACGTCTGTCAACGCCTGTTCCGCGACCGGGGCTACCAGCTACCGCACTCTCTCGGCAACTGACGGAATACCATCCGGCGGTCGCCGGCTGCCTGTTGCCGTTATCCGATATGA
>PMIF01000190.1 GCA_003157035.1 Rhodocyclaceae bacterium
CACGACCGAATCCGCTTCCAGCTTTTCGAACTCGCCGGTCGGCTGCGGAAAACCCTTATCGTCGAGTTCCATCTTCTCGACCGTGATCTCGCCTTCCCCAGCCTGCTTGATGGTCGACAGCCACTTGATCATCACGCCTTCCTGCAGGGCCTCTTCGACCTCGAAGTCATTCGCCGGCATTTTCTCGCGATTGCGGCGATAGACGATGATCGCCTCTTCCGCACCCATGCGCTTGGCGGTGCGGGCAACGTCGATGGCGGTATTGCCGCCGCCATAAACGACGACACGACGACCGAGCAGCGGTTTCTCCTGGCCTTCCATCGAGCGCAGCACCGACACAGCATCGAGCACGCGCGTCGCGTCGCCAGCCGGTATGTAGGCGCGCTTGCCGATGTGGGCGCCGACGGCGAGAAAAGCGGCATCGAANNCGCGGCAAGCGGTATTGCGGAATGCCGAAACGCATCATGCCGCCGGCGTAGGGACCGGCTTCGTGAATCTCGACGGCATGGCCCAGGCGCGCCAGCTGATAGGCAGCGGAAAGCCCTGAGGGGCCGGCGCCGACCACCAGCACGCGCTTGCCCGACTTGACCTTGGGCTTGTCGAACGCCCAGCCGCGCTTGATCGCTTCGTCACCGAGAAAGCGTTCAACCGAGTTGATGCCGACCGCGACATCGATGTACTGGCGGTTGCAGGCGCCTTCGCATGGGTGATAGCAAACGCGGCCCATGACGGCCGGCAGCGGATTATTCTCGGTGAGCACGCGCCAAGCCTTTTCATAGTCGCCGCTCTCGGCGTGGAACAACCAGCCCTGGATGTTCTCCCCGGCCGGACAGGTGGCGTTGCAAGGCGGCAGCCGGTCAAGATAGATCGGTCGATACGTGCGCCAGGATCCGGTGTGGTTGGCCAGCGAAGAACCGGGGTTGAGGGTGATGGCGAAGGGCTTGTTCATCGCACTGCCTCCTGATCGAGCAGCCCATACTTCTTGATGTTGCGATCGGCCAGGGCCTGAAGATGCGCGATGACCTCGACACGCGGCGTCTTGCCGAACAAGTGGGCATAGCGTTTCTGTGGCTTCAGGTATTCCTCTACCGGCTGCTTGCGGCGGATCTTCAGCACCGAGGTGATTTCGCCGCGCTCTGCTTCGAAGACCGGGAAGACGCCCGTTTCCTTGGCCAGACGGGCGATCTTGATGGTCTCGTTCGACGCCGTGCCCCAGCCGAGCGGACAAGGCACCAGGATGTGGATGTAACGGGCGCCACGGATCTCCATGGCCCGGCGCACCTTGGCCTCGAGGTCGCGCAAGTCGGCGACCGTCGCCGTCGCCACGTAGGGAATTTCGTGCGCCATGGCGATCGCCGGCACGAACTTGCCCTGGCCGAAAACGTTGCCCGGTTCCGGGCCGACGGCCATGGTGGTCGCCGTCCGCGCCGCCGGCGGCGTGGCGCTGGAGCGCTGGATGCCGGTGTTCATGTAGCCCTGATTGTCGTAGCAGATGTAGAGAACATCGTCGTTACGTTCGAACATGCCGGATAGACAGCCGAAACCGATGTCCGTGGTGCCGCCGTCACCGCCCTGGGCGACGACCCGCGTCGCCTCCTGGCCCTTGACTCGCAGCGCCGCAGCGACGCCGGTCGCCACCGCGGCGGCGTTGCCGAACAACGAATGGATCCAGGCCACCTGCCAGGAAGTCTCCGGATAGGGTGTCGAGAACACTTCCAGACAGCCGGTGGCGTTGGCGCAGATCAGCTGGCCGTGGCTGGCCTCCATGGCGGCATCGATCGCATAACGGGCACCCAGTGCCTCGCCGCAACCCTGGCAGGCACGATGGCCGGAGTTGATGGAATTGAAGCGCTTGACCTGCGCCTGGACACTGCGCTCTTCCGGTGGCAGCAGCCGATTGCCGACAGTGAAGGTGCCGGTCTGGTAGAACTTGACGGGTTGGAAGCTCATCTGGAATCTCCTCAGCCGAGCTTGGCGGCGACGACGCCGATGTCACGGAGAATCGCCTCCGCTGCCGGGCCGGAACGACGCACGGCTCGCTCGCGGGCGAGTTGTTTGTCCACCACCTCGTGATTGAGGTCGAGAAAGGTCACGGGCTCGATGTCGTCCTTCTCCGCCTTGCGGAAGAGCGAGTGCAGCGAGCGCATGGTGATCGGTCGGCCGCCAAGCCCGGCGACGACGGTATAGACGTCGATGGGCAGCGCCGACAGCGCCATCCGGACGTTGGTCGACACGATGCCGCCCAGGCCCACCGCCAGACTCTTTTCCAGCACGACCACACGCTTGGCGTGGTGCAGCGCGTCGCGCACCTGGGCGATCGGGAAAGGCCGGAACAGGGTGATGCCGAGGACGCCGACCTTGTGGCCGGCGGCGCGCATTTCGTCGACCGTATCCTTGATCGTACCCAGCACCGAGCCCATGGCGACGATCATAGTCGTCGCGTCGTCCGCCTTGTAGGTATGGCACAGGCCGCCGGAATCGCGACCGAACACCGACTTGAATTCGGCGGCGTAGCCGGGAATCAGCTTCAGTGCCTCCATCTGCTTGGCATGGGCGAGGTAGCGCACTTCCATGAACGCTTCGGGGCCGACCATGGCGCCGATGGATACCGGGTTGGCCGGATCGAGCACCTGCCGCGGGGAGTACTTGGGCAGATAGGCGTCGACCTGCTCCTGCGTCGGCATATCGACGCGCTCATAGGCGTGGGTGAGGATGAAGCCGTCCATGCAGACCATGATCGGCAGCGACAGTTCCTCGCCCAGGCGAAAAGCCTGGATATGCAGATCGAGTGCCTCCTGGTTGGTCTCGGCGAAGATCTGCAACCAGCCGGAGTCCCGCTGCGACAGTGCGTCCGTGTGGTCGTTCCAGATGTTGATCGGCGCGCCAATGGCCCGGTTGGCCACGGTCATGACAATCGGCAGGCCAAGCCCAGAAGCGTTGTAGACCGCCTCGGCCATGAACAGCAGGCCCTGCGAGGCGGTGGCAGTGTAGGTGCGGGCGCCGGCGGCCGACGAGCCAATGGCCACCGACATGGCGGCGAACTCCGACTCGACGTTGATGAACTCGCAGGGGGACAGCGTGCCCTCTTTGACCAGTTCGCCGAGTGCTTCGACGTTGTGGGTCTGCGGCGAAATCGGATAGGCGCAAATCACTTCCGGCCGACACAGGGCAACGGCTTCGGCAACCGCGCGGGAGCCTTCGGTTTGCTTAAGCATGCTGTGTCACCTCCATCGCTTCCGCCAAATCGCGGCGAACGATATTGAACGCTTCGGTGGCGGCAGCGACATTGCCCGCCGCGACCTTGCCGGAGAACTTGTCGTTGATCGCCTTGATCACCGAGTCGAGGCGGATCAGGCCCGAGGCCGCGGCGAAGCCGCCTAGCAGCGGCACATTGGGCACCGGGCGNNGGCTCCATGATTGGCTCGCGCAGGCGAATCTCGATGTCGGCAATGCGGCAGAACGCCACCACAGGCGCACCGGTACGCTCCGAGCCAAAGCTGGGAAATGCCTGGGCGTGGCGGCCCTCTTCAAATGCGGCGATGGACAACATCTCCGCG
>PMIF01000003.1 GCA_003157035.1 Rhodocyclaceae bacterium
TGGGCCTGCTCGACGAATTCCCGGTTGGCGAGACTCGGAGCAAAACCTGTTCTGTCGAAGGCATCCACCAGCAAGACGTCGATTCCTTTTTCCGCTGCCGCCAGATACTCGGCACCATCAATCTGCTGCACCTGGAGATTGCTGCTGTCGGGTGGTACCAGAAAGGCGTCCCGCAAGGCGATCACGTCGGGATTACTTTCCAGCACAGTCAGTTGCGTCGCCGGCAGCCGGTAATGGCAGAACTTGACCAGCGAGCCACCGCCGAGGCCGATCAACAGAAGGCGCCGCGGCCTGGGCTGAAACAACAGGAAGGACATCATCTTTTGCGTGTAGCGCACCTCCAGGGCATTGGGTGCGGCAAGGCTCATGGCGCTTTGAATCAGCCGTCCGTCGAAATGCAGGTAGCGCCGCTCGCCGTCGTCGATGACATAGGGCTTGGGATAAGTTTCGTCCAGCAACTGCGCCCGCAACATCTCAGCAGATGCACCGGGCGGCTCCAGCATCAAAACCCGTCCGCCATGGGCCTCGAACGGGCTGGGCATTTCGAACCAGGGGGAAGCGGAGGACATGAGGATCGGTGGTGACGGCAGGAAAGGCAGGAAGCGCGCAGCTGCAAATTTTACAGGCCATCTTTGGCATAATCTGCGTTTGTTTGGCCTTGCCAAGATTTCCACTGCGAGAACCACCACCATGCTAGCCAGAAAACTCAACAGACTCGCCCTGATTGCAGTAGTTGGAGCGCTCCCGGCGACGCCGACCTCTGCCGCCGACGATGCAGCCAAGGAGCAGGTACGGGCTACGGAACTCGCGTTCGCGCGCACCATGGCCGAACGCAACCTCAGCGCGTTCGGAGAGTTCATCGCCGGGGAGGCCGTCTTCTTTGACGGGACCACTGTTCTGCGCGGCAAGAGCAAGGTGATAGAGGAGTGGGCGCCACTCTTTACCGGCGCCGCAGTGCCTTTCTCCTGGGAGCCGGATCAGGTCGAGGTGCTGGAGTCCGGTACTTTGGCCTTGAGCACTGGTCCGGTACGCGACCCGGGGGGCAAGGTCGTGGCCAGGTTCAACACCATCTGGCGACTCGAAGGTCCCAACAAGTGGCGAGTCGTCTTCGACAAGGGAAGTCCCCCAAGCCCAGGGCCGAAGTGATGCCGAGGGGCGTTCAAGGTGCCGCCATGGAGGCGGCACCTTGAACAATTAGGTGTCGGAAAAGTTTACAGTCATTGGTTTCTTGATGACCTCAGCAAGTTGGCCACAGCGCTATGTCGTTGATATAGCATTATGGTTATTGCTGGGCTCAGTTGATGCTTGACGAAACGGTTGGCAAGTGTCGATTGAAGTTTGAAACGGAGAAATGACGATGAAGATGAATTNNGGCATTCTGGTCAGGTGCAGTCGCGGTGGCTTTCGCTGGCCTGGCCGGAGTTACAGACGCCAACGCGGATATGCTGGTCGACCGCGGGCTCCCTACCATCAACCTCAACAACAGTGCTGGCGCTAAGCGCTCCAATGTTGACTGGGTGAATGTGGATCCTGGGTTTCTGGATGGAGATACCTTCACGAACACGAGCTCACAGACATGGTTCATCAACACGATTCGCCTGTGGACTGACGGCAAGAACGAAAGCGCGATCCTTTGGGGTGGAGTTGCCGGATCGAGTATGGGCGTCGTGTCACCCTCCGGTGTCATCACGACGGGGGTCACTTACGTCAATGGGNNCAGTTCTGATTCCGGCCACGGCAGGCCGTTTGTCGAGGCGTCCAACGCGGCATCGAGTGGTTCCCCCCAGCAAGGGGCGGATGGTTTGATGCTTACGCTGAAGCTTGCTGACGGTTCCGTAGGGACGTGGACTTCGTTAGACGAGCCCTGGGGCAAGGTTTCCGACGTGAATGTGCAGGTTTTTGGCAAGGTCCCGGAACCGGCNNTGCATGCGCGAGCGACGGCGTTTGTTGGCTATCGCCCCGCCCCTGGCAGATCTGCTATTTTGGAAACCGAGCGACTGTCGAACAAACGGTTCAGATCGCGGCTCGCTTCGCGATCACGGTCGCCCGCTCTCCAGGTGCTCAAGAACCAGTGCCGCCGGGGAAAAGCTGATTTGTGAGTTCAGAAATCTTCTTGTCCGCGTCAATAAACTTGCTCATGTTTCCGCCCCCGCGTCTAGCGTCGTAAGTGGCCTTTCCTATCGGCTTGCCGTTGTTGTACACGGTGATTTCGGCGTATGCCATATAGATCGCAAGATCCCACCGCCAGGTGGCAGTGTAGGTCGATGTGATCGGGCATTCGACGAGCGAGGCGGACTGTGGCAGCTGTTTGACGACGTATCCTTTCGCCACAAGGGCGCGCTTGTATGCATCAAGAAAACCCGCCCTCACTGATGGGGATTCGACGATGCACACCTGCTTGTCTTCGAACTGTTCGACGGGTCTGACTGTTTGATGAATTGCGCAGCCAGTCAGGGCGATACAGAGAAACGTCGATGAGGCGAGTTTAGTATTCAAGGGAAGCTCCGCGTGTGTTCATGATCGTTGGAAAGTTGTGGCCGTCGGACAATGAGGAACATCACTACGACCTTGATTGTTCCGCGTCCTGGCGGTCGTCGGGTCCATCACGGGCGCGCAGACTCGACGCGTCTGCCAACCTCGCGACTATGCGTTTGTGGCCGACGTGGTGCGGGACTTGCGGGCAGGTGCTGCAAGCTATAGTTTCTTCAATTCCCCTTGAATCGCCTGCAGCAAGTCGTGCACCCATAGGTTGTAGGCGGGGTGAATTACTGGAATTCCGTCTGCCGCAGTGGGCACGCCGCGGCCATTGGCGATCATCGGGTTACTCGAGACCACCATCGACTTGTCGCGCACCGAATACTTCATGTTGGTGCTGCTTTCGTATCTGATGGAGAACTTGGCAGCGGAGTACGGGATAGTGACTACAACGGTGTGCTTCCCCCGGACCTCGAGCGTTGCAGTGAGCAAGTCCTGACCAGGTCTACGGGCTATTTCCCATTTGTTCGACTGGGCCGCGGAGACAATGACGTCGCGTACTTGTTCAGCGGTCAAAGGCTTACCGCTGGCCGTTGATACGGGAATATTGGTGTAATCGACCACTGGAACGACTTCGCGGCCCATTGCTCCGAGTGACACCAGTGACATCAAGAGTGCAAGAGACTGCCGAACAAGTCGCCACATACCAAACCTCCATTCTCAATTCAGCGAACTGCACCTGCGACAAACGGGGGCATCGTGGGCAAATGTCAGAACGATCACTCGCCCAGATAGGCTCAGTTTGCCAACTTGACTACCGTGCCCTTGAAGGCGACGCCGGAGACGATCGCGCCGTCGCCGCACATGAACTCGGTCGCACTGTCGGTCTCGATACCCTTGTAATTGCTCTTGATGTCGATCACGGCATTGCCACCCTCGCCTCGTGCACGCTCCTGCAGGCTGAGCATCGCCGAGAGAAATGCCCAGTTGCAGGCCGCCTCAACCGACTTGCCGACGGAATTGGTCTTCTTGTTCGTGCTCCATTCGCCAATCTTGTGTTCGACCCGAGGATGTGGCTGCCCGACGAAGTACAGCCTGACCTTCTTGTCGAGCTTTTCCTGGGCGGCCGGCGCCTCCAGCGCGTCTTTGATCGGTAGCATCTTGTGCAGGTCGCGGGCACTGACGCTCGTGCCAATGGCAAACAACGTTGCCACCGCGAGAATTTTGGCGAATGTCATGGGTATTCTCCTTTCTGATAGAGAGGAACTTCAGGTGGACAAACGGCTGAACAGCAGGCTGGCATTGGTTCCGCCAAAGCCGAAGCTGTTCGACATGGCGCTGTTGATGTGTTGCTGGCGAGTGGACCTCACCAGCGGCAGGTCGCTTAGCGAAGGATCCGGGTCATCGAGAGTCGGCGAGCCGGCGATAAAGCCATCCCGCATCATGAGTAGCGTATAGATCGCTTCATGTATGCCGGCGGCGCCGATTGGATGCCCCGTCAGCCCTTTGGTGGACGAGAATGGCGGCAGGCCCTGTTTGAAGACTTCTTCCATTGCCTCCACTTCCACCAGATCGCCGACTGGCGTCGACGTGGCATGCGTGTTGACATAGTCGGGTGAATTGCTACTGCTGGCCAACGCCTGTCGCATTGCCCTGGCAGCGCCATCGCGAGACGGGGTCAGCATGTCCAAACCATCCGAGGTGGCGCCGTAACCCGCCAGTTCCGCATAGAGTCGGGCGCCTCGTCGCTGCGCGTGGCCCAACTCTTCCAACACGACCATACCACCGCCGCCGGCGATGACAAAGCCATCGCGGAACCGATCGTAAGGACGGGACGCCGCTTCCGGCGTGTTGTTGAATGCAGAAGACAGTGCCCCCATGGCATCGAAAGGCAGGGCCGTCGTCCATTCCAGCTCCTCGGCACCGCCCGCGAACATGACGTCCTGCTTGCCGGAGCGGATAAGCTCCATGGCGTTGCCAAGGCAATGGGCGGATGTTGCGCATGCCGAAGTGATCGAGTAGCTGACGCCCGTGATGCCGAACGCAGTGGCAAGCACAGCCGACACGGTGCTGCCCATGACCTGCGGCACAGTGTAGGGAGAAACCTTGTGGGCACCCGACGTGCGTGCCGTTTCCATGGCCAGGTGGTGATTGAAGGGTGAGCCAACGCCGGAGCCGGCCACCAGGCCAGTGCGGGGGTGGCGCACTGTGGCCTCGCTCAGGCCCGAGTCTTCGATGGCGGCGCGCATGGCAACGTAGGCGTGGTAAGCAGCGGGGCCCATGAAGCGACGAAATCGACGCTCGATCGGGGCAACACCGTCAACCAGCGGTACACCAGCCAGGTGACTGCGCATACCCAGTTCCGCGTACTTTGGCATGTGGCGGATTCCGCCGCGACCCTCACATAGTGCTGTGGCGACGTCGTCAAGGCGATTACCCAGGCAACTGACGATTCCCATCCCGGTTACCACGACTCTTCGCGTCATCCGTTCCTCCGGACAAAGCGCAGGAGCGAGTGGCAGATACCCAGGCCGTCGATGCATTCGGCGAGTTCGAGGCCATGTTCGTACGCACTGGCGATGATCACCGAGGACTCGTGCATCTTGCTGTTGCCACTGGCGATAGCCGTGAAGTAGGGCGATGTGTTGATCAGGCAATAGCTGGCAATGTCATAGCGCTGGCGGTCCCAGAACGTATCCAGGACCCACGCCGCCCCCCCCGGCGCGAGGCTGGCCGCGGCCCGGCGGAAGATCTGCCCCACTGCCTCCAAACTGAAACAGGTGAGGAACTGGCTCATCCATACGGCATCCGCATTGGCCGGAAATCCGGCGCGGAAATCCAGTATATCTATCGAATGGAATTCGGCCCGCGCCAGGAGATCCTCGGCCGCCAGTGCTGCTCTGGCGCGCTCGAGCTGAATCGGCAGATCGAGCAGCCTGATACGTACATCTGCGTCATGGTGCAGACATTGCAGTGCCCATTTGCCGGTATTGGCGCCAACATCGGTGATGAAACGCGGATGGTGCCTGAAGACATGGGGAAGCGCTTGATGGAAGGCGGAATCGGAATAGTAGTGATCGAAGCGAAACCAACTGCTGCGGGCAGGTTCGGGCAATACCGACAGACCCTGGTAGATCGTCGGCCAGTCGCCGAGAGTCCGCAGGCCAAGCGGCTTCTCGTCGCGCAGGCAGTCATCAAGCAGGAACAGGCCCTGATAGCAGACCTCATGGACATAGTCGATGTTGATCTGCGTCAGATCGTCATGGAGGATGTTATCGCCCACCCGGGTAAGGCTATAGCGATCGGTCTGCCGCCGAACGACGCCAGCCGCGAGTGCGCTCTCAAGAACGACGGCGATCGCGTAACCAGATAGCGAGCTTTGTCCCGTCAGGGCCTCGACGCTGATTCCGTCGGCACCGGCCTGATCGATGAGAGCCAGCAGACCTGACTTCCAGGCGACACGCACACACTGGAAGACGATCGGTCCGAAGGCGATCTTCTGGGCCTCGAAACGGGCAGGGAGTCCACGCAGTCTCGCTGCCGGGAATTCGAACAGTCCCGGCGCGTCCCCGGGCGCCTGTTCGCCCGCCTTTGCCGCGCCTTCAGCGATCTTTGTATCCATATGCCGAGCAAAGAGTGGGGCTGTCATCGCTCATCGAATCGGTCAGTATATCGGGTCGATGTCATCGTGGTATGCGAAAAGGGTGGGATTGTTGCGCCTGCCTAGCTGGCGCGTCTGAAGATCAAGGAGGTGTTGATGCCGCCGAAGGCGAAGTTGTTGCTCATGATGTGTTCCACTTGTAGCTCACGACCGTCTCCCATCAGGTAATCGAGGTCCGCGCAATCTGGCTCGANNTTCAGCGATGAAATCGGCACGCCATGACCGAGAACCTGCGCCGTGGCCAGACTCTCAGCCACATCGCCACGATCAGTGGCGGTGCCATGGGCGCTGACGTAGCCGACGGCCGACGGGGGCAATGCGGCATCCCTCAAAGCCAATTCGAGGGCCGTGGCCATGGTCGCCGCCTCGGGTTGCGTGATGTGGGCGCCGTCCGAGTTGCAACCGAAGCCGATGACTTCGGCGTAAATCGTGGCTCCCCGGGCGCGCGCATGTTCGAGTTCCTCAAGCACCAGCGTCGCCGCTCCTTCGCCGACGACGAGGCCGTCGCGATCAGCGTCAAACGGTCGCGGAGTCGTTCCAGGACTGTCATTACGCGTGCTGGTGGCAAAAAGTGTATCGAACACAGCGGCATCCAGCGCTGACAATTCCTCGGCCCCGCCCGCCAGCATCAGATCCTGACGGCCGAAGCGGATCGCCTCGTAGGCGTAGCCGATGCCCTGGCTACCCGACGTACAGGCGCTGCTGGTGGGAATGATGCGTCCCTTGAGGCCGAAGAACAGGCCGATATTGACGGCGCAGGTGTGGCCCATCATCTGGATATAGCTGGTGGACGTCACGCCAAGCATGCGGCCAGTCTCCAGCATCTGGCCGAAGGCACGTACGGGCTCGACACTGCCGGCCGAGGAACCGTAGGAGACGCCCATGCGTCCATCACGGATAGCGGGTTCATCGAGCAGATCGGCGTTGGCCAGCGCCATCTCGCTGGCGCGAACCGACATGAGCGCCACCCTGCCCATCGAGCGGACCATGCGCCGCGGATAGTGCGGGGGAGCGGAGAAGTTCTCGATCGGGCCGGCTAGCCGGGTATTCAGGTCGGAGTAGCGGTCCCAGTCGGCCATCCGGCGAATGCCGGTGCGACCGGCGCGCAGATTGGCCTCGATGGTGGGCCAATTGTCGCCGAGCGACGTGATCCCGCCCATCCCTGTGATGACTACGCGCCGCATCAGATGATCCCTCCGTTGATGCCGATGACTTGACGGGTGATATAGGCGGCGCCGTCAGACAACAGGAAACTGACGGTGGCCGCTACTTCCTCGGGTTTCCCCAGGCGGTTCATCGGTACCATCTTGAGCGCTTCGTCGAGCGCGATGTCCTTGACCATGTCGGTGTCGATCAGGCCGGGAGCCAGACAATTGACGGTGATCCTGCGACTGGCCAATTCCACTGCCAATGCCTTGGCGGCGCCGATCAGGCCAGCTTTGGCGGCGCTGTAGTTGACTTGGCCACGGTTGCCGATGACGCCGGAAACCGAAGCCATCACTACGATGCGACCACCCTTTCTCGCTTGTACCATCGGCATGACCAAAGGATGCGTGATGTTGAAGAAGCCGTTGAGACTGGTATCGATCACCTGATCCCAATCTTCGTCGCTCAAGGCAGGAAAGGCGTTGTCGCGGGTGATGCCGGCATTGACGATTACGCCCCAATAGGCGCCATGCATTTCAAGGTCCTGCTCCAGTGCAGCTCTGGAACCGACGCGGTCGGTGATGTCGAAGGTGAGCAGGCGCGCGGAACCGCCGGCGTGTCTGATTTCCTCGACCAAGGTGTTGCCGGCAGCGATGCTGCTGCGGCAGTGCACGGTGACGGCGAAGCCGTCGCTTGCCAGACGACGCGCAATTGCCCGGCCGATGCCGCGGCTGGAGCCGGTAACCAGAACTCTCTTGCTGTCCATCAGATTTGCTGCTCCATGAATGCCTCGAAGTTCGGGGGTTCGAATACCTTGAGCACGGACTCGGCAATCACCTCGCCGGATTGCTCGATGGTACAGGCGAAGGCCGCAAGTCCATTGCTCTCGCGGAAAGCTTCCGTCGCCGTGACAGCCAGTTTGGTACCTGCGGGAAAACTCGGCCAGCAACAGGAATAGTCGCGGGTGCCGAGCAGGAATCCCTGTTTTGGGCCTTCGCCGCGGCGCCATGCTTCCAGGCCGACCCAGGCTGCCACAGCCTGTGCCATCAGTTCAATGCCCAACCAGCCTGGCATATCGCCGCGCTCATCGGCATACCACGCGGTGGGGTCGACGTTTGCCGAGACCGTAATGCGATCTGTATCGGCGACGAGGATGCGATCGATCAGCAGCATGCTGCCCCGGTGGACCAACAAGGCGGCGATTTCCGGGAACGACGTCATGGCGCATCTCCCAGCACCAGACTGACGTTGCTGCCGCCGAAGGCGTAGCCGTTGCTCATCACGCTGCGCCGACCGTTGCGGCTCATGCGGTCTCCGACTCGCACCAGGTTCAAGGCGGGTAGTTCCGGATCGGGACAGTTGTCCCAAATGTGCGGCGGTAGCCTACCTTCGCGATCTCGCAGGGCCAGCCAGCAGAACGCCGCTTCGGTTGCTCCGGCGGTGCCCAACAGATGTCCGGTCAAGGGCTTGGTGGAACTGGCCGGTGTGCCGGGCGGAAACACGCGATGCATGGCGCGGCTTTCCATCTCGTCGTTCTTTGCTGTGGCGGTGCCGTGCAGATTGACGTAGGCAATGTCCTCAGGCCGAATTCCGGCATCGGCCAGCGCTGCGCGCATGGCTTGTTCGGCGCCGCGTCCGTCGGGATGCGGCGCCGACATGTGGTGGGCATCGCTGGATTCGCCGCAGCCCTGCAAGGCGATCGCTGCCTCATCGCGTGTTACCAGAAACAGCGCCGCACCCTCGCCGATGTTGATGCCGCAGCGGTTTACGCTCATGGGATTGCTTGGCTCGGCGCTGACCGATTCAAGCGCACTGAAGCCACTGACAGTGAGCCGACACAGCGAATCGGCGCCACCGGCGAGGACTGCGTCACATAAGCCGGCCGCGAGCATCATGCGTGCGGATACGAGGGCCTTGGCGCTCGACGTGCACGCCGTGGAAATTGTGTAGGCTGGACCGAGAAGACCCAGATGGTCGGCGAGGAAAGGCGCACTGGAACCGATTTCCTGGCGGGCATAGTGAAAGGCATCCGGCATGCGGCCATCCCGTTGCAGTGCCGCGACGGCAACCTCGCCTTCGGCAATGCCCGAGGTACTGGTGCCGAGCACGACCCCGATGCGCGAACGGCCGTGCCGGGACAGAATATCTTCCACGCCGTCGGCGATCTGTGCCAAGGCGGCAAGCAGCAGGCGATTATTGCGGCAATCGTAGCGGGCCAGACGCTGCGGGATTGGCGGAAGCTCCGCGCGCACCTTGCCGACTAGTGAGATGGCGCCGGCAGGCAACCAGCCGGCCTCACGTGTCAAACCCGATCCATCGCCAGCCATCAGGCGCCTCGCCACGGCGTCCCGATCGGCACCGAGCGCGTTTATCAGCCCAAGCTCGGCCAGGTAGACGGGGCTAGCGGACATCGCCATCGGCCCCTTCCTCGACAATTTCGGTGACAGTCAGCATCAACTCGATTCGGGGCAACGATATCGTCAGGCTCGCGTAGCGCGGCGGTGATCGAATGCCAGCGATCTCCATGAAGACTTCGTCATTGTGCAGGATTCGGCGGCGGGTGGCTGTCTCCTCCAGTGTCCAGCCGTCTCTCAACCCGGCGCGCACCGTGTCGACCGGCCAGGTGGCGAGCTGCACCAGCGATAGCAGCGCCCGAGCGTCGATACCCGATCCCGCAAGACTGTCGGCGGTGACTGCCTGGTTGTCGAAGCGCGCTTCAAGTACCCGCTGCCCCATCGGCGTCAGCCCGGCCAGCCGCATGCCGTCGTTGTCCACTTCGAGCCGTGCGATCAAGCGCTCATCAAGGCCGCGCCCCTGGAGGTGTATGTCCTGCAGCGCAGTAAACGCCTGCACGGCCCTCGTGCTCTGCAGGCAATACGCGGCTCCTCCCGGCAGTGGCGGGCAGTGGGGGTTGCCCGCGCAAGCCGGCACGAGGCAGCACGCCGCGCAGAGTAGGGTGACGGAAACGGATCGTTGTCGCAGGGAGATCATCGGCTTGGTGTGCACGGCGCCTTAGTGAAATCCATTCCCGGGAGTTTGGTGGCCATTATCAGCGCACCCGGCGACAGCGTGACTGCGATGCTAATGCCGATTGCCAGCGTGGTGCCAAAGCCGGACAAGGCTGGCGTCGCGGAGAGTCCGAGCAAGCCGAAGGACAACAAGGTGGTGGCGGCCGACAGAACTACGCCAAGCAGCGCCGCGGACTGGCGCCTCGGACCGCCGCGCAGGCCTTCGACCAGAAAGATGGCGTAGTTGACACCGACGCCCAGCACCAGTATCAGAGCCAGGACGTGAAACAAGTTCAGCGCCGACCCGACATAGCCGAGTATGCCGAGTGCGATGGTCTGCGCCAACAGCGTCGGTAACAGGACGGCGCCGCCGCCGCGAAGTCCGTATCGCCATGCCAGCACGGCAAATACCAGGACCGTGGCGGCGGTCAGCAGCAGACCTCCTGTTCGGCGAAATTCGCCGAACAGGCGGGACACAGAGCCGGGCTTGTCGACCAGGCTGACGCCAGGCAAATCGGCAGCGGTAGCAGCGAGGATGTCGACGGATCGATAGCCAGCAGGCAGGAGGACGGAGGCCTGACCGTTGGCTGTTGCTCCCAGCCACAGATGATGGAACGGTATGGACATCGGCGTCGCGAGCCAGTCGGCTGGCGTCAGGCAAGCCTGGTGCCGCCCGACCGCACCCTGCCAAGTGCGCAGCGCCTCCGCTCGGAAGCCGGCGTCATCCAGGGCGGCTTGCTGCGCTGAAAGGCTGGCCTCGAGCAATGCCTGGTTCTCTCGCTGCCGCAGGCAGGACGGAACGAAGCGCGACACGCCCTGCGTCGTGATGCCGGCGGCAGTGAGGCGCTGCACCAGCGCCTCTTCGTGTTGCAGCACTTGCTCGGCATCGTCGCCTTCGATCAGAAAGAACTGGCTGCCTGCCTCCATGCCGGTGAGGGCTCGCAAACGGGCCTCCTGAGCAATCAGGGCCGGAGTCGGTTGAATCAGCGCCCGGACGTCGTCATCGGCTGTGAGCCGGAACCAGCCAGGCGCCGCCACGACCAGCAACGATCCCGCCAGCAGCAAGAAGGTGCGGCCATTTATCCGGGCTCGCCAAAAATCCAACCATTGTGCGGGTAGCGCCAGCAGGGCACCGGGGGTCTGCTTCGTCGGCCGCGACAGCCACCACGGCAGCAACAACACGACGCTGAGCCAGGCCGCGACAAGGCCGCTGATGGCAAAGACGGCAATTTGGCGAACTGCCGGAAACGGCGTCAGGCCAAGCACGCTGTAGCCAACGACGCTGGTCGCCAGGGCAACGGCAAGTCCTGGCAATATCAGTTTGAGACCTTGGCCGCTGTTCCAGTCCGGGCCGGCGCCGAGACGTACCGAAAAGAACTGGATGGCATAGTCGATGGCTTCCCCGATCAGACTGGCGCCAAAGACAAGAGTCATCAAGTGCAGGCGACCGAAGACCGCCAGACTGGTCAGGACCGCGGCGCACAAGCCGATGCCGACCGACAACAGACCGAGCGCCAATGGTGTCAGCGAGCGGTAGGCGAGCAACAGCAGGACCACGATGCCAAGCAGAGAACCGATGCCGATGACGTTCATCTCGCCTTCCGCGCTTTCTCTTGCGGCAGCGGCATGAAATACCGCACCGCCCCGCAGGATCTGAACGGTTGGCCAGCGGTGTTGCAATTCCTGCTCCGCCTTCGTCAACGCGGTTTGCAATTCGCGCTGCAGCGCCGGGTCGAACGCGGAGCCGGCAAGCTCAGCGCTTACCAGTACCCAACTGACGTCCGCGTCGTGCACGCCCAGCCAGCCATCCTCGAAGTCCAGGCGAAACTGGCGGAACGGCAAGGCGGCCAGCCAGTCGTCGAACAGCGCGAAGGGATCCTCGGCCAGCGGCAAGGCCGCGCCGCCGAACGGGCCGGACAGGCGTGCGGCCAGGCGGTCAGCGAAATCGTCGCGCGTTACGGGGAGGTGATGCGGGTCACTGGCGAGAAGTCCGGCGCGATAGGGCACATAAAAATCCAGCAGGGCGGCAGGGTCGGGACTGGGAATCTTCGCTACGCAGTTCTTGAAGACGCGGCCGTCTCTGAGTCGGTCGGCCAGGATGGTGGCCGCATTGCGGGCGTCCACGGCCTGCGGCAAACCGATCAGGAATACGGCGCGTTCACCGGATAGCCGCCCCAGGCTTGCAGCAGCCTGCTCTGCCGCGGGATTGCGCTCGGTCGCTGGCAAGAGGGCGAGCAAGTCGGTTTCGATTGGTGGTGTCGGCCAGAACTTGAGGGCGGTCGTTGTCGCCAGCAACAGGGCGAACAGGAGCCAGCTCAAGGCGCGCAATCGCATGGCGTTCGATCAGTGCGAAAAGAACTCGCGATCGGCGTCGGCAATCGGAGCGTCGAGCAGCGTGTTGCGGAACTCGATGTGGGTCGTGTCGCCCCCGCCTTCCTCAATGTCGATGGCGTCGAGGAACCGACCGCCACGCGCTGAAATAGCCTTGAGAAAACGCGTCAGCATCGGCTTCGGCGTCAGGTCGACTTGCCACCGGCTGGCGCCTGATTGGATACGAACCTCGAAATAGGCTTCCAGCGCTCGAGTATCGCCCTGGAAGATTGCCTGGAAGACCTGGCCGGTTTGTGCCAGCGCCGGAACTTCGCGCGCCTTGCGAATGCGCCGGGAGCCATCGGCACCGATCTCCAGCACGCTGTCGGTCGCGATGAGATAGGTGGCCCGGTAGGGCCGGTCGATTTGCCACAGCACGCCCTGGCCGCGCACCACCACCAGCCGTCCACTGGTTCGCAGCGGGTGCTTGAGTGCCTGTAGGGTCTTGGTCTGAACGAATTCGGCCTGGATGACCTTGGTCTGCTCGATCTGCGCCAGGAGTGGCGTCAGTTGCTGTCCCGCGGCAGGGGTTGCGTTGGGCTCTCCTGCTGCCGGCCTCAATAGCGTCAGAAACAGCAGCGCTGGCAGAACCATCAAGCGAGCGAATGTGTGGCTCATTGGTTGGGCTCCGCGAGCAGCCGCTCGATGCGCTGAATGAGTGCGTCCGGGGATGCAAACATGAGTTCGCCGCTGATGGCGTCAACGGCGACCTGCACGGTATGGCCCTTGGTAAGCTTCTCGCCTGTCCCTGCATCGAAGATCTCAAAGCCGAGTTTCAGGCGGTTCTCGTACTCCAGAATCTCGCCGACCACCCGCAGTTCTTGGCCGTAGCGGGCCGGGCGGAGATATTTGATGTAGCACTCGACCACCGGCCAGAGGACGCCGGATTCGCGCATTTGCTGGTAGTCGTAGTTCAGGCGCCGTAACAGTGCGCCTCGCGCCGCTTCGAAATACTTCGCATAGTGGCCGTGCCAGGCGACGCTCATCATGTCCACGTCCTGAAACGGGACTTCGACCAGCACCTCAAGTCGTAGTGGATTCATGGTTAGAGTCTTTGGCAGTGAGCGGTAGGGATCATGACTGCCAGAAGTCGTAGAAGTTGAACCATTGATAGGGAGCCTGTCGGCTAAAGTGAGCCAGACGGTCCGCATAAGCTTGCGTCAGCGCCTGCAAAGCCTGTCCGCGGCCTGCTCGCGGCAACTCGATGCGAGTGGCGAAATCCTCGAAATGAATGCTGAAGCGTTGTTCGCTTCCCTTGCCCTTGGTCAAACAGAAGAACAGGTAGACCGGACACTTGAGGAGATGCGCCAGGATGAACGGTCCTTGGGCGAATGGTGCCGGAGCGCCGAGAAAGTCGACCTGCGAAATCCGGCCGTTGTCCGAGGACGGCGTCCGGTCGCCGACGATGAACAGCAACTCACCGTGATCGATCTTCTCGGCCAGGGATATCGCCGTGTCGGGGCCGATTTGCGAAACGTGGATCAGGTTTGCCGAAAAGCTCGGGTTGGCGCGCGCCAAGACAGCATTGAAATGAACGGCATGTTCGGTAAAGACGATGGCGTTGATCTTTCGCTGTCCCAATTGCCGGCCCAAGGCGCGTGCGGTTTCCAGGCTGCCAAGATGCGAGCCGATCACCACCGCACCGCAGCCGGAGTCACGTAGTGCATGGAGTGCTGCCTGATTGGGAAAGTCGACGCGATCCATGGGAATTCTTCCCATCCAGGCGGCTACCTTGTCGACGGCCGCGTTGGCGAAGGCCAGAAAATGGCGGTAGCTATCGCGCCAATTGGGTGGATGGTCGATTGCGCCAACGGCATACATGCGCGCGAGAAAGTTAGTCGAGGCGCGTCGTGCATTGGGTGTGAAGAGCAAGAACCAGAAAACGACAGGGTGCAATAGCAGTCTGACGAATCTGTCGCCCAGCAGGCGATAGAGTCCAAATGTAACGCTGATTGCCCAGGCGGAACCGACCTCTGCCACCTTCGACCAGTGCGCGGCGGCTTGGCTCAATTGCGGCCTCTTGTCAGCTTCTGTCCGAGCAGCAGCGGCATGCGCAGCAGCATGCCGATCGCGAGGCGTGTGTGTGCCCAGGAGATAAGGGCGTTGTCGCGCAGCATGCGAAAGTGCGAGATGCCGCCTTTCGGATAGGACACTCGGGTTGGCAGATTGACGATGCGCACGCCCCGCCAATACAGGCGCACCAACACGTCGATATCGAAGTCCATGCGTGTGCCCAGTCGCACCTCGCTGATTAGCTGACAGGTCGGCTCCAGGGGATACAGGCGGAAGCCGCACATGGCATCCCTGATATCGAATGACAAGGTCTCGATCCACACCCAGACGTGCGTGGCATAGCGACCATAGAGACGCGCTCTGGGTACGGAGTGATCGTAGTCGGGGACACCGCAAACAACTTTGTCTGGCGCTTGCCGGCTGGCTGCCAGGAATCGGTCGACGTCATCGAGAGCGTGCTGGCCGTCGGCATCGACTTGCAGGGCATGCGTACGACCGTCCCGTTGGGCCGCTCGAAAACCGTCCATCACCGCCGCCCCCTTGCCGCCATTCCGTGGGCGGCGAATCAGGCGGATAAGCGGATCGTCCGCGGCAAGGCGATCCAGCGTTGTTGCCGTCGCCGCATCGCTGCCGTCGTCCACCAAATAGATGGTCAATCCATGCCTGCGCAGCGCAGCGGCTGTAGCGCTGATAGTGGTGCCGTGGTTGTATACGGGGACAACGAAACAGGGATCGAAGCTCATATCGGCAAGGCCGTTGCGGAGAATTCCATTATCCCGGAGGCATGCCGGCCCTTGACCGAGTCGTAGGCAAAGCGAAGTTGTCGCGCTTCTGGGGCGTAAGCCAGCGTCAGCAGCAGTTCGTCGTCGGGCAGGACGGGCTTCTGGAACTTGAGCCGGGTCATGCGGACAAACTCGCCGTCGATGGCGAAACGCTCCGCTGCAAATTGGTACGCCCAATGAACTTGCAGCACTCCAGGCAGAATCGGCTGGCCAGGGAAGTGCCCGGCAAAGAGCGGCATGGCCGCCGGCACAAAAAGCGACAAGACGACGCTGCCGTCGGCCCCGGAGCTTTCACCCCGAACGTTAGGCCGAGGATCATTCATGACTCGCGACCTTCTCACCAAACAACTCGATGATGTCGGCGGCGACCAACTTGCCCCGCTCGTTGTATGGCAGGCTGTCGCGATAGCGCCAACGGCGAGGCAGCAAGACCGCGTCAAACCAATGACCGAGATACTTCCGAAGTTGTTGGGCAAAGGCGTGACGCCCGTGGTCGCGCAATTGTGCTTGGCCCGCCGAGGTCAGCACAAGGAGCGCTCCTACGTTCTGACGTCGACCGGGCAGTGCCACCGTGCACGCTTCCTTGATCCACGCATGCGCCCGCAGACGTTCCTCCATGTCGGAAAGTGACAGACGCTTCTCTTCGATCTTGACCACCCTATCCAGGCGACCAAGCAGACGGAATCGACCGTCGGCCAACATTTCTCCGGCATCGGCCAGCGAAAGTGGCTGATCGTCGGACAGAAATGGCGAGCTTAGGGTCAAGGCGCCATCTTCCGCGACCGTGACCGCTACGCCCAGTTGAGGTGTCCAGGCCTCGCTGTCTTCCGCCTGGTCGGTCTGAATGCGCCAGGCGATGCCGCCTGTTTCTGTGCTGCCATAGACTTCCAGCGGCGCCTCGCCCAGCGCTGAATGGAACTGCGCTGCCGCCGACGCGGATAGCGGGCCACCAGAGGAGAAGATCGTGCCTGCCGCGTTCTTCAGAAGTGCCAAGGGGATAAGATCCGGCATTCGCGCCAGGTGCGAGGGACTGGAAATCACTACTGCACGGCCGATCCTATTCAGCCGGTCAAGCAGTTGTTCGGGAGATGCGCAGGTTTCACAGTCAAAGGCGCGTCCGGTCGATAGTGGCCACAGCAGGCGAAACAGCAGTCCATAGATGTGGTGGTGCGGAACGGTCGCCACGATCGGTCCTCCCCGATGCCCCCAGACACGCTCCAGCACGGAGACTTCGGCATCGAGTTGAGCCAGTTTCTTGGTTACCCGCTTGGCCTCGCCGGTGCTGCCAGAGGTAAAGAGGTCGAGTCTGGCCTGGCTGGCATCGAGGTTTGGCAGGCTTGCCGGACATTGCTTTGGGCAGATGGCCTCGCCAAGAAACGGGGCAGCGTCATCGATGATCCCGCCATCCACCTGGCTCGACAGTTCCTCCAATGCCCCGGGGCGAAACGAAGACGGGATTAGGGCCACTTTGTTGGCGTGCCACAGCGCGAAGAGGCCGACGGCGAAATCGAAGGGATCCGGACAGGCCAGTATCCATTCGCATCCCGGCTGCTCAACCAGGTGGCGGTAGAGGGCGGCGACCCGCGCGTGGTAGTCAATCCAGAGCAGTGGCTGATCGCCACGCCAGGCCACTACTTGATCCGCTCGGCGTCCCGCCGCATGAAGTTGGTGTAACCGCAGGGCGCTCATTGACGCACAATCGCGCCGACATGCCGGCGCCTGTAGAGCAGCTCGCCACCGAACAAGGCGCCCATGAGAAGGTAGGAAATCAGGCCGTTGTAGAGCAGCCAGGCCTCATGCGAGGCAGCGATGGCGGTCCATGCCGAGATACCGCCATTCATCATGAAGAAGCCGCACCATACCTGCGTGACATGGCGCGTATAGGTCACTGCCGCAGGTGGCAGGTTGGGCGTCTGGAGACGGGCAATTCGCTCGACAATGCTTGGTGGCCGCAACAACGAGCCGGCAAACAGCAACAGCAGTACGCAGTTGATAGCGACAGGGTAGGCGAGGACCCAAACGGGGTCGTTGCTTCGCCACAGCGCCAGACAAAGCAGGCCCAGTACCGCGACAATGAATCCGGCCAACGGGCCGTGTTGGGACAGAAAGGACAGCGTCTTGCGCGGTGCCCGCAAGAAAAAGGCGGCGAGAAGAAATAGCCCGATAAGGCGAGGTTCGTAGTGGGGCAAGGCAAAATAGACAGCGAGAGGCACAGCCGCGATGAACAGGCCGCGAAACAGTAGAACAAGGGGCTGCTGCGTCATTCCTCAGGCGGAAAGCAGTTGCTGAGCGGTCGCCACTACGTCGCCGACTGTGCGCACATGTTTGAATTCCTCCGGTTTGATGCGCTTGCCGGTCAGCTGTTGAACCTTGATGGCGAGATCGACCGCGTCGATGCTGTCGAGGCCGAGATCCTCATAGAGGTGTGCATCCAGAGTGACGGCCTGGGGATCGATTTCGAAGTTCTCGACCAGGATGTTGCGCAAATGGCTGAGGATTTCTTCTTTGGTCATGTTATGCCCCCGTGCTACTCTGGCTGGAAAGGAGCCGGGCGAGGCTGCCGACACTGCGGAAATGATCCTTGAGCGCCGGATCATTGCTGGAAATTATCAGGCCGAACCGCTTCTTGAGAGCTACGCCCAGTTCCAAGGCGTCAATCGAATCAAGGCCCAGTCCGTCACCGAAAAGCGGCGTCTCGGTTTCAATATCTTCCGGACGGGTGTCCTCCAATTGCAGGGTCTCGACGATCAGGACCTTGATGGCTTGCTCCAAGTCATGCATAGCGGTGCAGTTCCTCCGTGAAATACGCTTCCAGAAACAAAGTCAGTTTGCGCGCGGCAACGCCAGGCGGATCGGTGAGATCGACAGAATGCGTTGCCGCGAGCGCGGGACGCACATCCAGAACGAAGTGAAAGGCACGCTCCGGAATCCTGTACCAGGGCGTGCCCTTGCCAAGCGTTCGGGGATTACAGCTCAGAATCACCGGCAGGATGTCCCTGCGACTGTTCAAGACGATGTGAGCGGCGCCACGCATCATGCGCAATGGTCCCTCCGGCTGGCTACGTGTGCCTTCTGGAAAGATGATCAGGGGTTCACCATTGTCGAGCGCGGAAACACAGTCGTGGACCAGTGTTTCCGGCGTGTCGTTGCGGATGTAGCCTGCCGATCGGACAATACCGCCATAGAAAGGGCTGCGCCACAACCGGCTGTTGACGATGCAGGTGGAGCGGGGCATTTGCGACAGGATGACGACGATGTCCAGGTAGCTGGGATGATTGGCAAATACCAGCACATTGCCGCAGTTGCGAAGAAGTTCGGCGTTGCGTAACTCCAGTTGCATGACCCCGGATAGCCGCAGGACGCCGACAAGAAGCGCAAAAGAGCGCTGGATCAGCATCTGCGCGCGATGATGCCTCTGCATCGTGCTGCCAGGGAAGAGAGTTACCGGCAGCAGGACCAGCAGCGTTAACATGGCGCTACTGACGCTGAACAGCGCGAAACACAGCCCAGTGACTACAAGGCGCCACAAATAATTAATGCGCTGAGCCATGCCATATCCCGTCGACGGCCAGACGCTGGCCGAACCACTGCAAGTGCGAACCGCCAGCAAAAAGAAGTTCCAGGAAGGCCAGCGATAGCGGCCGGGAAGTGGTTGCCTCGGCAAGCTTTTCACGCCACGACAGTCTTAGCGCATTTCCCGGCTTCAACAACAAGGCGATGGCATGCGCTGGCGGATCGTAGTCTGCATACCGCCGATAGCAGTCCGGTAGCGGCTCGTCGACATAGACGAAGAGCACGGAGGATCCAGACTGCGTCCGCAAACAGGCCTCGCACAACGCCCACAGGAAGGTCTCCTCACCGGCAGCGATGGCGGTGGCGGGAGCGCGATCGTCACGGGCGATGGAGAAGATGCCCGCCGTCGTGTTGTGCACTGATAGACTGAACGAGGCGGGTGAGGGCATTTCGTCCCGAGCCAGATCGTCGAGTATCGACAGGCTGCGTCCCAGATCACCATGTTGCGAGGAAAATACAACAGGCACCGTCGCGCAGTCGGCCAAGGCTTGCCGCGCCACGTGAAGGGCGATTCTGGGCAAGCGGGCGAGACGACGGCGCGCCAGCGCGTCGATGAAAGACAAATCTGTCACGAGCGCCGACTCGGGAAGGGAAGCGCCCTGCAGCCACGCCTGTCTGGACGTGGGCTCGTCCAATCCACTTGGCCAGACGGACCATCGATCGATTGCAACTTGCATCATACTGGTCTGAACGAAGGTGGCTCCAAATGGCCCCGCGTATCGCGGTTGGCGACTACCGGGGTGGACGAATTTTAGCGGAAACTGCTGGACGAGACATGAGCGACGATACCGGCGCGATCCACATTTTTTTCCAGTACTTGAGTCCGGTTGTCGACAAAACGTCGTATGAATTTCTGTCGCCCGACGATCGGCAGCGGCTGGCGCTGATTCGGCACGAGCGTCGTCGCCGGCAGTTTGTTGCCGGACGAGCTTTGCTGGGGATGGCGCTGGCGGACCTGTTCGGGTCGGCCGCCCGTCGATGGCGTCTTGAAGCGCGAACGGGACCATTGCACCTGGAAGGTGACCAGGCGCCGCAGATCAGCTTGACCCATTCCCATGACATCGTGGCCTGTGCTGTAGCCCCGGTACCGGTCGGCCTGGACGTCGAATACTGCCGCGACCGAGACATTGCCGCGCTGGTGGCGTACGTCTGCAGCGAGACGGAACGACGAGCCTACGGAATGTTGCCCGCCGAGGACCGCAAGGCATGGTTCTACAGGCTCTGGACGACCAAGGAGGCAACCTACAAGGCACTGGGTGGCAATCCGTTTCCGGACGTGTGGTCGGCTGAACGAAGGTGGTTGGCGCATTCGGAATCTTTAGGGTTTCATGTCAGGGACACCGCGCTTCAACGGGCATCGCTGGAACTCCCTGAGGGCTTCGTGGGCACGATCGTGATTGCCAATGCGCGGCCAATTCGCTTGCAGATGCACGAGCTTCCTTGACTACCATGTGGCTGCCCAGACAGGTCGGTCGATGCCATGAACCGTCAGTGCGGCTGTAGACATCTATGAATACACGGCTAGCGAACCAGAAAAGCTGCCTCGGCAGATACTGCAGAACCGACGTCGCCCAAAGTGCGGAACAATCGAGCGAATAGCTCGCCGATCTGGATAAAATGATGCCTGTTGCCCATTGCATAGCGTGCGTCCGGGGCTGGGCAGATCGACTGAGGAGGCATCTTGCTCGGTCGACCCAGGCTGGGAAATTGTCTTGTCAAGATTGCGAAGAAGATTGTCACGGGGAGATGCAAAATGTTTTTTGGCGCCGACAAACGACGGATCGCTGCACTTGAGAAGACCTTGCAAGAAGGCCAAGCCGCACTGGCTGCACGAGAGTCTGAACTCGCTGCCGAGCGGCTGGAAAGGCAGGGAATGGACGAGCAACTGGCGCAGTTGACGTGCGATCTTGATAAGTGCCGGCGTCTTTACCTCACCATGCAGTCGTTCGGCGATTCCTTCTTGGAAATTCAGCGCTCACAGGCCGCTATCGCTAATTCAATGAAGGACGAAAAGCGCAGTGCGGTTGAAGCGGCCACGGTTTCCGCGGCTAATCGTCAGGCGATGGAAAAGATTGTCGACAGCATCGGCATCATGGCGACCGACACGGCGGCGATGGCAGGCAGCGTCGAGAATCTGACCGAGCGGGCCAACCAGATTGGCGGCATTATTCAACTGATCCGCGAGGTCGCCGATCAGACCAACCTGCTGGCACTCAACGCCGCGATCGAGGCGGCTCGCGCAGGCGAGCAGGGNNATCCAAAGCGAGACGCAAGAGACACGAAGCCAGATGGATCAGTGGGCGCAGCGTTCGGCAGGGTTTGGCGAGGAAGGTGTTGCGGCGACCGCAGGCATGCAGTCGCTCACCGAGCTGTCCCGACGGATGGAAGGTACCATTGCCGCCTCTGCGCTACGCAGCTTCATTGAAGTCGCCAAGATCGATCACCTTGTGTATAAGTTCGAAGTCTATCGAGTGCTGATGGCCGTGTCGCAGAAGACGATCAAAGACTTCTCGGCCCACACTGGGTGCCGTCTGGGCAAGTGGTATTACGAGGGCGAAGGCCGCGAATGTTACTCAAAGTTGCCGGGCTATGCGGAAATGGACGCGCCACACAAGCGTTTCCACGATGCGGGCCTGGCTGCCCTCCGCTCGTTCGAGGACGGTCAAACGGACACTTGTTTTGCGCGCATTGAAGAAATGGAAGCAGAAAGCAACAAGGTGGTGACATCTCTGGACCGTATCGCCGCGAGTGGTGAGAATGACAGCGCGCAGCTGTGCTACGCGTGACTGGATTGCTCGGCCGGCAAACGTTGCGGCATGGCGAAATTGGCGGCGGTCGTGCCATCCGGTTGCAGCGCTAAGCTGTCGCTTAGGCCGCTGATGTATTGCTCTTAAGCGCGCCTGCGCCAGAGCGCCACGAGTGCAAGAACGAGGTTCCGCTGCGGAACCGTGCTGCAAGAAGGGAATTGTCATATGGATTACATCATTGAGCATATCGGCCTGGTCGGTAGCATCGCGACCGTTATCATCGTCTTGTTCTTTTGGCGCGCGATTCTCTGGGTTTTCGGAGTCATCATCGTTCCGGACGATAGCCTGGGTACGGTAACCAAGAAATTCGTGCTATTTGGTTCGAACCGAAATCTGCCGGACGGAACGATCATCGCCCTCAACGGAGAAGCCGGCTTTCAGGCCGCCACCTTGCCACCCGGGCTGCATATCGGATTTTGGCC
>PMIF01000002.1:0-1355 GCA_003157035.1 Rhodocyclaceae bacterium
GTGGCCTTGATCAACGTCATCACCACCTGGGTGCTGGTGCTGTTCGGCTGAAACTTCGCCGCAATAAGCGGGACATGAGCCTGTCGCATTGTCTTGTCACCATGGCGTCATGGACATGCCGACCACGGGCTGCGCGAGCCCGCTCACGGTGGCCTTGGTCACCGAAACCTATCCGCCGGAAATCAACGGCGTCGCCCACACTTTGGCGGCGCTGGTCGGTGGCCTGCGCCGTCGCGGCCACCGGCTGCAACTCATAAGGCCGCACCAGGGGCCGCAAGATCAGGCGCACGGCGCAGCCGACCTGCTCGACGTCACGCTGCCCGGCGTACCCATCCCCGGCTACCGCGGTCTGCGTTTCGGCTTCCCGGCGCGCGCCGCCCTGCGTCGCCTTTGGTCGCAGCACACGCCATCGATCGTCCATGTCGCTACCGAAGGCCCGCTCGGCGCATCAGCGGTCGCCGCCGCGCGCGATCTGGCGCTGCCGCTGTCCTCGGGATTCCATACCAATTTCGACGCCTACAGCCGCCACTACAAGCTTGGTTGGCTGCGCGGCGCCGTCAGACATCACCTGCGCCGTCTGCACAACCGCACGGATCTGACCCTGGCGCCGACGGCCGAGCTTGTCCAGGCGCTGCTCGCGGATGGCTACGACAACGTCCAGGTGCTGGCGCGCGGCGTCGATACGCGACTGTTCAGCCCCCACCGGCGCAGCCAGTCGTTGCGCGCCGCCTGGGGTGCCGATGACGAAACGCTGGTCGTCACCTATGTCGGTCGCCTGGCGCCGGAAAAGAACCTGCGCCTGGTGGTGCGCGCCTTCGAGGCAATCGCCGCCGAAGTAGCCAACAGCCGCCTGCTGTTGGTCGGCGACGGTCCGCTGCGCCGACAACTGGCCGGCCGCCTGACGGCGCGCAACCTGCCGCACAGTTTCGTCGGCATGCGTCGCGGCGAGGACCTCGCCGGGCACTACGCCTCCGCCGACTTGTTCCTTTTCCCCAGCCTGACAGAGACCTACGGCAACGTGGTGCCGGAAGCCCTGGCCAGCGGCCTGGGCGTTGTTGCCTTCGCCACCGCGGCTGCCGCCGACCTGATCGAAGACGCAGCCAACGGCCACGTTGTGACACCGGCCGACGACCAGGCCTTCGTCGATGCCGCCGTCGCGCTCAGCCGGGCACCCGAACAACTCGCGGCGCTACGCGCGCGCGCCGCAGCTTCGATCGCCCATCTCGACTGGGAACGCATCCACGACCGCTTTGCCGCGCTGCTCACTGGCGTCATCGCGGGTCGCCAGAGCAAGGCCAACGGAGACCGCCCTTATGTCCTACTACCGGATTAGCGAACTCGACCTCGAGCTTTGT
>PMIF01000002.1:1392-7609 GCA_003157035.1 Rhodocyclaceae bacterium
GTCTATGCAGCAATCAACGCCGCCGCACCGGCGCTCGATCGCTTCAGCTTTCCATCCGGCCACACGTTGCATGCCGTGTCATTTTCCCTGATCGCTGCCGCCGGCTTCCCTGAGCTGGCACCACTGCTATTCCCCTTCGCCGCGCTGGTTGGGGTTTCGCGGCCCATTCTCGGTCTGCACTATCCGAGCGACGTTCTCGCCGGCGCTGTACTCGGCGCCATCGTGGCGCAAGCGGCGCTGCAGCTAGGCTAACGCTGGCGCAAACAGGTCGGCTGGTAACGGCAGCCTCGGATAGGTTGTGCCGCCAGGCGCAACATCAGGCCGGGAGCACCGCATCCGTGACGATACGGATTTCGCGCGGCATCGCGCAACATTGGGATGAGTAGTGGAGTATGGGCTACTTGGGCGAATGCCTCCAACGTGCCCGTTCCGACCATCCAGCTTTCTCCAGCCGCCGTTCGGTCAAACTCAGGTTTCTAGAACTTGAATGCTCCGAAGCTGGCGTTGGCGACCTCAACCAATCGGCCACGACCTGTCATTCAGAAGTAAGAAATGCACCGTCTTTGGACGTCCGCTCCCGGTCTGACAACTGCCGTTGAGGGGTAAACTAAATTCCCGACACCGAGAAATCAAACCGAATACTGAGCCTCCTGCGAGGGCGTTGCGAATGGCGTACTGACAATTTGGGATATTGACACAGTCTGGGCCAACACCGATCGTTTGGAGTTGCGCATTCCATGCGCGTAATGGCATGATCCCCCCAGGGCGAGTTGGACCAGGACTTGGCTTTCGATTCCACAGTAACCGGTTATGAGTGAGCAATGAGCGATTGGACCGATGATTATCTTGATGCCTTTCACTGAAGAGAGCGGGAATGACCGTTGCATCTTTCAGTGATTTCAACGAACGATGTTCCTAGTCGACACNNTATGAGCAAGGCCGCCTTGCTCGGCTATCCCGATGCACAGAACAATGTTGGCTATTTCCACATGACGGGGCAACGCGGGCTGCCAAAGGACTTGCACGCAGCGCGCGAGTGGCTGACCCTGGCGGCTGCTCAAGGCGTTCAGCACGCGAAGGACAAGCTGCCGGTCCTGAAAAAGATAATTCAGGACGCGGAAGGAGCCCGTTGATGCCGAGGAATCAGATGCGGCTTCGTAGGCAATTTGCAGTGCTGCTCGTGACATTGCTGTCTTCCTGTTTCTGCCTCGCTGACGGGAAGGAAATCATCCCAAGAAGCATGAACGAGAAGGTGGAGATGCTCTCTATAGGTTCAGGGGTATTTGGCCATGAGTTGGAGACAACCCTCTATGTCCCGCCCGGAGCAGGCCCATTCCCATTGGTCGTAATCAATCATGGCAAGGCGTTTGGCAACCCCAGATTTGACCCTCGCGCCACTTACCCTGTCATCAGCCGTGAATTCCTCAAGCGGGGCTATCTGGTGGCCATCCCAATGCGTTCTGGATTCTCGAAGTCTGGCGGCTCAAATGTTGTTTCAGGATGCAACGCCGAAAGCAATGGACGCATGCAAGCCAATGACATTTCTGCCGCATTGAAGGACCTACTCGAACGTTCGGATGTCGATAAGGACCATGTTCTTGTCGTTGGGCAGTCCTATGGCGGGATTGCCTCGATAGCCTTGGGGGCGATGAATCCACCTTCTGTGAGGGGCATTATCAACTTTGCGGGCGGCATCAAGCAGACCGAGATAACGTGCAATTGGGAGACGGCACTGATTGATGCCTTCGCTGCCTATGGCAAGGAATCGAGGCTTCCGACGTTATGGTTCTATGGGCACAACGATAGTTACTGGGGGCCTGATCTACCCAAGAAGCTGCATGCAGCGTACTTGGCCGCCGGGGGCAAGGCCGAACTCGTGTCATTTGGTGTCTTCAGCGATGGCGACGCCCACAGCATGATGAGCAGTCCTCGGGGCGTAAGTATCTGGCTACCTGAAACCGAAAGGTTTCTGAGGGAAATTGGTATGCCGACAAAGGAGGTTTTTGATATTGAGAAAACGCCACGACCTCCCAAGACCAGTTTTGCTGAACTGTCAGATGTGCCTGCCGTCCCCTACTTGGATAACAACCGGCGAGAAAACTATCGGAAGTTTCTCTCGAAGCCCTATCCCCGCGCTTTCGCCATTGCGAGGACTGGTAATGTCGGATGGGCCTATGAAGGGGACGACCCATTAGGTAGGGCACTTTCGAATTGTGAGAGTCACGCCAAAACAACCTGCACGCTATATGCGGTTGATGACGATGTTGTTTGGGACTCCTCTGCCAACAAGTAGATGTGGATGGACCGCTTCTGGCTTGGACTTGCCCCAAGCCTCGCCGACGTCCACCGTCAGATATGGGTCGCAGTCCAGGTTCCGCTGGCCCCAGTGTTTGTCCAGCTGCCGGAGCCCGCCGTGGGGCTGGCCATGCTTCCATTCAGGCTTGCCCCGTTGCTACCGCTGGCCGCCATATTCCCAGCGCTATCCACGGTGCCTGTGACGGTGAAGGCACCCTGCGAACTCGTACAACTCCCTGACATACTTCCGCTGACATCAACGACCACATTGCACGAGCCGCTTCCAGACCCTGTGTAGTTGACCGTCCAGTATCCTGCGAATCGCATTATGATGGCGCCATGAGTCTGCCCTTTGTAGGAATAGGCGATAAGGGTTTCGGAACGCGTACCCGAGGGGGAACCTGAGGTTGCATAGTCGCATTCGATAAGCCTTCCGCTTGCTTCATCGGTCCAGCATGTCGAATTGGTCGTCTCAGTAGGTCCGCCTTGAGGCGTTGAAACTTTGGCATTGGTCCACTTGAACGCCGAGAAAGACCCCAGAGCCGTCGTATGGATCTCGGGCCCGACGGCAGTTCCATTGACGCTCAGAGCCGTCGTCGTCGACGTGCCGGATTGTATGCAGCTGCTGGTGCTGCTGGCGGAATACACGTCACCTGCCTGGACTGTAAGTGGTGGCGCGGCACGATAACTGGGAGTGTAGTTGCAAGAATACGTGCCTTCGGAATAGAACGACTCCGCGTACCCTGAATCGTACATGTAGGTAGAAAGCTTCCAGTCCTTGCTGTAGGTCTCCACTACTGTATAGGAGCCATCCTGCGCCACAGCCGTAGGGGTAACGGTGTACGTGTATACGGCGGGCGTTGATGACGATTGGTCTCTCATCACCATATAGACAAAGTACTCACCAACGTTGCGGCGCACCGAAGGGAATGCGTTGTCTACCCAGTAGAACTTCTTGATCGCCTTGGCAGATTCGCCGGGGAGAGTGATCGTTCCGGCGGACTCATTGCTGAAGTTCAGTGTTACGGTACCTGCGCTGCCCGTGTCCGTGGCGGAAGCATAGCTGCTCCCGAGCGCTGTTCCACCCGCATAACCCTCCAGATTCCCGGTGAACACGCCGTTCGTCAACGTTCCGGACGACAGGTACCACTGCGCGGCACCGCCGGAAAGGTAGCCGTAATAGGTGAACACCAGCACATCGCCTTGGGTCTCAACTTGGAACCCTCGCCCCGCATGTCCATTATTCTCCGCGTCTATTACCCAAAGGCCGGGGGTCGGCATGAACGCCGACGCCGACAAGCTGACGACCAACGCGAACAGCGCCGCAAGAAGATTACGTAGTGACATTAAAGCCTCCCAGAGTGAAAACTATTGCCGCCAACCGCCTTCGTGCGAACGCTGATATCGCGCCCTGACACGACGACGGCGTTGAGTCTTAGGGGGTAACACTGCGCTCGTACCGGTGGACGTATGTGCCGCCGTAGTTCGACAGCACGCCGCCTGGCAGCATCCCATTGACGTACTGTTGAACCGCAAAGCCGATGATCGGCAGCCCGGCATAGACGTGCTGCCGCGCCGTCTCGTTCCATAGCTGGCGGCCGAGCAGGTCGTTTGCCGCCCCTGCCTTTTGTGCCGAGGCCCAGTAGTAGCTCTTGTAGTCCAAGGTGGAGGGAAAGGTGAAGGTCCCTTGGCCGGCCGGGAATGATCCGACGTTGAAATTGTTGGGATACCCTGTCAGGGAGCCGACTACGAGCGAGTTGTTGAACGTCAGCACGTTGCTCGCCCAGCGCAGTTGGCAGACAAATGGTGGAGGCTGTTCCGGAAACCCGATCCTGCCACCGCTACCGGACCAACCGGATTGATCGTAGAACGTAGCCACCAAGGTTTCGCATGCCCCGCCCTGGGCGAAAGCCGCCGAGAATGGCCGCACGGGATTGACGACCTGATCCACGTACCAGCGCTTGGTCGGCAGGGTCAAAATCCAGTCCGTGCCAGCGTTGATGGCGGTGTTAACCACGAATTCGTTGATCACTGCCGAGCGCATGAGCACGGCCGTGACGGCATCAATGCCGCCGTTGCCGGGTGCCGCGGCGTTGGTCCAATTGTCGGTGATCTGCGCGGGAATGCCCGTATTGGCGTCGACCACTGTGACGGTGCTCACCGGCGCCGCATCCGCCAGCGACGGCCTGGTGCTGGCGGCCGGTGTATGGATCGGTGGCTGGGTCATGTAGAAGCCGCTCAAGGCCACCGGGTCGTAGCTGAAGTCTGTCCCCTTGGCGACGCTGATCAAGGTGCCCGTTCCGGAGAGCCCGCCCGTGGTCGCGGCGAGCCCATTCGTATCGGGAGTGTTCTGGAGTGGTCCGTGCCCACCGTTGGGAAACGGACTCGCACTGGCCCACTCTGCAGCGACAGCTGGGCAGTTTGCCGGTCGCGGTGTGCCATCCGAATTGTTACGAGTGATCCCCACCAAGAAATTCACGTCGCCGAGAAGCACGTACTCCGGATCGATATCGCCCATCTCCAGGACCTCGATATAGCCCTCGCGTGTCCGGGCGACGCCCTGGCTGGCTTCGCCGTCTGCCGGCGTGCCATTGGTGCCATCAAAGCCGGAGGTGGAAAAGGCTTGCTCGCCGGCACCGCCAAGTACCGTTGCGATGGCTGGTGCCGTACAGGAGGCGTCTTCCACGACCAGCTTGGCGCCACCGTTATCGATGCTGGTGATCTTGGCCGTCCAGACATCGTGGGGCGCCAGATAGAGGTTGAGGGCAAGCACCGGCCGCCCGTTCAGGGCCTCCAGGAATCGCACCCGGGCGGCCTTGCCTCGGCTGGTGCCGTTAGCCACCGAAATGAGCGTATCGGTGCCGCCTTGAACGGTGTAGTAGGGATAGAGCAACACCTGGCCGCGGCCGTCGTCACTCAACATGACCGCTTGGGCCGAACCGAGAGTTACTGCCGCAGCGACGGCCAGACCAATTTGCCCACCAGCGTTCACGCCTGTCACCTTGCGAATCCTCCGGGACAGATTGTAAGGGGATTCTATGCCAGCCGACAATGCCGTTGATATACTGCCGCCTCACGGACAAAGTGATTGATTGCTGTCGCGAAGCCACTGGCCCAGCCCGACAGTAGCATGACCGTCGTATGGCCCCAGCTGTCCGTCCATTGCCTGTAGCCCCCTCAAACGAGGAGTCCCAGTATGACCGCGCTATCCAAAGAACAAGCCGCCGCGATCTCGGATGACCTTTTTGCACACGAGACGCGGCGCAACAACAACCTCCGCAATTTTGTCTCTGGTTTCGTGCATCCGTTCTACCGATTTTCGGAGCTGTCTGGCCTCCAGCCCTGGGAGCAGCGTCGGCTCATTCAAGCCGCCGGCGCCATCGCCGACAAACGCCTTCCTGTGCTGTTGAGCGGCTTGATTTTCGTGGCGGCCATTGTCTACGTATCGTTCTTCGCGCCACATCAATATCAGGGTTCCTCAGGCTTCTTCGCCGTCTTCGTGTTCCTCGGCATCCCGTTTGCCTTCATCCGCCGCGCCTTCGTTCGTGGCTATGTGCTTGTGCTTCTAGCGCAGGAATCGACCGCCAAGTGACAGTGCTTTCCCGGCGGGCCACAGTCGTTCAAGCTGCCGATGGAGAATCCACGCTTCCATGCCAATCAAGCACGGCGGTAGCCCCTGAACTTCGAGACCGGCAGGTCTACTTCAGTTTGCAGCCCTTCACGGTATCGAAGGTCGAAGGTCGCTTATGGGCACGCTCCTGACCTTCCCTCCGATAACCTGAACGTCCGTTGACCGCACCAAGCCGACCTTGGCAGCACTCCCGAGCATCTTCCTGCTTGAACGACAGCTACCTGCGCGTGACCTGTCGCTCGATTCCTGCAAGCCATGGTCGGCAGCGTGCCCTCAACGGTCTGATGACAT
>PMIF01000018.1 GCA_003157035.1 Rhodocyclaceae bacterium
TTGCCGGAGGATTCGGCCAGGCTGCCGGCCAGCACGATCTGGTTGCCGGCGGTGAGCTTGATGTCGGCTGCGGCCGTAATCTGGCTGCCCAGTACGGCAACACTATTGCCAGCGGTGATGCTGACGCCACCCTGGCTGCTGCCGATATGGCTGGCCACGGCATTCTGCGTGCTACTCTGGCCCGACCCGTTCTCCTTGATCGGGCCAATGCCAACCCCGTGGAACAGATCCCCGGTCTTGTCGATGAACAGACCAAACCCGGAGGCTTGATGCTCGTGGCTGGTGACGTGGCTCTCCATGCCCGCTTCGACGATGACATTGTCGCCGGCCAGAAGCGTGGCACCGTGCGTGCCTTCGATCTGGGCAGCAATCAGATGGGCATTGCCCCCCGCGCCCAATAGAACACTGTCGCCGCTAATCAAAGCGGTGGTGAAGGTGGTCGAGGTGTCGCTGCTGTCGTCGCTTGCCTTGCGGTAGCCGATGCCGCCCAGCGACACGGTCAAGCCGGACTCCTGGTAGCTGTCTTCGCTATGGCTCGTGTTCTCCGCCGGCCGGATGTCGAGATTCTGCCCGGCGAGCAGCTTGACCTGGCCGGTGGCCGAGGCGATGTGGGTGCCTTCGAGCAAGGTGCTGCCGTCCGACTGGCTCAGAACATCCGCCTGGCTTTGCACTTCGGTCACCAGCGCGGTATTGGTGGTCGCCGTGTGGCTACCGCTGCTGTGCTTGAAGTCGATGATGCCGAACAGACTGCTGGTGCTGTGGCTCTCGTCATGCACATAGTTGCGGTCGTGCGCGGCCAGATACTGGAGGTCGCCACCGGCCAGCACGGTGGTAAGCCCCGCACTCTTGACCTGCGTCGCCGTCAGCGTGATGTTGCCCAGCGCCTGGATGTCCACGAGGCCGGCATCGATGCTGCTCGCCATCACCGCGGCAGTCTCGCGCACATGGTCCGAGGTGGTGGTCTTCTCGACAATGAAACCGCTGCTATGGCTCTCCGTCCAGTGATCAAGGCTGTAGTTCTGGCCAGGATCGACGCTGATGTCGCCAGTGGCGGCAAGATGCGTCGCACCCGTGGTGTGAATGGCGACATTGGCGAACCCGATGTCGCTCTTGTCGCCTACGGCCGAGATGGTAAGCGTGCCGCCGTCGAAAGTGGTGGCATGGGCGGTGTCGCGGACGTGCTGGTCGCTCAAGCCCTGCCATTCTTCGTGCACGCTGCCGCCGGCAACTTGGATGTCGCCGCGGCTTTGCAGCGCCATGTCGGCGCCGGTGAAAGCGGCGCCGGCGATGTCGATGCCGCTCACGCCGACGAGCGTCAGCGTCTGCGCGGCCGACAGCTGCGCCTGGGCCGAGGTGGGCGTGGCGTGGGGGTTGGACAGGGTCTCGGCGCTGGCCGGGGCGTTGGCTGGGTTGGCAACCAGCCCGCGGACCACCAATTCACCACCGGCAAAGACGGTCAGATCGTGGCCGGCAACCAGCGTGCTGCTGTCGATGGTGGTACTGCCACGGCTACCGGTACCAAGCTCGCCCGTGGCCCGAAGATCGAGGCCAGCCAGCAAGAGATCGCCGCTATCGGAAGCGATGTGGATATTGTTGCCGGCGAGGTGGCCGGCAACGTTGCCGATGGTAGTGGTGTCGGCGATGGCGGTGCCGCCGTTCAGGAGGACGGCGATGCGCTTGTCGGTGTCGCCACCATGGGTGACGGTGCTGTTCCAGGCGCTCTTGACGCTGACGTCACCTTTGGCGGCAAGCGTGATGTCGGTCCGCTCTGTTTCGCTGCCGCTGGTGAGATTGGCACCGGCCAACTGGAGGTGCCCGGCGGTATCGGCCGCCGCTGCGGCGACAGCCGGCAGACCGGCAGCCACGCGGGCCCGCTGCGTGGCGGCGACAAACTCGGCACCGAAGGGGTTGCCATGGCCGGCGTCCATGACGATGCCGGTCTGGGCAGTGAAGTTGCCGCCGGCCTGGGTGATGGTCGTGGTGGTGCTACTGATCGGCGTTGCCGTCGCGAAGGGGGTGCCCTCGTCGGCTGAACCGGTGCTCTGACTGGTGCTGGCAGAGGTGGAGATGACGGCCAGACTGCCGATATCGATGTCGTGGCCGGCGATCACCTGGAGCCGGCCGCTGGCAGCACTGGCGTCGACACCTGTGAGGCGCAGGTCATGGCCGGCCAGAAGATGCATGCTGTTGCCGGCAGCGAGCCGGCCACCGACGGCCGCTTGCGCGTTGGTGTCAACGGTGGTGGAACTGCTCGCCGAATCTCCGTCGCCCCAGGCGTACGAACTGCCACTTGGCTGGGTGCCGTGGCCAACGGTGCTGTTCAACACGGCATTGACATTGAGGTCGCCGGTGACGGCCCCCAGGGTGAGATCGCCACTCGCGTGGATGTCGGTGCCTTCGTAGCCGGCATTGCCACCGGCAATCAGGCTGAGATCGCCGCCGGCGTGGATATCCGAGAGGATGTGCGAGGTCGTGCTCTCGGTGCCGTAGCCGGTCAGGCCGAGGGCGTTGCCGGTGCTGCGGCTGCCCTGCAGGACCAGGGAGGTGGCGACGATGTCGCCAAGAACGAAGCCGGTAAGTTTGCCCGATGCGGTGAGATCGGCGCCTTGCACGATCAGGTTGCCGCCGACATCGAGATCGAGGTTGCCGCTACGGGCGGTGATGCCGGCGCGGGTGTCCGCCTGGGTCTGGGTGTTGCGCACGAGACTGCCGGCAGCCCATTGGTAGCCGCTGGTCGCGATCTCGCCGCCCGTCAGCGTGCGGTTGAAGATATCGCCGCCCACTTGCAGGGCAAGGCTGCCGGTATCGATGCGGCCGGAATTGTTGACGAGGTCACCGCCGACGTGGATCTCGGTGGCACCGGTGATATCGATGCTGCCGCGGGTGTTGTTGGCGGTGCCGGTGAAGTTGGCGTAGTAGCTGTTGCCGACGATCCTGCCGCCCTGGTTATCCAGATCGACGCCGAGGGTGACGACGGTGTCGCCCTGGATCAGGCCGTGGTTGGTCAGCGCGCCGGCCGTGCCCTGGACGCTGGTGATGCCGTTGGAACTGATCTCACCGTTGTTGAGTACCTGGCTGCCGGTGACGCTGAGACCCTTGTCCACATGCCAGACGCTGTCGTTGGTGACCGTGCCGGAGAACGCGAGCGACATCCTGCCTGCGACCTGGAAGGGGTCCTGGGTGGCGGCGGTACGGCTGTAGTCGCCGTTCAGGGCAGCGCTGAGGTCGCCAAGGCTCGCCACCCGGCCGTCGAAGCTGAGACTGGCGGCATCCAGAACCAGGTTGGTGCCGGCGCTGAGACTGCCGTTGGTGTTGACGATGGCCAGGGTCTTGCTCGTGACGTCCTGCGCCGATGAACTGCCGGCAACGGCGTTGCGGACGGCCGTCGGGTCGAAGACAGCCAGGACGCCGCCGGCATCGATGCGGCCATTGGTGTTGTCCAAAGTGCTCTGGCTGGCGATCGTCAAGTTCTGGCTGGCGTGTAGGTCGCCGTCGATGTTGATAACCACCGTTGCACCGACATTGACCGTGGCGCCGGAGACGGTGCCATGGCTGTTGTCGAGGTCGTCAGCGATGACGGTCACCGTCGCCCCGCCCGCGCCGATGATGCCCGTGTTGGTCACGTGTGCGGCGCTGACGCCGATGTTGCCGCCATGGCTGCCGATGGTGCCCGAGTTGGTGATGTCAGCAGCGGCGCTGGCCGAACCGCCGATGCTGCCGGTGTTACCGCGCGAAGTCGCCGCAGTGGCGGAACCGCAGATGGAGCCAGCGTTGTCGAGGCCGGCGCC
>PMIF01000228.1 GCA_003157035.1 Rhodocyclaceae bacterium
CAACATCCTGTTCGTCTGCGGCGGTGCTTTCGACGGACTCGACAAGGTGATCCGCAGCCGTTCGGAAAAGTCCGGCATTGGCTTTGGCGCCGAGGTGAAGAGTCGCGACACCAAGGACATCACGGAAGTCTTGCGTCTGGTGGAACCGGAAGACCTGATCAAGTACGGCTTGATACCGGAGTTGATCGGCCGCTTGCCGGTAGTGGCGACCTTGCAGGAACTCGAAGAGGCGGCACTGGTCGAAATTCTCATTGCGCCCAAGAATGCGTTGATCAAGCAGTATCAGAAGCTGTTTGCCATGGAAGGCGTTGACCTCGAGATACGTCCGGCCGCCTTGCAAGCCATTGCCCGTAAGGCGCTGAAGCGCAAGACCGGCGCGCGTGGGTTGCGTTCGATTCTGGAAAACGTGCTGCTGGATACGATGTACGAGCTACCGGCGTTGTCCAACGTCGAAAAGGTGGTGATCGATGAGGGTATGATCGAGGCCGCTGGCCAGCCACTGTTGATCTATTCCGATCAACCGAAGGTTGCCGCTTCGAAATGACGTGAATGCGTTTGCCGTCGCCGCTTGAATTTGGCGGCGTCGTCCCCAATCTCGTCAGCGAGGCATCAAACTAAAGGAAACGCCCCATGCTTGGCGAAATCGATATCCCCGAAGAGAAAATGGAATTGCCGCTTCTGCCCTTGCGCGACGTGGTGGTGTTTCCGCATATGGTCATTCCGCTATTTGTCGGGCGGCCGAAATCCATCAAGGCGCTGGAGACGGCAATGGAAGCCGGCAAGGGCATCCTCCTGGTGGCGCAAAAGTCGGCGGCCAAGGATGATCCTGAAGCGGGCGACCTATATCCGGTTGGCTGCATTGCCAACATCCTGCAGATGCTCAAGCTGCCGGACGGTACTGTCAAGGTACTCGTCGAAGGCGCGCAGCGGGCCACGATCGATCGCGTCGAGGATCAGCGAGCGCTGTTCGTCGCCGATGTGACGCCGGTGATCATCGACGATCGTGCCAGCCACGAGATAGAAGCCATGCGCCGGGCTATCCTGGCTCAGTTCGATCAGTACGTGAAACTCAACAAGAAGATCCCGCCGGAGATCCTGACTTCGCTCGGTGGAATCGAAGAGCCGGGGCGACTGGCCGACACGATCGCAGCCCACTTGCCGCTGAAGCTTGAGCTCAAGCAGGAAATTCTCGAGATCTTCGACGTCGTCGTGCGGCTGGAGAAGTTGCTGTCGCAACTTGAGACCGAACTGGACATCCTGCAGGTGGAAAAGCGCATCCGTGGTCGCGTCAAGCGGCAGATGGAAAAGAGCCAGCGCGAGTACTACTTGAACGAGCAGGTCAAAGCCATCCAGAAGGAGCTCGGTGAAGGCGAAGAGGGTGCCGATCTCGAAGAGATGGAGAAGAAGGTCAAGGCTGCCGGCATGAGCAAGGAGGCGTTGGCCAAGGCCAACGCGGAAGTCAAGAAGCTCAAGCTGATGTCGCCGATGTCGGCTGAGGCCACCGTAGTTCGCAACTACATCGAGACCCTGGTCGGACTGCCATGGAAGAAGCGTTCGCGCGTGTCGAAAGATCTGGGCGCGGCCGAGAAGATCCTCGACAAGGACCACTACGGCCTGGAGCGCGTGAAGGAACGGATCGTCGAGTACCTTGCTGTTCAGCAGCGCGTCGATAAGGTCAAGGCGCCCATTCTCTGCCTGGTCGGCCCTCCGGGCGTCGGCAAGACCTCGCTCGGTCAGTCGATTGCCAAGGCGACCAACCGCAAGTTCGTTCGCATGGCCCTCGGGGGAATGCGCGACGAAGCCGAGGTCAGGGGCCATCGCCGCACCTATATTGGCTCGATGCCCGGCAAGATCCTCCAGAACATGACCAAGGTCGGGGTGAANNGTGCTCGATCCGGAACAGAACCACACCTTCCAGGACCACTACGTGGAGGTCGACTTCGACCTGTCCGACGTGATGTTCGTGGCAACCGCCAATACCTTGAATATTCCTCCGGCATTGCTCGACCGCATGGAGGTGATACGTCTCTCCGGTTACACCGAAGACGAAAAGGTCCACATCGCCCGCCGTTATCTCCTGCCCAAGCAGATGAAGAACAACGGCGTCAAGCGCGAGGAATTGACGGTCACCGATGATGCCTTGCGCGACATGGTTCGCTACTTCTCGCGCGAGGCCGGCGTACGGGCGCTCGAGCGCGATCTTTCCAAGATCTGCCGCAAGGTGATCAAGGCGCTTGTCCTCAAGGCGCGCAAGAACAAGATCGTCGTCAACGCCAAGAACCTCGATAAGTTCCTCGGTGTCCGGCGTTACAGCTTCGGCATTGCCGAGAAGGAGAATCAAGTCGGTCAGGTCACTGGCTTGGCCTGGACGGAGGTTGGCGGGGAACTGTTGACCATCGAAGCTGTGGCGGTCCCCGGCAAGGGCAAGACCATGACCACCGGCAAGCTCGGCGAGGTCATGCAGGAGTCGATTCAGGCGGCCCTGACCGTTGTCCGCCGGCGCAGCCGCTCTTTGGGCATCCCTGAGGATTTCTACCAGAAGAACGATATTCACATCCACCTACCCGAGGGGGCTACACCAAAAGATGGCCCGTCGGCCGGGATTGCCATCGCGACTGCCCTGGTGTCCGTTTTGACGGGTATCCCAGTGCGTGCTGACGTGGCGATGACCGGCGAGATTACTCTGCGTGGTGAAGCGCTGCCGATCGGTGGGCTGAAGGAAAAGTTGTTGGCGGCGGTACGCGGCGGAATCCGGCTGGCACTGATTCCGGAGGAGAACGTCAAGGATCTGGCTGAAATTCCCGATACCATCAAGGACAAGATCGAGATCCTGCCCGTGAGATGGATCGACAAGGTTCTCGAACTGGCGCTTGAGCGGATGCCGCAGCCGTTGCCTGACCCTGCCGATGTATCTGTGGCACCGGTCGTCGCCGAAGCCGATTTGGCGTCGGCCGTCCTGACCCACTGAGGGCTGCTATCGACTGATATACTACCCGACTCGCGGGGGCACCCGCGTTCGATGGGTGCTTAGCTCAGTTGGTAGNNGTTCGAGCCCGTCAGCACCCACCATATACCCGTTCAGCATCATCCAGAAGTGCCCTCAAATCCCGCTCCAGCGGGATTTGAGGCGGGTGATGGTCTCAAGACCCTCGACTGCGAGCCGGGGGCTGATCTAGCGAGGCAATGGCACCAGTCCACGCCGGCTGCCAGCCAACTCGGCGGCCTTGCGTGCGTCGCCGACCTCAGCAACCAGGGAGAGAGCGTCGAAACGCGATATGCCGACATCCGACATGTTGCGGCCGAACAGTTCGATCAAGGCCTTGTCGAACGCTTCGACAATCCTGCGGCTCTCGAATTTTCCTATGCGATTCATTTCCATCCGGCCATTTTACCGTGGGAACATGTATCGCAGGGCAACAAACCATTACAACTTGGCGTCTTCGTCCGTCGATGGTCGGCGTTATTCTTCTTGTGGGCTGATCGCAGCCCGGATTGGAGACTCAAATGAAGACCACTCGTGCACTTTTGGCCGCGGCATTGATCGGCATCGGATCGCTAACTGGAACCGCCGCCCAGGCTGACTATGGGTATCACCACGGGGGACCACGCCAGCACTACAACGGCGGTGGATGGGGTTGGGCACCCGGCTTGGTGCTTGGCTCGGCATTGCTTTGGGCCGCCACGCGTCCTCCAGCAGTCGTTTATCAGGAACCCGTGGTGATGATGGCTCCACCAAACTATGCGGCGCCGCCAAGCGACGGCTGGTGGTACTACTGCGCTCCGGTGAACGCCTATTATCCCTACGCTCAGTCCTGTCCGGTTCCTTGGCAGCGCGTTCCACCGCGCTAGGGCAACAGCCGCGGGCGGCCGGCAGTTTGTCAGGCCGCCCCCGGGCAGTCGACCAGGCTAGGCGGATGGCGGTCCGCCGTTGAGCACATGGTTGCTGATTTTCCCAATGACGTGCATCTCGCAAGCCCTGCAATCAAATTCCAGGCGGTAGGAGTTGTTGCCGTCGACGAGGGTCATGGCGTCGGCGCGGACCTGGCCCTGAACGCCTTCGATGCCCTTGGCCTGCTTCGGACACAGGTTGAACGAGAAGCGCAGGCAGTGCTTGGTTATCATCAATGAAATGTCATTACGTTCCTGATGGGCTTCGAATGCCGCTTCGATCAGGCGAACCCCATGTCGCTGGTAGAAGCGGCGAGCAGCGCTGTTGTACACGTTACCGAGGTAGGAGATGGCCAGATCTGGATAAGTGGTCGCTGGCACTGCCGCTGAACGTCGACTTGGCCTTGGATGTGCGGCGAGACGAGCCTGCCGTAGTTGTACGACTGCTTCTCGGCGAAGTGCATTGATCAGGGATGGTGGAATAAACCACGCCTGCTGCCAGGCAATTATGACATCGCGCAACATGAACTCGCTGTCACCGAAGCGATCGAGCTGTTCCCGCAACTTGCTTTCGGCCTGTTCCGGGTTTCGCGCCAACTGACGTTCCGCGGCTACGTTGGCCGATGCGGCGATGCCGTCGCTATCGGTCAAGCGAAGGGAAAAACCCGCGCCTTGGTCCTCGAGGCAGGCGTCGACAGGAATCCGCCGTGCCGACGAGGTCTTGGCCAGCGTTTGTTCCCAGGCATGGTCGCGGTTCCGGCTGATCAACAGACCGCAATGCAGGCCGGGCAATTCGGCNNGTCTGGCAGACGTCCAGCTCGAGCCACTCCGGCCCGATGCGTCGAACCGTCCCGAGTGGCAGACCGACAAATCCGGGGCTGTCAAACGCCCCAATGTCGGGTTGGCGGCCGTGCGCAAAATAGTCGGTTGCGCCGCGGTGGAAGGTCTTTTCGGGATCGGGCAGGAAGGAGAGCTTCGTGCTGCCGCTCGATAGTGGCCTCAAGTCGCTCCGCTGCGTGAGGATCTCGTCGATCAGGCGACGGTAATGGCCGGTGATGTTCTTGACGTAAGCGACATCCTTGTAACGGCCCTCGATCTTGAAACTTCGCACGCCGGCGTCGAGCAAGGCACGCAGGTTGTCGGACTGGTTGTTGTCCTTGAGCGAGAGCAGGTGCTTGTCGAAGGCGACAACCCGTCCCCGTTCGTCCTTCAATGTGTATGGCAGGCGACAGGCCTGAGAACAATCTCCCCGGTTGGCACTGCGGCCTGTCTGGGCGTGGCTGATATAGCACTGTCCAGAATAGGCAACGCAGAGTGCGCCGTGGATGAAATGCTCCAGCACGACGTCTTCCGGCACGGCGGTGCGTATCTCGGCGATTTCGCTCAGGCTCAATTCACGAGCCAGTACGAGTTGGGAGAGTCCGGCGTCGGCGAGAAAACGGGCCTTGCCTGGCGTACGGATATCGCATTGGGTCGAGGCATGCAAATCGATCGGCGGCAGGTCGAGTTCGAGTAGGCCCATATCCTGCACGATCAGCGCATCCACGCCAGCGTCCCAACATTGCCAGGCCAACTTGCGTGCGGGTTCGAGTTCGGC
>PMIF01000305.1 GCA_003157035.1 Rhodocyclaceae bacterium
TCGAATTCAATGTCGATCTGGCCGACGACATACAAACGCTGTTGACCTCCAACGGTCACCGCAGCATCCTGATCGGTCGCGACGGCAGCATGGATCACTTGTCGCGGCGAACCAGCCTCGCTCGCCGTGCTGGTGCTACGTTCTTGCTCTCGATACACCACGATTCCGCACAACCGCAATTCCTGTCCACTTGGCAGTGGCAAGGCAGCGAGCAGCGTTACACCGATCAGATCTCCGGCTACTCGCTGTTCGTGTCGAGGAAGAATCCGTTTCCGGCAGCCAGCTTGCGCTGTGCCCACTCAATTGGCGCGGCGATGCATGCAGCGGGGCTCCATGCCACACCCCATCACGCCGCGAAAATCGCCGGCGAGTTCAAGCAATGGGCCGACCGCGATGCAGGTGTTTACTACTACGACGACCTGGTCGTGCTGAAGACCGCAACCATGCCCACGGTGCTCCTCGAGGCAGGGGTGATCCTCAACCGGGATGACGAGCCTGAGCTGCGATCGATCGCCATGCGCAACAGGATCGGCGCTGCGGTAGCCGATGGTCTGGCCAGATGCGGAGCATTAACTGAGGCAGGTTCCAGTACCGGTGCGCCGGGTAATATTCACCAATCGGTAACACCGCCTGCAGACGGGCGATGACTATAATCGGCGCCAGGTTTCGTCTCGTTCCATCATAGGAAGAAAAGGGGGGCATCATGAGCTTTTGCACCAAGTGTGGAACCCAGAACGACGCAGACAGCCGCTTCTGCCAAAACTGCGGCGGTAGCCTCGCGGTGGCAGCGCAGCCTTCACCGCCGCCGCCCACCGTACAAGCGGCAGCGAGTTCCGCCACCCCGGACGCCACGGCAACTTCCAGCCGTTCGGCCGGCCTGACGAAATTGATCGAGCGCGCCAAGGCGATCACGCTGTCGCCCAACCAGGAGTGGCCAGTCATCGACACGGAGCCGGACCAGCCGAAAGAGGTTGCCATCAGCTACGTCGCCATCCTGGCAGCGATCGGCCCGATTGCCGCCTTCATCGGCATGACTTTGATCGGCATCAGCATACCGTTCATGGGTACGGTGCGCATCGGCGTTCTGGGTGGCCTCGGCACCTTGGTTGCGACCTATGTACTCGGCGTACTAGCCGTCTTTCTAGTTGCCTGGATTGCCGATGCTCTGGCGCCAACCTTCGCTGGCCAGAAGAATTATGCCCAGGCCTTCAAACTCGTTGCCTACGCCTATACGCCGGCCTGGCTTGCTGGCGTCCTGAACATCATCCCGATGCTCGGCCTCCTGGCGGTTCTGGCCGCACTCTACTCGCTCTACGTACTCTATCTGGGCGTGCCAGTGATGATGAAGTGCCCGAAGGAGAAAGCGCTTCCCTACACTGCGGTCTTGGTCGTCGTAGCCATCGTCGCCAGCCTGATCCTTTCCGCGGCAACGGCCTTATTTACTCCACGGCCAAGTTTCGGCGGCTCGGCGAAACTGGATCCCGCTTCGCCGGCCGGCGCCATTCTCGGCGGACTCACCGGCACCACCGATACTGCCGAGGCAACCAAGCGCCTCGAAGCGATGAACAAGTCAATGGACGAAGCTTCCAAGCGCATGGAAGCCGCCAGCAAATCCGGTGATCCTGCTGCTGCCACCGCGGCTGCCGGCCAGGCGATGGGGGCCATCTTCGGCGCCGGCGGTAAAGTCGAGACTGTCGCCTTTCAGGATCTCAAGGCCATGTTGCCCGAAAGCGTTGGCGGCTTCAGCCGCACGTCAGCAACCGGTGAGAAGAACGCCATGGGTGGCGCGTCGATGTCGAGCGCAGAGGGTCGCTACCAGGATGGCGGTCAGGGATCGATCGAGTTGAAGATCGCCGACATGGGTGGCGTCGGAGTCTTGATGGCGGGCGCTGCGGCTTGGTCGATGATGGAAATGGATCGCGAGACCGAGTCGGGACGAGAGCGCGCAGGCAAGCTGGACGGCCGGCCATTTCACGAACAGTATGACAACCGCGGCCATTCAGGCGAATTCTCCGTCATCGTCGGTCAGCGTTTTCTGATTGAGGCAAAAGGACGCAACGTCGACATGGGTACGCTCAAGACGACGGTCAATGCCGTCAACCTGGCCCGTCTGGAATCGATGAAGGACGTCGGTCGCAGCGCCAATTAGAGCCAGGAACGGAGGAGCCAACATGCCACTTTGTCCATCCTGTAGCAGCGACAACCCTGCCGACGCGCGTTTCTGCCGCAGCTGCGGCAAGAGCATGACTGCGGCCCCGGCGACCAGCGACGTACCACCGTCGGCGGCGGCGGGCCGCTCGAATTCCACCAACGCAGTCTTGGTCATTGGCTTGGTCGTGGCACTGGTTGGCTTGGCGGGTGCCGCCGGCTACTATTTTCTCGCCGGTCCCGGGCAGCGCCAGGCATCGAGCGACGTTCCGGGCCCACAGGCGCCATTGCCCACGGTAACTCAGCCGCCCCCAACCACGCCCCTGGCGGCGCAACCATCGCCGTTACCGGCGCCGCCCGCAGCGATAACGGCGCCAACCAACGACGTCCCGCCACCGCCGCCAACGACGACTGACAACGTGCCGGTGCCGCCGCCCGCTGTGGCATTGCCTGCTGTCAAGCCGCCGGCGAAACCCAAGCGGCGGGATCCTGACGAGAGCGCCTTCTTCCCGGACAACGGACCGGCGGGACGCTTACCGCCGCCAGTGGCAACCGACCCCTACGGCGGCCGCTGGGAAAAGATGCGCAACGACTTGTACCGCTGCGGCTATGACGCCTATTGCCAGGAACGCGTAAAACAGCGCTATTGCCCCGGCAACTGGGGGCGCGTCGCCGAGTGTGTGCCGCCCGCGGCCTACCCGCAACCCGGTTATCCACCGCCGCCCCGAGGCTATCCGCCTTATTGATCAGGCTCGATACTGGCATCGAAGTCGCAGCTCTTGCCGGCCGCGATCAAAGATTGCAGAAGGTCAATTCGAAAGCCACATCCGCTTCCGACTGCTTCGGCCGCAGGTCGGTATCAGGTGTAGTAAAGCGGATGTTGAGGGCATACTTGTTGGCACTGATCTCGGGCACACAGGCATCCTCCCGCCCCATGCGCAGGCGAATCAACTGCGCCGTGCGGCCAGCGAGCATTAGCTGATAGGTCCCGTGGCTGGCCAACTTGGATTCCGGGTGGCCGGACGCCCGCAGCAGCCGCAACACAATTGCGAGGGTCTGGTGGATCGGCGACATCGGGGCCAGCCAAGTGGACAGGTCCCGCTGGCGCAAGGCGGCATCCCGATGCAGCCAATAGTGATAGCCAGGGAGATCGAATTCGCAGACACCGCCAGGGATACCAGCGCGATTCTTGATGCCCATCAGCCAATCGTTTTCGCGCAGATGCTGGCCAATCTTGCCCTGCGACGCCAGCAGCGCAGCCGACGCCTGTTCGATTTCGCCGAGGGCCGCGGCAAGCGCACTCTCGGAAATATCCGGGTTGTTGCGAAAGGAGAGCAGGATCTGGCGCTGGCGCTCGAGTTCCTGAATCAAATCGAACTTCAAGTCAGCCCGACCGGCCACCTCGAGGATTTCGAACACTGTGACCAGTGCCACATGGTGCTCGCGCTGACCATCTGAGCCCATGAAATGGGCCACTTTGTCGAACAGGTCCTCCAAGCGCAACAGAGTGCGAATGCGCTCGCTGAGAGGATATTCGTAGGTGATCACCAAGCCGGCCCGAATGAAAACTCGGGCAATTCTGACCGATTTGCCAGCAAATCACAACCCGTCACTCAATTGCCAAGGCGTGTGGTCGCACCAACGCTGCCGTTTGCTTGCAGCGCCAGATACTTGCCGTGCAGCCTATCAACTTGTTCCGCCAGGTCTTCGAACGTGCCGTCGTTGCGGATGATGTCGTCGGCGCTGTCCAGTCGCAGTTGTCTGCTCGCCTGGGTAGCCATGACCGATAGTATTTCGGCGCGCGTCAATCCGCTGCGCGAAGCAACGCGGGCAACGCGCAACTCATCGTCGGCATCGACCACCAGCACCCGGCTTACGCGGCGACGATAGTCGGCAGACTCGATCAGCAAGGGCACCACCAGAACGACATACGGTGCTCCGGTTCGAAACGCCTCTGCGCATAGCCGGTCGCTCTCGGCGCCGATCAACGGATGAAGAATGTCCTCAAGCCGGCGACGTGCCTGCAGATCGGCAAATGCCAGTTGGCGCATTGCCGGTCGATTCAGGCTGCCGTCAGCCCCGATCACCATAGCACCGAAGGCTTTGTCGATTGCCGCCATGGCGCCGCCGCCCGGCGCTGTCAATTCGTGAGCGATGACGTCACTATCGACAACTGCTGGGCCCAGGCGCGAGAACAAGTCGGCAGCTGCACTCTTGCCGCTACCGATACCACCGGTGAGGCCGACGACCAAACCATTCATTTCGCCGGACAATCGGCGACCTCGGCCGTGCTCGAAGGCAAGAGCCCGACAGGCAGCTTGGCCAGCAGATCCGCGTCGCCAAGGAGTTCCATCCTGACCTTGCCACTTGACTTGGTGCGGATTTCAGTCCTGGCCGAGCGCACGCCACGTTGAAGGATGCGGCCGAGATGGTCGTGGGCCGCAGCCTCGTCGCGAAAGGCGCCGAGCGAAATTGCCCACGGACCGGGGCTGTGGTCGGGAAATACCAAGGCATCACGAATGCCCAGCCGGCCCAATTCGATAGACTTTCGCTCCGCAGTCGCCTTGTCCGAGAGCGCTGGAATCATCACGACGAACACGTTCTCCTCAATCGCTTGCACCGATACCCGGATGCCCTTTGCCTCCCATTCGGCCTTGAGTTGATCTGCCGCCGACGCAAGCAAGGGTTCGATGCGCCGACAGGCCGCTGACGCAGGCCGCGCGACAGCGTCGACAATGGCAACGCGCAAGCGCTCCGGTTGCAACTGGTCGCGCAACCGGCCCGGCTCGCGGCCGTCATCGCTCGCCCCCAGATAGCCGGCCGACCAGGCGAAGAACGCCAGGTTGGCCAGCAATAGACCGAGCAAGAGTGCGCGCAGCACCGCCTCAGCCGACCTTGGGCAGGTGCGCCAACGAAGCCTCGACGGCTTCGCGGGGATACTCGTAGTCTTCCAGCTTGCCGGCGAAGTAGCGATCGTAGGACGCCATATCGAAGTGTCCGTGGCCCGATAAGTTGAACAAAAGCGTCTTCGGCTCACCGCTCGCTTTGCAGCGCAGCGCCTCGTCGATACAGGCGCGAATGCCGTGGCAGGATTCAGGGGCCGGGATGATGCCCTCGGCGCGGGCAAACTGAACGCCGGCTTCAAACGTTGCCAGTTGGGGCACGGCCACCGCCTCGATCAACTTCTCGTGGAAGAGCTGCGACACCAGCGGCGAGTCCCCATGGTAGCGCAGGCCGCCGGCGTGGATGCCCGGGGGCATGAAGTCATGGCCGAGCGTGTACATCTTCATCAGCGGCGTGTAGCCGGTGGCATCGCCGAAGTCGTAGGCATAGACGCCACGGGTCAGCGTCGGACAGGAGGTCGGTTCGACGGCAACCAGGCGCAAATTCTTGGCCTTCGGATCACCGGCTGCCTTGTCGGCCAGGAAGGGGAAGGCGATGCCGGCGAAGTTGGAGCCGCCGCCGCACGGCGCGAAGATCATGTCGGGATACTCGCCGATCTTGGCCAGTTGCTTCTTGGCTTCGAGACCAATCACGGTCTGGTGCAACAACACGTGATTGAGCACCGAGCCGAGCGCGTAATTGGTGTCGGCGCGGCCAGCGGCTTCCTCCACAGCCTCGGAAATGGCGATGCCCAGCGAACCTTGACTCTCGGGATCCCTGGCCAGGATGTCTCGACCAGCCTGGGTCATGTCGGTCGGACTGGCGAAGACTTCGGCACCCCAGGTCTGCATCATCGAGCGCCGGAAAGGCTTCTGATCGTAACTGACCTTGACCATGTACACCCGCACCGCGACGCCGAACATCTGGCCGGCAAAGGCAAGCGCGCACCCCCACTGGCCGGCGCCCGTTTCCGTGCTCAGGCGGTTGATACCAGCCTGCTTGTTGTACCAGGCTTGCGGCACCGCAGTATTAGGCTTGTGCGAACCGGCTGGCGAAACGCCCTCATGCTTGTAATAGATCTTGGCCGGTGTGCCGAGCGCTTGTTCGAGACGGCGGGCGCGAAATAGTGGCGACGGCCGCCACAATTGATAGGCGCGACGGATTTCGTCAGGGATGGCGATCCAGCGCTCGCCGGACATCTCTTGCTCCAGGAGGTTGCCGGGAAAAATCGCCAGCATGCGCTCGGGCGACACCGGCAGGCCGTCCGGGCCCAACGACGGCAACGGCGGATTGGGCATATCGGCAACGATGTTGTACCAGTGCGTCGGAATGTCGCTCTCTTCGAGCAGAACCTTGGTGAACTCGGTCACTTCTCTCTCCCCTTTGCTGTCGCTACGGATAGGTACGAACCTGCGTAAATTACCGGTTTCCGCCTTGGGGTCAAGTGATCAGGGTCAAAACCGTTTGAGGGCCCCCTAAGCAAGTTCGATTTGCCCCAGTGGCGCGCACCCCCTATGCTCGCCCATTGGCCAACATTGGAGGGCAGTCATGCAAACCGGTCCGCGCGAAGTCGTCACGCCCTATCGGCCGATTCCCCTGACCGTGCCCGAGGGCATGGCCGCCAACGAATTCTTCAATAGCGCTGAGAATCTCAACGATCTGGCGCACAACAACGGCCTGTTGCAGAGCCCGGAAGGCCTCTTGCTCTACCGCAAGGCGCTCGGCCACAGCAACACCTTCGACACCTCGATCATCTACAACACCTCGCAGCAGATCCTCGATCCGCTGGGTCGGCCGGTCCGGCGGAGCCAGTTACCGGCAGCAGTCAAGAACGTCTGGAACCGAATGAACCAGGTCATCGTTGAGTACATGCTCGAACGCTACCCAGATCCGGACCGGCATCTGTTGCTGGCTGGCGAGGCCAGCCTCGACGCCACCTGGCCGCTGACTTCGCCTGGCGTACCGAGCATCCGCATGTTGCACAACCATTTCATAGCCTTTGACAAGCCGCAGTTGCGCGACGCTCCACTCGCCGACCCGAACAATCCGAACCTTACCGATGGCGGCCAGCATTCCCTGTTTCAGGCCCATATGCGCGATGTCTACCGTGCCTTTTTCGCCGGTCTCGACCTGCGCATTCTTCGACCGTGCGCGGAGGGTTCGTGTCGCATCACCTTGACCGGCTACCCCCAGGGGTTGCCAAGCTGGGAGGTACCCGAAGGGGCTGCGGCATTGAAGGAAGTTCGTTTCTGGCAGGAATACGACATAATTCTCAAGGGTTTCATCGACTTCTACCGAACCTTCTTCAGTCAGGTGTCGACCCGCAACGCCCCGCTACCGCGCGACATCGACTTTCCGGAGTTGGTGGAAGAACGGCTGTTGTTCAACAACGACTTTCTCAAGACGGCCAAGATGGTGCGCGACCGCTGCATCCACGACGCCAAGTACGCCAATGCCATCCGTTGGCAGCCGGCGTTCAAACAGCTGATTTACCGCAACGACGAAGGCAAGCTGATTGTCACCATCAGCCAGAATTCGATCGGCAACGCCATCACCGAACTGCTCGGCGTGGTCGTCAAACGCAGCCCTGACGCCGACGCTTACGGCAGGGCCGAGCCGGCACTGCTGGAACAACTGTTCGAGGTTCGGCGACGCCTGGTTGAAGCCGACCTCGGCAGCGGCATCGCCACGCCTTACTGGCCGTCGTCCTGACCGGGGCAGCGCCCGGATCGGTCGATCCCGGCGAGCACCGAGCGAACCACGAGGACCCCGCCGATGGCCGCCAGGAGCCACCCGGTGATCTCCTCACCTGGCAAGGTATAGGGCGTTATCAGGAGCCCCAGGCATGCCGCGGCGACAACCGCAGTCGCCCACCGACGTCCCGCTTCGCTCGTCGTCCAGCTCAGGCGCCGGCTCCAGGCCACGCCCAGGCCACCGCAGAACCAGCCACCGGCCGCACCGGCTAGAACATCTACCGGCCAATGCGCGCCGACAAGGATTCTGCTCAAGCCGACGCAAACCGCCGCCGCGAGCACCAGCGCCCGCCAGCGACGATCGCCAGCCAACGCCCAGACGACCGCCGCATAGACGAAGGCAGTCGTCGTATGACCGGACGGAAAACTCATGGCCTTCAAGGTCGGGCCGACGATGGTCATCACGTCGGCGGATAGCACGGCAGCGGGTCTCGGCGTCGCCAGCAGTTGCTTGGTGCCATGAACGAACAGGGTAGCGAATGGTGCCGCGAGCACCGCTGCCCAGATCATCTGCGCCCGGCTGCGCAAAGCCGCGCCAAGCAACGCCATGCCAGCCAGGAGATTGCCCAACAGGGTCAGGGCAAGCAGGAAGTCGTCGGAAAACAGAGCAGCGACGTGGTTGATGGCCAGGAACAACGCCTGGTTGACGCCGCTAATGCCGACGACCGCGGCCAGGAGTGCCGCAGCCAACGGCAAGCGCCACGGTAGCCGTGACGGCTCAGCGCCCATCGGCAGCCGGCAGTTTGGCCAGCACCAGACCGGCTGATTGGTAGAGGATCTCGGCGCCCGGCCACTCGGCAAGATGGTCGGCACGGGTGAGGACGATCTCTCCCGGCTGCGGTTCGCGCACCGGTGTCACTGCACCACGATAAACGCCAAAACTCGGTTGATTGGCGCCCCAGGTGACGATGGTCTCCGAACGATTGCGAGCAACTTCCGCGGCGCCCAGCACCCGTCCCTGCTGCCACATGCCGGCCATCGGCACGACGACGATTGCGATAACCAGAGCCTGTACCAGAGCGACGGCCGCCAGGCCGCTGGTGCGCGAGACGCCGCTCCACCAGACGGCGATGCCGGTCATCAGCAGAAGTGCCGGTCCGGCACGATAGGCGAGGCCAAACGCGGCGTCGGCCTGCGCCAGAAGCTCGCGGTATTTCGCCGGATCGCTGCGCGCCGCTGCAAAGTGGAGCAGTTCCGGCAGGCACATCAAGGCAAGCGCAAGCAACAAGACCGGAAGGTAGGTCAGCAACGACGACTGCAGTCGTTGCCGATGCCGCGCCATCAGGACGGCCAAAGGCGCCGCGCCGTAGAGGACGTAGTGCGGCAACTGCGTCCGCGAGAACGAGAAGAAGACGACAACGCAAAGAAATGCCAGCCACAGGAAGCGGTCGAGCGGGTCCCGCCACTGCCGGCGCAGGCCACCGACCTCGGTCAGCAGCAATCCTGAAAACGGCAGCAAGACAAGCGGCAGGACGACGAAATAGTAGAACACCGAACCGCCGTGGCCGAGCATGGTCGAGCCGAAACGACCGACGTTGTGCTTGAGTATGAAACCGTCGATGAAGGCCTGGCCTTGGTCCAGGTATATGGCGACGTACCACGGCGCGGCGATCGCCAGCGCCACGGCCCAGCCGAGTGGATCGAACGCCGCGCGCAGAAGTCGCTTCCAGTCACGCTCGATGGCACACCAGAGCACTGCCGGCATGATGGGTACCAGGGCGGCGATCGGCCCTTTGGCGAGCAGGCCGACGCCGATCCAGGCGTACATTCGGATCAGCGGCGTCCGCTCGCCGCTCTCGATATGCCGCCAGGCATCGAACAACGCCCCGGCGATGCACAGGTCGAGCAAAGCATCGGCGGTCGCCGAGCGGCCGATCAGCATCGGCGCCAGCGCGCCGGCAAGCAGCAAGGCGGCGTAGATGCCGGTGTTGTCACCGAAACGCCGCGCGAAGCGCCAGGTGACAATCATCCAGCCGGTCGCGGCAAGTGCCGAGGGCAGGCGCAGCGCCCATTCATTAAGGCCGAACAGCGACACGCTGGCCGCCTGCAGCCAATAGATGAGAATCGGCTTGTCGAAGCGCGGCTGACCGCCGAGCCAGGTCATGACGTAATCGCCGCGCGCCAGCATTTCCAAGGTGGCGGCACTGAATGCGCCCTCGTCGACGTCGAACAGCGGCGCGGCACCCAGGCGGACAAAGAAGCAGAAGCCGGCAATCACTGCCAGCCGAAGGGCCACCGGAAGTGCTGCCGCGCGATCGAGCCAGCGCTTCAGCGCCGCCATCCCTGACCCTCGGCACGGGCGGCCTCCTGCGGACGCCGCAAGACGTAGGCCGGTCCGTGACCGCCGCTGAGATAGATGCGGGCAATCATTTCGGCGACAACGCCGGTGGTCAGCATCTGCAACGACACCAACACCAGCATTACCGAAACGATCAGCAGGGGGCGGGTACCGATGGATTCACCGAGGAAGAATTTGACGAAGGCCAGCCAAACCAGGCCGGCGGTGCCGGCCAACCCGAGCGGCAGGCCGATGGCGCCGAAGAAATGCCCAGGACGAGCCTTGAAGCGCTGGAAGAAGTACACCGACAACAGGTCAAGAACCACCCGGCCAAGGCGGGAAATGCCGTACTTCGACTGTCCGCGCAGACGCGGCAGGTGGTTGACCTCGACTTCGGCGATTCGTCGCGGCGATGCCACGGTTCCCAGCCACGCAGGAATGAACCGATGCATTTCGCCATACAGTGTAATGTGCTTGAGCACCTCGCTGCGATATGCCTTCAAGCTGCAGCCATAATCGTGCAAGCGAACACCGGTGACGCGGCCGATCAGTCGGTTGGCGATCAGCGAGGGCAAGCGCCGGGAAATGAACGGGTCCTGGCGCCGCCGCCGCCAGCCGACCACCAGGTCCATTTCCTCTTGCCAAAGCTTGGCCACCATGCGCGGGATGTCCTTGGGGTCGTTCTGCAGGTCGCCGTCCAGCGTCACCACTACAGCACCTCGCGCCGCCTCGATGCCCGCCTGCATGGCCGCCGTCTGACCGAAGTTGCGCGCCATCTCGAGAACGCGGACGTGATCGCCACGGCTTGCCACCGACTTGCGCAGCACATTGACCGTGGCATCGGCGCTGCCGTCGTCGACTACGATCAACTCCCATGGCCAGCTGACGCCCGCTAGAGCCTCGTGAATGGCATCGACCATCAGACCGGCGTTTTCCTCTTCGTTGTAGAAGGGCACCACGACCGAGACCGACAATTCCGACTGTGTATTCTCAGTATTCACGGCAGGCGTTCGGCAACCGAAGGTTGCGGAGAACTTGTTAGACTGGATCCTGGATTATCTCACGTAGATTGCCGATGACCTCCCTGCCGTCAGCCACCGCCTTGTCATGGCGGCGACGTCTAGGCATTCTTGCCGCCCTGATCGCCTTCGCCGCCGCCGTGGAATGGCTGGCCGGCTGGCGTGGCGTCGTCGATGCCGCCGCCCGCTTGTCGCCTCTCGGCGCAATCGCGCTGGTCATCGGCCTGACGGCGAGCTACCTGCTACGCGGCGCGCGAATCTACTTCTACTTTCACGACGAGCTCAAAGGCCGATTCGCCGCGACGCTGCGCTTGACGTTGATTCACAACGCCACGGCGAACCTGCTGCCAATGCGTGCCGGCGAACTGTCGTTTCCGCTGCTGGCCAAGCGCGACTTTGACCTGCCGCCGATGCGCACCATTTCGGCCCTGGTCTGGTTCCGGCTGCTGGATCTCTTGTTGCTCGGCGGTATCAGCCTCGCCGTGCTCGCAACGGGCATCGAGGCCGGCGGCGGCAGGCTGTGGCTGCCCATGCTGGCCTTGCCGTTCGTCGTCCTGATCGCGTCGCGCAGGAACTTGATGACGCTCGCCAACCGGTTGCCGGAGAAGTTGGGCAGATTTCTGCTTCAGGTTGCACAAGGCCTGCCGGCGGATCATGGTGCTGCATTGCGCGACCTGGCCATCACCGCGGCCAACTGGGGCAGCAAGCTCTTGGCGCTCGGCGCGGCTTTTGTCACCCTGGTCGGCGCGCCATCGTGGCAAGCCGGAATCGCTGCCGCGGCCGGGGAAGTCTCCGGCATCCTGCCCGTGGCCACGCCGGCCGGTTTCGGCGCTTACGAAGCTGTCGTGGTCGCGACGGCACTGCCTTTCGGCATCGATAGTACGACGGCACTCCAGGCCGCCGTAACGCTGCACCTGATCATCCTGGCCACCAGCATGGCCGGTTTCGCAATTGCCGCCTGGCTGCCGAGGCGTTAGCCGGCGATGGTTGCCAGCCCGATCAGGACAAGATCAGGCTCGTGGCGACAGGCAATATTCAGATGCGGCTTCAGCAGCAGTGCATTGCCTCCCGAGAGCAGGCACAAGGGATCCGGCTGCCGATCGATCTGCCGGAACTGCCGTTCGATGGCTCCAAGCGTCGCCGCCATTACGCCGCTAATAATGGCGTCGAAGGTATTGGTTGGCAAATCGCGAAACTCACCCCCGCCGGGTGGCAGATCAGCGGTAGCGGCAACCAGGGATTCGCGCATCAAGGCGAGCCCAGGCAGGATCAGGCCACCAGGGAAAGTGCCGTCAGCGGTCAGCAAGTCGATGGTCGTCGCGGTTCCCGCGTTGACGACCAGGCTGCTTCCAGAGCGCAGTTGCCGGGCAGCGATCAAAGCCGCCCAGCGATCGGCGCCGAGTTGCTCCGGGTGATCGTAGCCATTGACGACACCGCACTGTTGGCCCTGCGCACGCACCCATTCAACCGACCGGGCCAGCCGATCAGCCAGTGACTGGACGGCCAGGCGACCGCGTTCGCCAGCGACGTTGCAGACGAGCAGACGATCTGCCGACACCGATAGCGACGGCAGTTCGCCATAGGTGGCCACACCGCTCTCCAGCCACTCCTGACCATGACGCAATCCCCACTTGACGCGAGTGTTGCCGCAGTCGAGGCAGAGAACCTTCATGCTCTTCTCAGGCTGACGTCGCCCGATATCACGCGTTCGATGCCGCGCCCGGTTTCCAGCAGCAGCGCCCCGTCATCGGCGACTCCCCGGCAGCGACCGATCAACGGCGGCGCAAATGGCGACAGCACTTGCACCTCGGCACCCGCATAGGCATTAAGCCCTTGCCAGCGCCCATGCAAGGCGACAAACCCGCCTGAGGCGAACGTTGCCAAGGCCCTATGCAGTTCCGCCAATAATTTGGCCAAGAGTTCGTTGACGGCCACCGGCTGACCAAGCGCGGCGGCCGCTGGCGCCAGCTCCGGCGGCATATCCGCCGGCAGGCGGAGATTGAGGCCGATGCCGATCACCGCCGCCGATGCCGCCAATTCGATCAGCACACCACCGAGCTTGCGACCGCCAAGCAGGATATCGTTCGGCCACTTGAGGGCAACTTTTTGGACGCCGCTTGCCACCAGCGCGTCGGCAATGGCAACGCCGACTGCCAACGACAGGCCATCGATAGGACGTCCCGCCGGCAAGCGCCAGAGCAGGGAGAAAGTCAGGCTGTCGCCCGCAGCGGAAAACCACGTCCGCCCCATGCGGCCGCGACCGGCAGTCTGCCGCTCGGCAACGATTACCAGACCGGAGGGCGCGCCGGCCTCGGCGCGGGCAATCAACCGCGCATTGGTCGAATCGCATTCGGCCAAGACATCGATGTCGAAACGTCCCGCCAGCGGACCAAGCGCCGCGGCGATGGAAGCAAGCTCGAAGCAGGCGTGGGCAGCCAACTATCCTTGCTCCGGCTCGCCTTTGGACTCGTCCAGACCTAGTTCCTGGATCTTGCGCGTGATGGTATTGCGGCCGATGCCGAGCAGTTGCGCTGCCTCGATACGACGACCGCCGGTGGCCGCTAGAGCGCGGCGGATGAGTGTGGCCTCGAAGCTGCGCGTCAAGTGCTCGAAGACATGCCCAGGCTGCGCCGCGATCAGGCGATCCGTCTCCAGCGACAAGGCCGAGAGCCAGTCGGCGGGCGCCGCGCCGGCCGGATGTTCGCGCAGTTCCGGCGGCAGGTCGGCGATTTCGATCGTCTGACCTGGGGCCATGACGGTCAGCCAATGGCAGAGGTTCTCCAACTGCCGGACGTTGCCAGGAAAATCGAGACCCTGGAGAAACTTGAGCGCACTATCGGCGAGCCGCTTCACCTCGACGTGCAACTCGACAGAACTGCGAGCAAGAAAGTGCCGCGCCAGTAGCGGCACATCCTCGTGACGTTCGCGCAGCGGCGGCAGGCGCAGGCGGATGACGTTGAGACGATGGAACAAGTCGTCGCGAAACAAACCGGCCTTGACGCGCTCTTCGAGGTTCTGGTGCGTGGCGGCGATGACACGGACATTGGCCTTCACCGGCTGATGGCCGCCGACACGGTAGAAGTGGCCGTCGGAGAGAACGCGCAGCAAGCGCGTTTGCAGCTCCGCCGGCATGTCGCCGATCTCGTCGAGAAACAGCGTACCGCTATCGGCTTGTTCGAAGCGTCCGCGCCGTTGAGCGGCGGCGCCGGTGAACGCACCCTTTTCGTGGCCGAACAGTTCCGACTCGAGCAGGTCGCGCGGGATCGCCGCGGTGTTGATGGCGATGAACGGGGCATCCTTGCGCGGGCTGTGCCGATGCAGCGCGCGCGCCACCAGCTCCTTGCCGGTTCCCGACTCGCCATTGATCAAGACCGTCGCATGCGACTGGGAAAGCCTGCCGATGGCCCTGAACACCTCTTGCATGGACGCCGCAACGCCGAGAATCTCCGGCGTCAATGGCGCCACATCGGTGCTGGTCTCGTTCGGCGCCCCGCGATCGATGGCACGGCGCACCAGAGCGACGGCCTGGTCGACGTCGAATGGCTTCGGCAGGTACTCGAAGGCGCCGCCCTGGAAGGCGGCAACTGCAGAATCGAGATCGGAATAGGCGGTCATGATGATGACTGGCAGTTCCGGAAAATTTGTCTTCACCAGCTTGAGCAAGTCCAGCCCCGAAGTGCCCGGCATCCGAATGTCCGAAACCAGCGCCCGCGGAATCTCACCGCCGTCCAGCGCCGCCAGGGCCTCGTCCGCCGAGCCGAGGCTGCGGCAGGCGATATTCTCCCGCGTTAGCGCCTTTTCCAGCACCCAGCGGATGGAGCGGTCGTCATCGATAATCCAGACTGGTTTCATTTCTTCATGCGTCCAATTCGTTATCCCTGCCAGACGGCAGCGGCAGCCGGATGGTGAAGCAAGTGCGGCCGGCCCGCGATTCAACGTCGATGCTGCCTTGATGCTGATGGATGAAGCTCTGCGCCAGGGTCAGGCCAAGCCCGCTGCCGCCTTCGCGCCCCGATACCAGCGGGTAGAAGATCTTGTCGCGAATTTCCGGCGCAATGCCGGGGCCGTTATCGATTACTTGCAACTCCAGTGCCAACCGGAAGCGCTTCTTGGCCAGCGTCGCCTGTCTTTGCGGCCGGGTGCGGAAGATGATTTCGCCCTGGCCGTTCATCGCCTGCGCCGCATTGCGCGCGATGTTGAGCACGGCCTGAATCAATTGCTCGCGGTCGCCGGTCAAGTCAGGCAGCGACGTATCGTAGTCGCGACGGACGCGGACGCCGGCAAACTCGGCATGGATCAAACGGCGCACGCGCTCGATGAGTTCATGAATGTTGACCTTCGCCGGGTGCATCGCCCGATGCGAAGACAGCAAACGCTGCATCAGATCCTGCAGCCGGTCGGCTTCGTTGATAATGACCTGAGTGTATTCCTTCAGCGCCGCGTTATCGAGCTCGCGCTCGAGCAATTGCGCCGAGCCGCGGATGCCACCCAGCGGATTCTTGATTTCGTGTGCCAGGTTGCGAATGAGTTCCCGATTGGCCTGTTGCTGTACGGCCTCATGCTCTTCGCGCATCGCCTTCAATTGTTGGTCGATCGGCCGGACTTCAAGCAACAGGCGGTTGCCCGCCACTTCTATCGGCGTCACCGTGCAATCAAGATTCATCGGTGCTGCCGGCGTTCCGTCCGGCGCCGAGCGAACGACAGCGATGTTATGGCCGGTGTAACTCCAGTTGTTGCGCAAGGCATTGCTCAAGGTATTGTCGAGCGCCGGCGGCGTCCCAACCAGCTTTGCCAGCGGCACGCCGAGCCAGGCTCGCTCGCTCACGGCAAAGAGATTTTCGGCTGCAGGGTTCATGTAGCGAATCAGCAGTCGACCGTCCAGCAGGATGACTGCGGAGGACAACATGTCGAGGCCGTTGAACGGCGACGAATTTTCAATTGAATCGACAGAACTCATGCCCTTGCCCTGAGCAAGAAGCAAGCCATTGTCCCCGGCGGAACAGCAGTGACGGCGAATCAGCGCAGATTGCCGAGTTCCCTTTCCAGGGCCTCGATATTGCGTTCGTGGCGTTGCACGCTGTCCTGATAAGGCTTCAGGCGGTCGAGAACACGCTGATAGTTCTTCTCGCCGCCTTCGCGAATCGCTTCCTGCCCGGCGAGCGCTTTCTTGGCCTCGTCAAGATTCTTGCGCTCGGTGTTGAGTTCGTCATCGAGAATTCGCCGACGGTCGTTATCGCGATTCTTCTGAGCGTCTGAACTGACTTTCGGAAAATCGCTCGGCGTCGGTGTGCTGGCTCTCGCCTTGGGCGGCGTAAATGTCGACACAGCCTTGTCTTGCGACAGGATGGTGCAATTCTTGCCGTTGGTCTTCTGGTTGGTATAGGTAGTGTGGCCGTCCGGGTCGGAACATTTGTACAAGGTATCCGCCTGGGCAGACACGGCCAGCGGCAGCCACAACAGAAGGAACGTTCGACGGTACATGGTGAGGTACCTAAAATGACAAGCTGCTCGGAGTGTATGCGAAAGGCGCAACAAAAAAAAGGACGGTGCCGCAGCCCCGTCCTTTTACTAACGCACGATCGTCGCCGCGGATGACGCCGCGGCATAGCGATCAGATCGAGTAGTACATCTCGTATTCGAGCGGATGCGTGGTCATGCGGAACCTGGTGACTTCTTCCATCTTCAGCTCGATGTAGGCGTCGATCATGTCCTTGCTGAACACGCCACCGCGGGTCAGGAACTCGTGGTCGTTGGTCAGGTACTCGAGCGATTGTTCCAGGCTGGAACAGACGGTCGGGATCTTGGCATCCTCTTCCGGCGGCAAGTCGTAGAGATTCTTGTCGGCCGGATCGCCCGGGTGAATCTTGTTCTGGATGCCATCGAGGCCGGCCATCATCATGGCGCTGAACGCCAGGTAGGGGTTGGCACCCGGATCCGGGAAGCGAACTTCGATGCGGCGGGCCTTGTCGGACTGGACGTAGGGCACGCGAATCGAGGCGGAACGGTTGCGCGCCGAGTAGGCCAGCTTGACCGGGGCTTCAAAACCGGGAACCAAACGCTTGTAGGAGTTGGTGCCAGGATTGGTGATGGCGTTCAGCGCCCGGGCGTGCTTGATGATGCCGCCGATGTAGTACAGCGCCAGCTCGGACAGACCAGCGTAACCGTTGCCGGCGAACAGGTTCTTGCCGTCCTTCCAGATCGACTGGTGCACATGCATGCCGGAGCCGTTATCGCCGACGATGGGCTTGGGCATGAAGGTGGCGGTCTTGCCATAGCTGTGAGCAACGTTGTGGATCACGTACTTCAGGACTTGCGTCCAGTCGGCGCGTTTCACCAGCGACTCAAACTTGGTGCCGATTTCGCACTGGCCAGCGGTCGCCACTTCGTGGTGGTGCACTTCGACTTCAACGCCGCAGGCTTCCAGGGCCAGACACATGGCGGCGCGGATGTCGTTCAGGCTGTCAACCGGGGGCACTGGGAAATAGCCGCCCTTGACGGTGGGACGGTGGCCGATGTTGCCGCCATCAACCTTTTCGCCGGACGCCCACGCGGCCTCCTCGGAGAACACTTTGCAGTACGAACCGGACATGTCGATCTTCCACTCGACGCTGTCGAAGATGAAGAACTCGGGCTCGGGGCCAAAGTAGGCCGTATCGCCCAGGCCGGACGACTTGAGGTAAGCCTCGGCGCGCTTGGCCAGCGAGCGCGGGTCGCGATCATAGCCCTTGCCGTCAGTCGGTTCGACGACGTCGCAGGTCAGAATCAGCGTCGTTTCGTCCATGAAGGGGTCGATGTAGGCGGTACCCGGATCCGGCATCAGCAGCATGTCGGAGGCCTGAATGCCCTTCCAGCCGGCGATCGAGGAGCCGTCGAAGGCATGGCCGTCTTCGAACTTTTCCATGCCGAAGGCCTTGATCGGCACACCAACGTGCTGCTCTTTACCACGGGTATCCGTGAAGCGAAAGTCGACGAACTTGACTTCCTGTTCCTTGACCAACTTCAGTACGTCTTGGGCTGTCATAACCGGCTCTCCTAGTGGAAAAATCAGGTGCTACAAAGTGAACAATTCGCGCGAGAACTTAGCAGGTAGCGTGCCATGCGTTCTCGGAAAGTAGGTGATTGTGCCACAACGTTTCGCCGATAACTCGCACCACAAGACGCGCACCACCATAGTGCAATCACCCCCGGTAGGCACTATTTTGGTGCAATTGTCAGGTTGAGGCTGACGGCACGAAAATAGGGATCGGATGGCAAGCTGCGCCTCAGACAGTCTTCCAAGCGCGCCACCGCCGCCAAATCGCCGGCAATCTCCGCCGGCAGGAACACTTCCGCCTCGGCCTTGAGTCCAAGATAGTGCAGGTGGACACGATCGAACTCCGGTAGTCCCTGCCCGGTGGCCAACAGACCGCGCAGGTGTGCCAACAAGGCCGCACGGTCCGGCAGGGTCGCCGCGGCCTCGGCGGTAAGGTCGTCTTCCGGGTCTACGTGTACCAGCAGATCGAGAACCTCATCGTGGTCATCGAGCACGCGCCGCCTCACTTCCTCACCAATACGATGACCTTCCGAAACGCTGATATGGCCGTCAACCTGGACATGAACATCAATGAGTACCTTTTGCGCCATACGCCGAGTCCGCAGGTCATGGACACCGATGACGCCCGGGGTCTTACGCACGGTATCGCCGATCGCAGCAACCTCCGCGGCGGCAATGCCCTCGTCCATCAGTTCGCGCAAGGCGTCCCAGGAAAATACGGCCCCCATGCGAAGTATCATGAAGCCGACAATCAGCGCGGCAACCGGATCGAGAAAGCGGTAGCCGAGCAGGCTGCCGGCAATACCAACGGTCACCACCAGCGACGACGCCGCATCGGATCGGGCGTGCCAGGCGTTGGCGATCAGCATTGGCGAACGCAGCCTCTCGCCGACGCGCAGCATGAAGCGAAACAACCCTTCCTTGGCGGCCAGCGTTGCCGCCGCTGTCCACAGGGCAATCGAGGCCACAGGCGGTAGAACATCCAGATGCTGGATCCTGCTGGCCGCTGCCCAGAGGATGCCGCCGCCGGTGGCCATCAGCAACAGCCCCAAGCCAAATGATGCTGCAGTTTCAATCCGCTGGTGGCCGTAGGGATGGCGGGCATCAGCTGGATGTCGGCTGTGAAAATTGGCGACCAGGACAAGGAAATCCGCTATCAGGTCCGACAGCGAATGAAAGCCATCGGCAACCAGGCTCTGGGCATTGGCAAGCAAGCCGACGCTTACTTGAGCGAGCGTAAGCGCCAGGTTCACGGCAACGCTGACCCAGGTGACCTTCCGGGATTCCTGATAGCGTCCGGTGTCGATCGCCAGTGGGGTTGATACAGGAAGTTCCTCAGTGCTCATGGCGCGAATTGTACCGGCCGGCGAGCCGGGTGGCACCATCCCCGATGCTAGAATCGACCATCGCCCACCGCTTTCGAAGACGCCCCGACCATGCAGGTTGCGACCGTTCATTTCGACATCTTCAACGGCCTCTCTGACGATGAGGCCCAGGGCCGCATTCGCCGGGCCCGGGATCGCTTGGGCAAGCGTGCGGTGATCCTCTGCCATCACTACCAGCGCGCCGACGTGTTTCGCCACGCCGACATCACCGGCGATTCATTGAGGTTGTCGCGGCTAGCCGCGCAGTCGGACGCCGATTACATCGTCTTCTGCGGCGTGCACTTCATGGCTGAAGTCGCCGACGTCCTGTCGCGGCCGGAACAAGTAGCCATTCTTCCCGATCTCGCCGCTGGCTGCTCGATGGCCGACATGGCCAATCTGGCCAAGGTCGAACGCTGCTGGCGCGAACTCGCGGCAGTACTCGACCCAGACGAACTGATTACCCCCGTCACCTACATCAATTCCGCCGCCGACCTCAAGGCGTTCTGCGGCGATCATGGCGGCATCGTCTGTACGTCGAGCAACGCCGGCAAGATTCTCGAGTGGTCGTTCAAACGTCGGCAAAAGGTACTTTTCTTCCCGGACCAGCACCTCGGGCGGTGGACCGGACATCAGATGGGCATCCCACTTGACGAGATGGTGGTATGGAATCCCGACCTCGAACTCGGCGGCCTGACCGTCGATGAAATTCGCCGCGCCAGAATCATCCTGTGGCATGGTTACTGTTCAGTGCATCAGATGTTCCAGCCGGCGCACATCGAGAACTTCCGTCGCCAGTTTCCCGATGGCAAAGTGATCTCGCATCCAGAATGCGCATTCGAGATCTGTCGGCAATCCGATGCTGTCGGTTCCACTGAAACCATCATCCGCATCGTCAAGGAATCGGCGCCCGGGACACGCTGGCTGGTGGGCACCGAACTCAATCTGGTCGAACGGCTGGCAGCGGAAGTGAAGCCGGAAGGCAAGATCGTCCAGTTCATGTCGCCAACTGTGTGCATGTGCTCAACGATGCAGCGCATTGACCCGCAACATCTCGCCTGGTGCCTGGAAAGTCTGGCCGACGGTAACATTGTCAATCGCATCAGCGTACCAGCACATGAAGCGGCGTCCGCCAAGATCGCACTGGAACGGATGCTTTCCGCATCGTAGTTTTCACCGCGGTACTGCCTGTCGATGACCTCGACCCTGCACGTCGCCAGCTATAACATCCACAAGGGCCTGTCGCAGTTCTCTCAGCGCGTCGTCGTGCATGAGTTGCGCGAACAGTTGCACAAGCTGGATCCTGACATCGCCTTTCTCCAGGAAGTCCAGGGCTTGCACAAGGGACGCGCCGCAAGTCAGGCCGAATGGCCGCAAGACCCCCAACACGAATTCCTTGCCGCCGATGTCTGGCGCAATGCGGCCTACGGCCGCAACGCTGTCTACGAACATGGCCACCACGGCAATGCCATTCTTTCCCGCTTCCCGATCATTGCCGCGCAAAACCAGAACGTCACTCACTTGCGTTTCGAACGGCGTGGCATGCTGCATTGTGCGATAGAGGTTCCAGGCCTCGACCAGCACCTGCATTGTGTCTGCGTCCATTTGTCCCTGTTCGGCCGTTCGCGGCGCCGGCAAATGGACGCCCTCGCTTCACGACTCGAGTCGCTGGTTCCGGCGGACGCTCCGCTGATCATCGCCGGCGACTTCAATGACTGGCGCAACCGCGCCCATGACCTGCTTGCCGAAAGGCTCGGCCTCACGGAGGTATTCGCCGGCATCGTCGGCCGGCCGACGCGCAGCTTCCCCAGCGCCTTGCCTGTGCTGCGTCTCGATCGCATCTACACGCGCGGCTTTGCCGTCGTTCAAACGCAGGTGCATTTCGGNNTTCCAGGCGGGGAATTCGCTTGTCCTGCTCGAGTCGGGAACCGCCTATTTCCCCGCACTGATCGAGGCCATCGAGAGGGCCACCGCCGAGATTCACATCGAGACCTACATCTTCGCCGACGATGAAACCGGCCAGGCCGTCGCAGCAGCCGTCGGCCGTGCGGCCAGGCGCGGTGTTGCCGTGCGGATCATGGTCGACGGATTTGGCGGCCGTACATTTGCCCAGACTCTGGGCAAGACGCTGGCTGCCGAGGGTGCCGAGATCCTGATCTATCGGCCCGAGATCGCACCGCTGAGTTTCCGCCGTCATCGCTTGCGCCGTCTGCATCGCAAGCTCGTCGTCATCGACGGCAAGGTGGCTTTCATCGGTGGTATCAACATCATCGACGACATGGATACGCCTGGCCAGGTGCCGCCGCGCATCGACTACGCGGTGCGAGTCACGGGGCCGTTGTTGCCATCCATCCACCATGCCGCACATCAGCTCTGGGCCTTGGTGCGCTGGGCCAACTTCCATCACCGGGAGTGGCCACGACCGACACCCGCCGTGGCGGCACCGACTGGCAATGTCGAGGCGGCCTTGGTGCTGCGCGACAATGTCCGCCATCGTCGCGACATCGAGGAGGCCTACCTGGATGCCATAGAGCAAGCGCAAGACGAGGTGGTGCTCGCCAGCGCCTACTTCCTGCCCGGCATACGCTTTCGCCATGCGCTGCTGGAGGCTGCGCAGCGGGGCGTGCGCGTAATACTGCTGTTGCAGGGGCGCGTCGAGTATCTGCTGCTGCGCCACGCAACCCGCGCGCTTTACGGCAGTCTGGTCGCTGGCGGTATTCAAATCGTCGAATATCACCGCAGCTTCCTCCACGCCAAGGTCGCCGTCGTCGACGGGCAGTGGGCAACAATCGGGTCGTCGAACATCGATCCGTTCAGCCTCCTCCTCGCCCGCGAAGCCAACCTGGTAGTCCGCGACAGGGCGTTCGCGCAACAGCTGAGAGCGAACCTGCAGCACACGATCGAGGTTGGCGGCGTCCTGGTCGGCGATGAGCAACTTCGCCGACGTCCGTTGCGTGTCCGCATCGTCAACTGGCTCGCTTACGGCATCGTTCGGCTGGCCATCGGCCTGGCTGGCTACGGAGCCAAACATTATCGAGCATGAACGCAGGCCGGACGCTAGAATCCAGCGACAATCATGACAGAGGAGAGAGACATGAAAGCTTGGCACAGCAAACTTCTAGTCGCCGCCATGGCGGCCTCCAGCGCTACTGCCTGGGGCTATAACTACGGCGGCATCTACTTTTTCGGTGACAGTCTGACCGACGCGGGCGCATTCACGAGTCTGGTCGGGCCGGCGGCAAACCGGTTTACCACCAACCCGGGGACCGTCTGGGCGCAAAACCTCGGCGACCGCTATGGCCTGGCTGTGACGCCAGGCTATAGCTTGAGTCTCGCCACCACGCAGTTCACGGCCACGGGCGGCAACGACTATGCAGTCGGCGGCGCGCGAAACGCGTCGACGCCTGGAGTCTTCTCCTTGTCCGGAGCCAACCAAGCGCTGGGCGCCGCCATCGCAGCGAATATCCCGCCGGTCTCGAGCCAGGTGAGCGCCAATCTCAGTCAAACCACCGGCGTTGCCGATCCAAGGGCCCTGTATGCTTTCTGGAGTGGTGCCAACGACGTCTTCTATCAAGCCGGGGTCGTCGGTGCCATGGGCGTCGGCGTGCTTCAGCAGGCTGGCACTGCAGTGGCAATTGCGGCCGGTGATGAGGTAAAGCAGATCGGCATCCTGCGGGCCGCGGGCGCTCGCAACATTCTCGTCATCGCGCTTCCTGACATGGGCGCCACTCCCTACGGCCAGAGCGATCCGGCCAATACCGGCCTGCTGCTGACGCAATTCTCGTATGTCTATAACAATGCTCTGGTTCAGGCGCTCACCAGCGCGGGAATCACGCAGATTGCCTACCTCGACCCCAGACCGCTGCTCGCCGACATCATGGCCAGACCGGCGGCGTGGGGCATCACCAATACCAGCATACCGGCATGTGGCGCTGCCTCCTCGTTGGGTTGTGGGCCCGCGCAGCAAATACCGGGATCGAGTAACTACCTGTTTGCCGACGGCGTACACCCGAGCGCCTTCACTCATCGCATCATTTCGGATTGGGTTTATTCCTCGCTTGAAGCTCCCGCCGCGGTTACGGCGCTTGGCCCTCTGGCCGTGGACTCGATGGAAGGACAATGGCGCGCACTGGATGACCGCTTCCGCCAAGCGGCTGTGGATGATCGCGCGCCCGGCATGCAGGTCTTCGTCACTGGCGACTACGCCTCTGGCGATCGCTTGTCGACCTCGGGCGACGCCAAGACGCTGACGGTCGGTCTGGAGAACCGATGGGGCGCGATTACCGGTGGCCTGGCGATCGGCGTCACCGACGCCAATGCCGACAGGAGCGGTGATGGCGTCAACATCGACTATACGGCGACCACGCTTTCCGCATTTGCCGGGCAGCGCGTCGGCGCGGGTCACGTCAATGCCGTGCTCAGCGGCACCAGCCTCACCTTCAATACCCATCGCACCTTCGACGCCCTGTCCAATCCGGGTCGCACCTCGGCAACGCTTTGGAGTGCGAAGATCGGCGGTGGCTACGACTTCAGAAGCGGCAACCTCACGCATGGGCCGGTCGTCGACCTCATGATCTCGAAGGCCGACATCGACGCATTTGACGAAGCCGGCGTATCGTCCCTGAGCTACGCATCTCAGTCACGCGACTCGCTGCGTCACCGCATCGGCTGGCAAGCTGTATGGAAGCTCGCCACCGGTTGGGGTGTGGTTTCGCCCTACGCGCGTCTGACCCACGAGAAGGAACACAAAGCGATCGACAGCACGGTGGCCACCGGACTCGCCGGCACGCCATTCAGTTTCACCGTGCCTTATGGCGGCAATGCCGACGGCTATGGATTACTTGCCGTCGGTGCCACCATGGGCTTTCAGAAGGCTCTGGCGCATGTCGGTGTGACCTCGACCGTTGACCGGTCGGGCGGCAACCAGCAGTCCCTTTCCTTGGGTGTCACCATTCCGTTCTGATGCCCCGGCAGCGCGGGATCATGGCCGATTGCCAATGTTCCCGCGCCCATCGCCACGCGTCAGCAAGCGAAGCGGTTGCAAGATCCGGCGGCGGCCGCTGACCCAGAAAGTCGAGTGCCGCAGCAATCGCCTGGGTTGGCCGCTGCGGGTCGATTGGCTGGGCACCGGTCTGCTTGGAGAGCTTCTCGCCTCGGCCATTCAACGCCACCGGCAAGTGCATGTAGTTCGGCATCGGCAGGTTCAGGCAGTGCTGCAGGCAGATCTGCCGCGGTGTCGAATCCAGCAAGTCGGCGCCACGCACGACGTGCGTAATACCTTGCTCCGCATCGTCGACCACCACCGCGAGTTGATAGGCAAAATAGCCGTCGGCGCGCGATAGAACAAAATCGCCGACATCACGAAAAAGGTTCTGCACGACTCGGCCCTGGACGCCGTCGTCAAAGGCGGTCTCGGCGTCGGCGACCTTCAGTCGCCAGGCCCGTGCAAACTTCCCGACCGGCAGTCCTGCGCGGCAAGTACCCGGATAGCGTGCGGCGCCGTCGATAGCGATAACAGAGTCGCCAATTTCTTTGCGCGAGCAACCGCAGGCATAGGCGAGATTGTTGGCCTTCAGCAATTCGAGCGCCTGCTGGTAGTGCGCGGTGCGTTGGCTCTGCACGACTATTTGGCCATCCCAGGAAAAGCCGAGCCGTTCCAGGGCACGCAAAATGTCCGCTGCTGCCGCCTCCGAGCAACGCGGCTGATCCACGTCTTCCATCCTCAGCAACCAACGACCGCCATGCTGTCGCGCTTCGAGGCAACTGCCGAGTGCCGCGACCAGAGAGCCGAAATGCAGCGAACCGGTCGGGCTGGGCGCGAAGCGACCGACGTAGGAGTTCACGCCAGTCGGCGGCTTGGGTGGCATCGTGACAGCGAAGCGAGTAACATTAGCATCCCCTAATAATCAACCGACGGACGAACGGATCGCCATGGCCACGATCGAGCTTACCAAAGACAACTTCAAGGACACCATCGACAGCAATCCCATTGTCCTGATCGACTTCTGGGCGTCCTGGTGTGCGCCCTGTCGCTCTTTCGCGCCGACGTTCGAAAGTGCTGCCGAGCAAAACGCCGACATTGCTTTCGCCAAGGTCAATACCGAGGAACAGCAGGAGTTGGCCGCGGCATTCAACATTCGCTCGATCCCGACCTTGATGGCCTTCCGCGAAAAAGTGATCGTCTACGCCGATTCTGGCGCCTTGCCGGCCGCCGCCCTGCAGCAATTGATCGAGGGCGTGCGTCAGCTCGATATGGACAAGGTGCGCGCGGAAATCGCTGCTGAGGAAGGCAAGGCCTAGACTCCGTCGGCCACCACCTCGGGGGGTACGTCGTTTTCCAGCGTGCTGACTGCCGCTTCGTCGAGGTTCAACTGGCGAAGGCAGGCCGCGCCCAGCTTGTCCCATTCGCGGTTCTGAAACTGTTGCGTCGCCCGCTGCACCAGATGTTCGGATAGCTGCGCGACCGCGATCAAGTGTCCACTGGCGGCCGAGAGCACTGATTCTCCGCGGTCGAGCACCAAGACATCGTGATGATGGCGAATGGCGAGCGACGTTTCGGCAGGCAGCCACCAATCCTGCGCCAGCAGACTGCCCACCAGAGCGTGATTGGTCGGGCAAGCGGCGTCTTCAATGGCAGTGTAGTTCTTTTCCCCGTCGGCATCGGCGAGGCGCAGCACATCGATATATCCGGGCAACCTGCGGGTCAGAATCGCAATGCCGCAATCTCTGAACAGGCCGAAGGTGTAGGCCTCATCCGCTGGCACGATGCCTGGCAGTTCCAGTTGCTGCGCGACCCAACCAGAGGTACGGGCGACTCGAGCCGAGAAGTCCCAGAACTGTTCGAGACCATGCACCGTCTTGAAGACGCGGCGCAGGATCAACCCCGCCAGGGCGCGGCTGGTGACGTCCAAGCCGAGCATCGTCAGCGCCTGAATGACGTTTCTCGCCCGGGTGCGAAAACCAAAGTAGGCCGAATTGGCAACCTTCAGCAAACCCGCGGCCAATGCCACATCGGAGCAGATGAGTTGCTCAAGATGGTGAAAATCGGGCTCCGGTAAATGCATTTCCCGGCCAATGCGGTCCAGGATCGCCGGCCGGGGCGGAATGCCGATATCGTTGATCGACACATCGATTGCGTCGCCAAGCGTGACTGCCGAGAACACTTTGTCTGTCATCGCCTGTTCCTCAGCCATGCCACCAGGGCCTGCCCATCCATCGGCCGCGCGCAATGAAAGCCTTGCACGGCATCGAGGCCGATGTCCGCCAGCAGCTCGAATTGCTCTACCGTCTCGACCCCCTCGGCAACCACGATCATACCGAGTTCCCGTGCCAGTTGGCCGATCGCTCTCACCACTGCCAGAGAACGTTTGTCTTCGGGCAGCACGCGAATGAAAGCACGGTCCAGCTTGAGCTTGCTCGCCGGGATATTCTTCAAGTCGGCCAGGCAAGAATATCCGGTGCCGAAATCATCGATGGCCAGCGAAACGCCGGCCTTCTTGGCGGCCTGCAAATTGGCCTGCACCGTATCCGAGATATCCATGAACAACGACTCGGTGAGCTCGAGTTCCAGCAGCTCCGGCGCGATATCGGCGCAGTAGAACGCGCTGTACAGCGCCTCGATGAAACGCGGCGCTGTCAGTTGCGCCCGCGACACGTTGACTGCGACCCGGGTAGGCAGGCCCAGATCGCTCAGGTGCCGGGCGTGTTGCGCGGCATTGAGCATGCTCCATTCGCCAAGCCGAACGATCAAGCCGGTCTTTTCCGCGACCGGAATGATCTTGCTCGGCGGAATCGATTCGCCGGCGACATTGCAGCGCATCAGCGCCTCAACGGCCTCGATGCTGCCATCGAAGTGGATGATCGGCTGGTAGTGCAGCGTCAGGCCGCCACTTTCCAGCGCCAGGTGAATCTTGCTCTCAATCGCCAATTCTTCACGCGCCAACAAGACTCCAAGGCGGCCAGGCACTCGCTCGTCGCCGGAGATCACATAGCGCCCCCCGCCCAAGCGCTTGGCTTCGATCATCGCGCGATCGGCGCGCTCCAGAAACGACAGGGGGTCCTCGACTGGATCGAAGAGCGCCACGCCGATGCTGCCGGATGGACGCAGCCGTATGTTGCCAAGTTCTATGGGTTGCGACACGGCACGCAATACGTCGCCAGCAACTTCTTCGGCCTGCGCTCGCGAACAATTCGGCACGAGAAAGACGAATTCATCCCCACCCATGCGGCAGATCTCGGCACGCGCGGAAAACTCGTCACGAAGCTGAGCCGCCAGGCGACCGATGACCGCGTCACCGCCGAGATGTCCGAAGGACTCATTAACTTGCTTGAACCGATCAAGGTCGAGCCATAAGGCGCCAAGCGGTTGTCTTTCCTTACGACTGGCATCGGCCAACCGAACGGCCGTCCGTAGGCAACCGCCACGATCCAGAAATCCGGTCGTCGAATCGAAACCGACTGCGTCCATCGAATCACCCGTACCTGTCATCCAGCTTCCCGACCGGCCAACACTCTGCGGTTGCCGTACGCATCACCGGGCGTGAATCGTCGCGCTAATTCGAATAATTTTCAAGCCTTTGGGCCCAACTATTGATATATTTTCTAAACTTCCGCGAGATTGTGGCCGTTAATCGTTCGGGGGCGTTGTTCGCAGAGGCGAGAAAGGAACAAAAATGCGCAGCATTTGGGCCATTTCGATTGCGCTGGCTGTATCGGCTTGCGGTCAGGTTGAAGATTGTTCGGACTTGGTCGGAACCTGGGAGGGACGTCCCGGAACCGTGGTGATCAGAAAGGTCGCCGCCAAGCGATTCATGCTCGAGTTCCCCGCCTCCTCGCGAAGTCTCGACCTGCAGTGCAAAGCGGACGTGTTATCCGGTGAGACGCCTATCCGTGCCAGTCGCAATGCCGCCGGAAAGCTCGTGCTCGACGGATTTCCCGGTGGCGATATCGAAACGTTCGTGAAGAAGCACTGAGGTCGGCGAGCAATCCAGACGCTGAACCGTCGGCGGTCAATTGACCGCGCTTGACGCCCCAGGGCGCCGAGGCGGCATCGCCAGCGCAAGTCTTCTGCGGTGTCGACATTAATTACATTGTGGCGCCGCAACAGAGTCGTTCTCTTCAACAACGACAATGCAATCCGGCCCTTAGCAGACTGGCTCAGATATTGCTGAGGCAGGACAAACAATTTCATCCAACAAATCAACAGGGGGGGATATGCTTGGGTCTCGTTTGGGGTTACTTCGTGGGCCGGTTCTTGGGGTAGCGGTCTTTGTTCTCTCCCTGATTTCCGGGAACGCGTTTGCCGATCTTTACAGCGTTGGCCCGGACGGCAACTATGTTCCGCGCAGTTTTGATGCAGTAGGAAGCGGCGGCACGGCAAATCAATTTCTGCTCGGCGATGGCTCGCTCGGGTTCAATGGCGGTCTCGCCTATCGTGCCGCCAACACCAGCTTCTATGCCGTCGCCAATGACAGTTTTGGCTCTTCCAGCCTAGTGTCGTTCACTCTGGGCGGTGGCGGCAGCTACAGTACCGTCGGTTCTCTCGGCAGCGGTTTCCTGGGCGGGCTGGCCTACAACAGCGCCGATGGCTTCTTTTACGCGGTCTCATCCGACGTTTCCGGCAACGCGACGCTGAATCGCATCAGCGCCACCGGCGGCAGCGTCACTGCGCTGGGGGCTATCGGGGTCGGCTTCTACGGCGGCCTTGTCTACAATCCTGACGACGGCAAGCTGTACGGAATTTCCGCCGATGTCTTTGGCGTTCAGAGCATCGTCAACGCCATCGACATCGCCACGCTGTCGATGGTCAGCGCGAATTTGGGTGATGGCAGCGAATCGTTCACCGGCGGCCTCGCCTACGACGACAGTGCGAATCTCTTCTACGCCATCGCCAACGACTTCCAGGGCAGCTCCGTGCTGGACAGCTTCACTGCCGCCACCAGCGCCGCGCCCACATTGGTCAGCGCCCTGGGGCAAGGCTATGTCAACGCCAGCCTCGCCTGGCTGGCAGCCAACAGTGGCGGCGGCGGCAGTGTCCCCGAGCCCGGGTCCTTACTGCTCATGACAACCGCCTTGCTAGCGCTGGCCTTTGCAGCCAACCGCGTTCGTTACCCTTACTGAGACTCAGGCCGACCATTTCGTCCGGCCTAGAGCTTGAACCGCTTCCCCCAACCGACAAGGAGATCATGATGATCCGTTTTGCTCGCCGTATTCTGTTGTTGGCGTTCCTCGGCGCCCTCTCTGTCCCCTCATTGGCGCAGTATTCCAGCCCGATGCGCGACGTGGAAAATCCCGCCCGCACGCCGGTACGGGTACTGACGTCGGTCAACGTCGCCGCCATGTTCGGCGGCAGCTTCGGCAATCCGATCTACCAGGTTCCCGCGGGCAAGCGCTTGGTCATCGACTTCCTGTCGGTCAGATGCACGTCGATCGACCCGATCGACTCCGCTTCCCTGGCGGTATCGGAGGCGACTGGCGGCGGTTCCGCCACGCAAAGGCCACAGCCGCTGAGTCTTACTCCCGGGCCGAACGACATCTACGGCAATCGCACCTGGACGTTGTCACAGCCGGTGACGCTCTACGCTGACAGCACGGCTTTCGGTACGCAGGACGTAGCCTTCGGGCTCACCAAGGCGGGCACCGCCGGACCGGCCGCCTGCCAAGTCGGCTTCCAAGGCCATACCATCACCCTGTAGCTGGCCATGCATTGGGAGCCGCACTTCATGCGATCGATAGCCATCAGAACTTGGTCTGGGTTTGTTGCAGTAGTCGCCCTGGTCGGCATGCAGTCCGCAAATGCCGAGGCTCCCGTTTCTGGACAGACGAGCCAGGCGATTCGGACTTCTTCCGGCAGTCAGCCAGACGCAGCAGAATCATCCGCGACTTTCCCGCCGATACCATACGACTTTGTCGGCCTGGTGGAAGCGGGAGAGGGCTCGTTCGCGATTCTGTTGCGCGATGGCGCCACAACAAGCGTTACCCAGGGCACGTTGCTGGATGGCAGGTTCCGGATAGACGCGGTGGGCAACAAGTCCTTGACGGCCACCTACCTCCCTACGGGCACAGCTCGCACCATTCCCTTTGCTCAATTGTCCCAGAACGCCACCCTCAATTCGTCGTCGGCTCTGGCTTCTGGCAGCAATTCTGCCGATGCCGGCAATTCGGCTGGCGCCGTCGTGGCTAAAGCACCCCTAAGAGTACAAATCATTGCTGCCGACAGGAATTTCGATCCCAGTACGTTTACTGTGCCACCGGGAGTGATAGTCAACATACTGCCGCCAACGCTGATCGACCTGGCAGGACAACGGCCCGCTAGACGTTGAACAGGAAGTTCAGGACATCACCGTCCTTGACGACGTATTCCTTGCCTTCGGCGCGCATCTTGCCGGCTTCCTTGGCACCCGCTTCGCCCTTGCAGGCGATGAAATCGTCGAAGGCAATGGTCTGGGCGCGGATGAAGCCGCGCTCGAAGTCGGTGTGGATCACACCCGCTGCCTGCGGCGCTGTGTCGCCCTGATGGATGGTCCAGGCGCGCACTTCCTTCACGCCGGCGGTGAAATAGGTCTGCAAACCGAGTAGGTGGTAGCCGGTGCGAATCAGGCGATTGAGGCCGGGCTCAGCCAGGCCCATGTCGGCCAGGAACATCAGCTTCTCGTCGTCTGCCAGGTCGGCAATTTCCGCCTCGATAGCCGCGCATAGCGCCACCACTTCAGCCCCCTCGGTCGCCGCGTGCGCCCGCACCGCGTCGAGATGCGGGTTGTGTTCAAAGCCATTGTCCTTGACGTTGGCGACATAGAGGACCGGCTTGGCGGTAAGCAGGAAGAAAGGGCGCACGTTGGCCCACTCTTCCTTGGACAGATCAAGCCCCCGCACCGGCTTCGCCTGATCGAGTTGAACCCGGCACTTCTCGAGCACATCGACCAGCAGCTTCGCCTCCTTGTCGCCGCCCGACTTGGCCTGCTTGGTGTAGCGCGCCAGTGCCTTCTCGACCGACGCCAGATCAGCCAGCGCCAGCTCAGTGTCAATGACTTCAATATCGGATAGCGGATCGACCTTGCCGGCCACGTGCACCACGTTTTCGTCGGCAAAGCAGCGCACCACATGGACGATGGCGTCGGTCTCGCGGATGTTGGCCAGGAACTGGTT